>NZ_JBIVIF010000013.1:0-132710 GCF_044749595.1 Pseudomonas sp. NPDC089392
GGCCCTGAAAAACAAAACGCCCGATGCGGTGCACCGGGCGTTTTGAGGCCTACCGGCCTACCTGAACAGGTGTAAACCTATTTCAGGACTAGACATGGCAATCTACACCTGAATCAGAAGTCCAGGTTCGAAACCGACAACGCGTTGCTCTCAATGAAGTCACGGCGCGGTTCGACTGCATCACCCATCAGGGTGTTGAAGATCTGGTCGGCTGCGATCGCATCTTCGATGGTGACCTTGAGCATACGGCGCACGGTTGGGTCCATGGTGGTTTCCCATAGCTGGTCAGGGTTCATCTCACCCAGCCCTTTGTATCGCTGAATGGTATGACGCTTGGTGGTCTCGTTCATCAGCCAGTCCAGGCCTTCCTTGAATTCGACAATCACCTTGCGGCGCTCCCCACGTTGAACGTAGGCACCTTCACCCAGCAAGCTGGACAGCTTGGAACCGATGTTGACCACTGTGCGGTAGTCGTTGCTACCGAAGAAATCGCGGTTGAAAGTGACGTAGCTGGCCAGACCGTGGGAAGTTACTTCAACTTCCGGCAACCAAACGTTGCGCTCCTTGTCCTCGCGCAAGCTTGCCTTGTACACCAGGCCAGACTTCTGGCTGTTGTTCAAACGCTCCTGGAACTTGCTCAGCCACGACTGCATCACAGCATGATCACCCAACTGATCCAGCGTAACTTCGGGCAGGTAGATGAAGTGCTCAGTCAACTCTTCCGGGTACAGGCGAGACAGACGCTTGAGCGTCTTCATCACACTGCGGAACTCATTGACCAGCGCCTCGAGCTGCACACCGGAAACTGCTGGCGCTGACTCGTCCAGGTGCAGGCTGGCATCTTCCAAAGCCGACTGGGTCATGTACTCTTCCATGGCCTCGTCGTCCTTGATGTACTGCTCCTGCTTGCCTTTCTTCACCTTGTACAGCGGTGGCTGAGCAATGTAGATGTAGCCGCGCTCGACCAGCTCCGGCAGCTGACGGAAGAAGAAGGTCAGCAGCAGGGTACGGATGTGAGAACCGTCAACGTCAGCATCGGTCATGATGATGATGTTGTGATAACGCAGCTTGTCGATGTTGTACTCTTCGCGGCCGATGCCGCAGCCCAGCGCAGTGATCAGCGTGCCCACTTCCTGGGACGAGATCATCTTGTCGAAGCGTGCCTTCTCGACGTTGAGGATTTTACCCTTCAGCGGCAAGATCGCCTGAGTACGACGGTTGCGGCCTTGCTTGGCCGAACCACCTGCGGAGTCACCCTCCACCAGGTACAGTTCGGAAAGGGCAGGGTCCTTTTCCTGGCAGTCGGCAAGTTTGCCCGGCAGGCCGGCGATATCCAGCGCACCTTTGCGGCGAGTCATCTCACGGGCTTTACGCGCCGCTTCACGGGCACGCGCAGCGTCGATCATCTTGCCAACGACGGCCTTGGCCTCGTTCGGGTTTTCCAGCAGGAAGTCGGAGAAGTACTTGTTCATCTCCTGTTCCACGGCGGTTTTCACCTCCGAGGAGACCAGCTTGTCTTTGGTCTGGGAGCTGAACTTCGGGTCCGGCACCTTTACCGAGATGATCGCGGTCAGGCCTTCACGGGCGTCGTCGCCAGTGGTCGCCACCTTGTTCTTCTTGGCCAGGCCTTCCTGCTCGATGTAGCTGTTCAGGCTACGGGTCAGCGAAGAACGGAAGCCCACCAGGTGAGTACCGCCGTCACGCTGCGGAATGTTGTTGGTGAAGCACAGCAGGTTTTCGTTGAAGCTGTCGTTCCACTGCAGCGCAACTTCAACACCCACGCCATCGTCACGCTGGACGTTGAAGTGGAATACCTGGGAGTTGACCGGTGTCTTGTTGGTGTTCAGGTACTCGACGAACGCACGCAGGCCGCCTTCATACTTGAAGAACTCTTCCTTACCGCTGCGCTCATCCTTCAGCAGAATGCCAACTCCCGAGTTGAGGAAAGACAACTCGCGGATACGCTTGGCCAGGATGTCCCAGCTGAAGTGGATGTTCTTGAAGGTTTCAGCCGAGGGCTTGAAGTGGATGTGGGTACCGGTGGTTTCGCTGTCACCGACAACCGCCATCGGCGCTTGTGGCACACCGTGAACGTAGGTCTGCTCCCAGATCTTGCCGCTACGGCGAACAGTCAGCACCAGCTTCTCGGACAGGGCGTTAACAACCGAAACACCTACACCGTGCAGACCGCCGGATACCTTGTAGGAGTTGTCGTCGAACTTACCGCCGGCGTGCAGTACGGTCATGATGACCTCGGCTGCGGAAACGCCTTCTTCTTTATGCACGTCGACCGGAATGCCGCGACCGTTGTCGCGCACACTGATGGATTCGTCCGGGTGGATGATGACGGTGATGTCATCGCAGTGACCGGCGAGGGCTTCGTCGATCGAGTTGTCGACCACTTCGAAGACCATGTGGTGCAGGCCGCTACCATCATCGGTGTCGCCAATGTACATCCCGGGACGCTTGCGTACGGCATCCAAACCTTTCAGCACCTTGATGCTGGAGGAGTCGTACGTTTGATTTTCGCTCATGCCTTCACTCCCGATGGTCGTGGGTCTGGGTGATACGGCCTTGTTCCACGTGGAACAAAGCAACTGGCGTTTCCGTCTGCCAGCCTTCCCTCAGTAATTCGTGATCTACACAGGTGATGAACACCTGGCAGCGTAATTCTTCAAGCAAGCGGCACAGCGCGCGGCGATGCTGGTCGTCCAGTTCGGACGGCAAGTCATCCACGAGATAAATACAGTGACCGCGGCGAGCCTGGCTAACGAGGTGGCCTTGGGCAATGCGCAATGCGCACACCACCAGCTTTTGCTGACCTCGCGACAGGATGTCGGCTGCGTTGTTGGCAGCCAGACGAAGACGCAGATCAGCACGCTGCGGACCGGCTTGGGTATGGCCCATCTGCTGATCGCGAAGGAGAGAGGAGGCGAGGACTTCTTGCAGTTCCCGGTCCTTGTCCCAGCCTCGGTAGTAGCTCAGGGTCAACCCGTCCAGCTCGACCAGTTCGCTCAGGGTTCGCTCGAAGACGGGCTTCAAGGCCTTGATGTAGTTGCGACGGTATTCATCTATTTCCGCGCTGGCCAGGCACAATTCCCGGTCCCAGGCGGCTTGCGAAGCTGGGTCAAGTGTACCATGACGCAACCATGAGTTCCGCTGCCGCAGCGCCTTCTGCAGCCGCTGCCAGGCAAGTAAGAAACGAGGTTCCACGTGGAACACCCCCCAGTCCAGGAACTGACGGCGTATTTTCGGGGCACCTTCCAACAGCCGAAAACTGTCTGGGTTAATGAGCTGAAGCGGTAGCAATTCCGCCAACTGGGCCGCGCTGCGCGCATTCTGCCCATCGATGCGAATGGTGAACTCCCCCTGTCGCTCCCGGGATACCCCCAGGTTGCTGGTGCCACCCTCGGCCAGCTGCACTTCGCCAAACACGGTACAGGCAGGCTGTTCGTACTGAATGACCGGGTTCAAGCGGGTGCTACGGAACGAGCGCGCCAGCCCAAGCAGGTGCACGGCTTCAAGCACGCTGGTCTTGCCGCTGCCGTTGGCGCCGTAAAGGATGTTGATGCGGGGGGAGGGTGAGAGTGTCACCGGGTGCAAGTTGCGCACCGCGGTGACCATGATACGTCGAAGGGACATTTCGCCTGCTACGGGTTACAGACGCATCGGCATGACAACGTAGGAAGAATCGTCATTACCCGCTTCCTGCAGCAGGGCACTGCTGTTGGAATCGGACAGGATCAGACGAACTTGCTCGGTAGTCATCACGCCCAGCACGTCCAGCAGGTAGCTGACGTTGAAGCCGATCTCAAGCGAGCTACCTTCGTAGTCCACGCTGATTTCTTCTTCAGCTTCTTCCTGCTCGGGGTTGTTGGCCTGGATCTTCAGTTGGCCAGCAGCCAGTTGCAGGCGGATACCGCGGTACTTTTCGTTGGAAAGAATCGCAGTACGGCTGAAGGCTTCACGCAGCGCCTGGCGGTCGCCGACCACCAGCTTGTCACCGCCCTTGGGCAGCACGCGCTCGTAGTCCGGGAACTTGCCGTCCACCAGCTTGGAGGTGAAGGTGAATTCACCGGTGGTGGCGCGGATGTGGTGCTGGCCCAGAACGATGCTGACCATGCCTTCCGGGTCGGTCAGCAGGCGTGCCAGCTCCAGGATACCTTTGCGCGGCACGATCACCTGGTGGCGATCTTCCTGCTCGATGGGCGCGCTCATGGAGCAAAGCGCCAGGCGGTGGCCGTCGGTTGAGACAGCACGCAATGTGTTGCGGGAAACCTCCAGCAGCATGCCGTTGAGGTAATAGCGCACATCCTGCTGGGCCATGGCGAAGCTGGTACGTTCGATCAGGCGGCGCAGCTTGCTCTGCTCCAGGTTGCAGGTCAGCGAGCCTGGGCCTTCTTCCACGGTCGGGAAGTCGTTAGCTGGCAGGGTCGACAGGGTGAAGCGGCTGCGACCGGCCTTGACCAACAGTTTCTGCTCGTCGACCTTGATATCGATCAGGGCGTCGTTTGGCAGGCTTTTGCAAATGTCCATCAGCTTGCGTGCCGGGACAGTGATTTCGCCAGGCTCGGCCGGCTCTTCCAGTTGCACGCGGCCTACCAGTTCGACTTCCAGGTCGGTACCGGTCAACGACAGTTGCTGGCCTTGCACGACCAGCAATACGTTGGACAGGACCGGCAAGGTCTGACGGCGCTCGACGACACCGGCGACCAGTTGCAGGGGTTTCAACAGGGCTTCGCGTTGAATGGTGAAATGCATGGTCTAGTCCCTTGCCTTCAATTAGCTGCGCAGACGGCCATCAGGTCGTCAGCGTCCGCAGCAGGTTCTTGTAGTCCTCGCGGATGTCCGCGTCGGATTCCTTCAGTTCGTTGATCTTGCGGCAGGCGTGCAGCACGGTCGTATGGTCGCGACCACCGAACATATCGCCGATTTCCGGCAGACTGTGGTTGGTCAGTTCCTTGGACAGCGCCATGGCCACCTGGCGTGGACGCGCGACAGAACGTGAACGACGTTTGGACAACAGATCGGAGATCTTGATCTTGTAGTACTCGGCGACGGTACGCTGGATGTTATCCACACTGACCAGTTTATCTTGCAGCGCCAGCAGGTCCTTCAGCGACTCCCGGATCAGCTCGATAGTGATGTCGCGGCCCATGAAGTGCGAGTGGGCAATCACCCGCTTCAGTGCACCTTCCAGCTCACGTACGTTGGAGCGGATGCGCTGGGCAATGAAGAAGGCCGCGTCATGCGGCAGTTCGACCTTGGCCTGGTCGGCCTTCTTCATCAGGATCGCTACGCGGGTTTCCAGCTCTGGTGGCTCGACGGCCACCGTCAGCCCCCAACCAAAGCGCGACTTCAGGCGCTCTTCCAGGCCTTCGATCTCCTTGGGGTAGCGGTCAGAGGTAAGGATTACCTGCTGGCCACCCTCAAGCAGGGCGTTGAAGGTGTGGAAAAACTCTTCCTGCGAGCGCTCTTTACGGGCAAAGAACTGGATATCGTCGATCAGCAACGCATCCACCGAGCGGTAGAAGCGTTTGAATTCGTTGATGGCGTTGAGTTGCAGCGCCTTGACCATGTCCGCGACGAAGCGCTCCGAATGCAGGTAGACGACCTTGGCGTTCGGGTTCTTCTTCAGCAGGTGGTTACCCACAGCATGCATAAGGTGGGTTTTACCCAGGCCCACGCCGCCATAAAGGAACAGTGGGTTATAGCCATGCTTTGGGTTGTCGGCCACCTGCCAGGCAGCCGCACGCGCCAACTGGTTCGACTTACCTTCGACGAAGGTGTCGAAGGTAAAGGTGCGGTTGAGGTAGCTGGTGTGCTTGAGCGCACCTTCTACCTGCACGGTGCGCTGTTCGGTCCGGGCATTACCGGCCGGCGCTGAAGCCGGCTCGGCCATGGCATCGAAGCTGTCACGCGAGGAAGGCTCGGCCATTTCATCGACCAGCACAGGCTCGGCCGCCTGCACGGCGACCGGTTCAACCACCGGGGCTGCCGGCGCTGCCTTCTGTGTCTGGCTCTGCGCCTGTGTTTGCGCCAGCGAAGCGGCCACGGCGGCACTGACTGGCGCATTGGGCGCAGCCCGCGGTGCCGAGCTGCGGCGGCTGCCTATTAATAAGGAAAGGGCGGGCGCAATGCCGCTGCCGTTCTCACCCAACAGCTCGAGCAGACGACCCAGGTACTTTTCATTGACCCAATCGAGAACGAAACGGTTAGGCGCATAGACGCGCAACTCGTCGCCTTCGGCTTCGACCTGTAGCGGACGGATCCAGGTGTTGAATTGCTGGGCAGGCAGTTCATCGCGCAGAAGCTCCACGCACTGCTGCCAAAGTTCCACTGACACGGATATCCCCTGAGTTTGAAAGCCGGATGAGGCAAAAACAAACCGCCATTGTACCGGTCGAGCGCCCAGTTATCCACATGTGGACACGTTAGGAACCATGACAAAACAGCCATTTATCGACCAAAACAGCTTTTCCACACTGTGAATAAGCCCTGTGGATAAGCCGTCATGAGGGCTATGCACAACCCTGAGGCCAGCCCTGTTGATAACTCTACTGTGGATAAACGGTATTTTCATCCACAGCTTTCGCCCATGAACAAAACAAGCGCAGCACCGGTTGAGAACAAAGTTGTAAAACTCTGTACAGCGCGTATTTTCTGGCCTCAAGCATGTTATCCACAGAAGGTTATCCACTTAATATTTATAGATTCTTCTAAAAAGCTTTTTATATGTCTCTTCTTTTTTTTCATGTTGTCCCCAATTCGTGTGCCCGATCAAGCACCCCTCTGGGGATCGACCAGCACGCACCGTCCATCACACGCTCTATATGGAAAGACTGGTTGGAAATTGACCTATGGGCTTGCTTTCTCTAGAATCCCCGGTCTCTTAAAAAGGGGGCCATCCCGGCCCGTCGTCGACAAACCAGGTAATACGCCATGAAACGTACTTTCCAACCAAGCACCATCAAGCGCGCGCGCACCCACGGCTTCCGTGCCCGTATGGCTACCAAGAACGGCCGCGCTGTTCTGTCGCGTCGTCGTGCCAAAGGCCGTAAGCGTCTGGCCATTTGATTTTTCGGCACAGGTGGTGAGTCAGGACTTCAGTCGGGAAAAGCGACTGCTTACACCCCGACATTTCAAAGCGGTCTTCGACTCCCCAACCGGCAAGGTTCCAGGGAAAAACCTGCTGATCCTTGCTCGCGAGAACGGCCTCGATCACCCGCGCCTTGGCTTGGTGATCGGCAAGAAGAGCGTCAAGCTCGCCGTTCAGCGCAATCGCCTCAAGCGCTTGATGCGCGATTCCTTTCGTCTGAACCAGCAAATGCTTGCCGGGTTGGACATTGTGATCGTCGCGCGCAAGGGATTGGGTGAGGTAGAAAACCCGGAATTGCACCAACACTTTGGCAAGCTCTGGAAACGCCTGGCGCGCAGCCGGCCAACACCAGCAGTCACCGCCAATTCCGCAGGGGTAGACAGCCAAGATGCGTAAACTGGCGCTCGTTCCGATCCAGTTTTACCGTTACGCCATTAGCCCTCTGATGGCCAGCCACTGTCGTTTTTTCCCCAGCTGCTCCTGTTACGCGTATGAAGCCATCGAAAACCATGGCCTCTGGCGTGGTGGGTGGCTGGCCGTTCGTCGCCTGGGGCGTTGTCATCCGTGGAATGACGGCGGTTTCGACCCCGTTCCACCCGCTCCTTCCTCCCGAACTTCTTCGATAGCCGAGTAATCATGGATATTAAACGCACGATCCTGATCGCCGCGCTGGCAGTCGTGTCCTACGTCATGGTCCTGAAGTGGAACGATGACTACGGCCAGGCTGCCCTGCCGACTCAGAATACTGCTGCCAGCACTGTTGCGCCGGGCTTGCCCGATGGCGTGCCGGCCGGTAACAACGGTGCCAGCGCCGATGTACCGAGCGCCAACGCCGAATCGAGCCCTGCCGAATTGGCACCGGTCGCACTCAGCAAGGACTTGATCCGGGTCAAGACCGACGTCCTGGAACTGGCTATCGATCCGGTCGGTGGTGACATCGTCCAGTTGAACCTGCCGAAGTACCCACGCCGTCAAGACCACCCGAACATTCCGTTCCAGTTGTTCGACAACGGTGGCGAGCGTGTTTACCTGGCACAAAGCGGCCTGACCGGCGCCAACGGCCCGGATGCCCGCGCCAGCGGTCGCCCGCTGTATGCCGCCGAACAGAAGAGCTACCAGCTGGCCGACGGCCAGGAACAACTGGTGGTCGACCTGAAGTTCAGCGACAACGGTGTCAACTACATCAAGCGCTTCAGCTTCAAGCGCGGTGAGTACGACCTGAATGTCAGCTACCTGATCGACAACCAGAGCGACCAGGCCTGGAGCGGCAACATGTTTGCCCAGCTCAAGCGTGACGCCAGCGGCGATCCATCCTCGAGCACTGCCACTGGCACCGCAACCTACCTGGGCGCAGCCCTGTGGACAGCTTCCGAGCCTTACAAAAAGGTCTCGATGAAGGACATCGACAAAGGTAGTTTGAAAGAAAATGTGTCCGGCGGCTGGGTTGCCTGGCTGCAGCACTACTTCGTGACCGCCTGGATTCCGGCCAAGTCGGACAACAACGTTGTCCAGACCCGCAAGGACAGCCAGGGCAACTACATCATCGGCTACACCGGCCCGGCCCTCAGCGTACCTGCTGGCGGCAAGGTCGAAACCAGCGCCATGCTGTATGCCGGTCCGAAGATCCAGTCCAAGCTGAAAGAGTTGTCCCCAGGCCTGGAACTGACCGTCGACTACGGCTTCCTGTGGTTCATCGCTCAGCCGATCTTCTGGCTGCTGCAACATATCCACAGCCTGCTGGGTAACTGGGGCTGGTCGATCATCGTGCTGACCATGCTGATCAAAGGCCTGTTCTTCCCGCTGTCGGCTGCCAGCTACCGCTCCATGGCGCGTATGCGTGCCGTTGCGCCGAAGCTCGCTGCACTGAAGGAACGCTTCGGTGACGATCGCCAGAAGATGTCCCAGGCGATGATGGAGCTGTACAAGAAAGAGAAGATCAACCCGCTGGGTGGCTGCCTGCCGATCCTGGTGCAGATGCCGGTATTCCTGGCCCTGTACTGGGTACTGCTGGAAAGCGTGGAAATGCGCCAGGCCCCGTGGATGCTGTGGATTACCGACCTGTCGATCAAGGATCCGTTCTTCATCCTGCCGATCATCATGGGCGCTACCATGTTCATCCAGCAGCGCCTGAACCCGACTCCGCCGGATCCGATGCAGGCGAAGGTGATGAAAATGATGCCGATCATCTTCACCTTCTTCTTCCTGTGGTTCCCGGCTGGTCTGGTGCTGTACTGGGTTGTGAACAACTGCTTGTCGATTTCGCAGCAGTGGTACATCACTCGTCGCATCGAAGCAGCAACGAAAAAAGCTGCTGCTTGACGGGCTACTACGCTAGCCTGTGAATAAAAAACGCCCCCTAGTGGGGCGTTTTTGCTATCTGTCGTTTTTGTCGTAGAGGCTTTCGAGCATGAACACTGTGCGTGAAACCATCGCCGCCATCGCTACCGCCCAGGGCCGCGGCGGTGTGGGTATTGTCAGGTTGTCCGGCCCTCTGGCTGCCCAGGCCGGCCAGTTGATCACCGGCCGTACGCTTACGCCGCGGCATGCCCATTACGGCCCGTTCCGCGACGAGGAAGGCCTGGTACTGGACGAAGGGATCGCCCTGTTCTTCCCCGGGCCGAATTCGTTCACCGGCGAAGACGTGCTGGAACTGCAGGGCCACGGTGGCCCGGTAGTCCTGGATATGCTGCTGCAGCGCTGTGTACAAGTTGGCTGCCGCCTGGCCCGCCCGGGCGAATTCAGCGAGCGCGCGTTCCTCAACGACAAGCTCGACCTGGCCCAGGCAGAAGCCATTGCCGACCTGATCGAGGCCAGCTCCAGCCAGGCCGCGCGCAACGCCCTGCGCTCGCTGCAGGGGGAATTCTCCAAGCGTGTGCACAGCCTGACCGAGGCGTTGATTGCCCTGCGTATCTACGTCGAGGCCGCTATCGACTTCCCCGAGGAGGAGATCGACTTCCTCGCCGATGGCCACGTGCTGTCGATGCTCGATGCGGTGCGCGGCGAGTTATCCACCGTGCAGCGTGAAGCCGGGCAGGGTGCCTTGCTGCGTGACGGCATGACTGTGGTCATCGCCGGCCGTCCGAATGCCGGCAAGTCGAGCCTGCTGAACCAGTTGGCTGGTAGGGAGGCGGCCATCGTTACCGATATCGCTGGTACCACTCGGGATATCCTGCGCGAACATATCCACATCGACGGCATGCCGCTGCATGTGGTCGATACCGCAGGTTTGCGCGACACCGATGACCATGTGGAAAAGATCGGCGTAGAACGCGCCCTGAAGGCCATTGGCGAGGCTGACCGGGTGTTGCTGGTGGTCGACTCCACCGCGCCCGAGGCCAGTGACCCGTTCGCGTTGTGGCCTGAGTTTCTCGACCAGCGGCCAGACCCGGCCAAGGTCACGTTGATTCGTAACAAGGCGGACCTCAGCGGTGAGCGGGTAGCGCTGGAGCAGTGCGATGATGGCCATGTGACGATCACCCTTAGCGCCAAAGGCGACGACGCAGGGCTGCAGTTGTTGCGCGACCACCTGAAGGCCTGCATGGGTTATGAACAGACCGCCGAGAGCGGTTTCAGTGCCCGCCGGCGCCATCTGGATGCGTTGCGCCAGGCCAGTGGGCACCTGGAGCATGGGCGTGCGCAACTGACCCTGGCTGGCGCGGGAGAGCTGCTGGCGGAAGACCTGCGCCAGGCGCAGCATGCTTTGGGTGAGATCACCGGGGCATTCAGTTCGGATGATCTGCTGGGGCGGATTTTCTCCAGTTTCTGCATTGGCAAGTAATCCACAGCCAGCAAGGCCATGGGCCGCTCCTTCGGGGGCGGCTTTTTTTTGCCTCTGATAGAGCATCTCGGCTGAGGGGGGCTTGGCATAACATTTTTGTCGCCTTTGAGATCGAGCGCCGCCCGCGCGGCGCTTCGCGGGGCAAGTCGGATCGCCGCACCGCCGCTCCCACTGTCTGTTTCGGGCCAATCAGTCCTGTGAGGTCACCGCTGTCCGCCTTGTTTGTTCCATTTGATATCGAAGGGGACGCAGTTGCTCTTCATCCATCTCCAGCCATGCACCAAGGCTGCAACCCGCCTGGCACAGGAATAACTGGCCCGAAACAGATATGGGAGCGGCCTTGTGCCGCGAAGCGCCGCGCGGGCGGCGCTCGATCTGTGCATCGCCCTAAATCCCAAGACATGCACCTGGAAGCCCTCACTCCGCCTCCCCGACGGGCAAATCGCAGCCAATTTTTTACACACAGACACCAAACTCCTCTTAGGAGCCCTGTGGAAAACCCGCCTTCAGCTCCGTTGATAAGCGGGCTTTTTTTCTGAGGACAAACCCGCCTGTGGGTAAAGAGCCATTTAATCCACAGGCTAAAAGGCGTTATCCAAAGCCCTTATGGCACTCCAACCACAGGGTTTAAATTCTCTATACATAGCGTGAATTAAGGGCTGCAGCACTTTATCCACAGATCAGGCTGTGCATAAGAATAAACATAAAAACAAAGCTTTTATAAATTTCTCTTCTTTGATTTCTGTTGTTTGCCACTCATCCACAGACTGGTCAAAATTTGCTCAGATGGTTTCTTTAAGGGGGGGGAAGTCCCTATACTTGTCCGCTTACCTTCTCTATTCGCAAAAACAGGCACGAGGTGCGTGGTGGATTTCCCTTCCCGTTTTGAAGTGATCGTCATCGGCGGCGGCCATGCCGGTACCGAGGCTGCGCTTGCGTCTGCACGCATGGGTGTGAAAACCCTGCTGTTGACCCATAACGTGGAAACCCTCGGTCACATGAGCTGCAACCCCGCCATCGGCGGTATTGGCAAAAGCCATCTGGTCAAAGAGATCGATGCCCTCGGCGGCGCCATGGCGCTGGCTACCGACAAGAGCGGCATCCAGTTCCGCGTTCTGAACAACCGCAAGGGCCCGGCCGTACGTGCCACCCGTGCACAGGCCGACCGCGCCATCTACAAGGCAGTGGTGCGTGAAATCCTGGAAAACCAGCCCAACCTGTGGATATTCCAGCAGTCCTGCGACGATCTGATCGTCGAGCAGGACCAGGTCAAAGGCGTGGTAACCCAGATGGGCCTGCGTTTCTTCGCCGAATCGGTGGTACTGACCACCGGTACCTTCCTCGGCGGCCTCATCCACATAGGTCTGCAAAACCATTCCGGCGGTCGCGCCGGCGATCCACCTTCGATCGCCCTGGCCCACCGCATGCGCGAACTGCCGCTGCGCGTCGGCCGCCTGAAAACCGGTACCCCGCCACGCATCGACGGCCGTTCGGTTGACTTCTCGGTGATGACCGAGCAGCCAGGCGATACGCCGATCCCGGTCATGTCGTTCATGGGCAATGCCGAAATGCACCCGCGCCAGGTGAGCTGCTGGATCACCCACACCAATGCGCGCACCCACGAGATCATTGCCTCGAACCTCGACCGTTCGCCGATGTACTCGGGTGTGATCGAAGGTGTCGGCCCGCGCTACTGCCCGTCGATCGAAGACAAGATCCACCGCTTCGCCGACAAGGAAAGCCACCAGGTGTTCATCGAGCCGGAAGGCCTGACCACCCATGAGCTGTACCCCAACGGCATTTCCACTTCGCTGCCGTTCGACGTGCAGCTGGAGCTGGTGCGTTCGATCCGCGGTATGGAAAACGCCCACATCGTGCGCCCGGGCTACGCCATCGAGTACGACTACTTCGACCCGCGCGACCTCAAGTACAGCCTCGAGACCAAAGTCATCGGCGGCCTGTTCTTTGCCGGGCAGATCAACGGCACCACCGGTTACGAAGAAGCCGGCGCCCAGGGCCTGTTGGCCGGGACCAACGCCGCGCTGCGTGCGCAGGGCCGCGACAGCTGGTGCCCGCGCCGCGACGAGGCGTACATCGGCGTGCTGGTCGACGACCTGATCACCCTGGGTACCCAGGAGCCATACCGCATGTTCACTTCGCGCGCCGAATACCGGCTGATCCTGCGCGAAGACAACGCCGACCTGCGCCTGACCGAGAAGGGCCGCGAGCTTGGCCTGATCGATGACCAGCGCTGGGCTGCCTTCTGCACCAAGCGCGACGGCATCGAGCGCGAAGAACAGCGCCTGAAGTCGACCTGGGTACGGCCGAATACCGAGCAAGGCCAAGCCATTGTGGATAAGTTCGGCACCCCGCTCAGCCACGAGTACAGCCTGTTGAACCTGCTGGCGCGGCCGGAAATCGACTACGCCGGGCTGATCGAGGCGACCGGCGGTGACGCCATCGATCCACAGGTCGCCGAGCAGGTCGAGATTCGCACCAAGTACGCCGGTTACATCGACCGCCAGCAGGATGAAATCGCCCGCCTGCGCGCCAGCGAGGACACCCGGCTGCCTGTGGATATCGATTACTCGGGCATTTCCGGGCTGTCCAAGGAAATCCAGGGCAAGCTCGGCCAGACCCGTCCGGAAACCTTGGGCCAGGCATCGCGTATTCCAGGCGTGACCCCGGCGGCGATTTCCCTGTTGCTGATTCACTTGAAAAAACGCGGCGCTGGCCGCGAATTGGAGCAAAGCGCTTGAGTTCCCTGGTCACCCCGCAACACGCAGAAGAGTTGTCCACAGGTGCACGTCAGCTCGGAGTCGAGTTGAGCGCCGAGCATCACGAAAAGCTGCTGGGCTACCTGGCCCTGTTGATCAAATGGAACAAAGCCTACAACCTGACCGCCGTGCGCGACCCGGACGAGATGGTTTCTCGCCATCTGCTCGACAGCCTCAGTGTCATGTCGTTTATCCACAGCGAGCGTGACAATTGGCTGGATGTCGGCAGCGGCGGTGGCATGCCCGGCATCCCGTTGGCTATCCTGCATCCACACAAGCGCGTGACGGTGTTGGATGCCAATGGCAAGAAGACCCGTTTCCTGACCCAGGTGAAAATGGAGCTCAAGCTGGACAATCTCACGGTTATCCACAGCCGGGTCGAGGCCTTCACGCCGGCACAACCGTTCAGCGGAATTATCTCCCGTGCCTTCAGCAGCATGGAGAACTTCACCAACTGGACCCGCCACCTTGGCGACACCGGGACGCAATGGCTTGCAATGAAGGGGCTGCATCCTGCCGATGAACTGGTAGCATTGCCCGCAGACTTCACAGTGGAAAGTGAGCAGGCCCTGACCGTTCCGGGTTGCCAGGGCCAGCGCCATCTGCTGATACTGCGCCGCAAGGCATGACTGGGAACACGCGCATCAATGGCTAAGGTATTCGCAATCGCGAACCAGAAAGGTGGTGTGGGCAAGACCACCACCTGTATCAATCTCGCCGCCTCGTTGGCCGCGACCAAGCGTCGTGTGCTGCTGATCGACCTCGATCCGCAGGGCAACGCCACCATGGGCAGCGGTGTGGACAAGCACGAGCTCGAGCACTCGGTCTACGACCTGCTGATCGGGGAATGCGACCTGGCGCAAGCCATGCATTACTCCGAGCATGGTGGTTTCCAGTTGCTACCGGCCAACCGTGACCTGACCGCCGCCGAAGTGGTGCTGCTGGAAATGCAGGTCAAGGAGAGCCGCCTGCGCAACGCGCTGGCGCCGATTCGTGAGAACTACGACTACATCCTCATCGACTGCCCGCCGTCGCTGTCGATGCTCACGCTCAACGCCCTGGTCGCCTCCGATGGCGTGATTATCCCCATGCAGTGCGAGTACTACGCGCTGGAAGGTCTCAGCGACCTTGTGGATAACATCAAGCGCATCGCCGCCCGGTTGAACCCGGAGCTGAAGATCGAGGGCCTGCTGCGGACCATGTACGACCCGCGCCTGAGCCTGAACAACGATGTTTCGGCGCAGCTGAAGGAGCACTTTGGCCCGCAGCTGTACGACACGGTCATTCCGCGCAACATTCGCCTGGCCGAGGCCCCCAGCTTCGGCATGCCGGCCCTGGCCTACGACAAGCAATCGCGCGGCGCGCTGGCTTATCTGGCCTTGGCTGGGGAACTGGTCCGCCGTCAACGCCGTCAATCACGCACTGCACAAACAACTTAAGGAATCCGTATGGCCGTCAAGAAACGGGGTCTCGGACGTGGGTTGGATGCACTGCTCAGTGGTCCTTCCGTCAGCGCGCTCGAAGAGCAGGCAGTGAAGATCGACCAGAAAGAACTGCAACACTTGCCGGTCGAGCTGATCCAGCGTGGCAAGTACCAGCCGCGCCGGGACATGGACCCGGAGGCGCTGGAAGAGCTTGCACACTCGATTCGCAACCATGGCGTGATGCAGCCGATCGTGGTGCGCCCGATCGATGGCAACCGCTACGAGATCATCGCCGGTGAGCGCCGCTGGCGCGCAACGCAGCAGGCCGGCCTGGACACCATCCCGGCCATGGTCCGCGAAGTGCCCGACGAAGCCGCCATCGCCATGGCGCTGATCGAGAACATTCAGCGCGAAGACCTCAACCCGCTGGAAGAGGCCATGGCCCTGCAGCGCCTGCAGCAGGAATTCGAACTGACCCAGCAACAGGTGGCCGACGCCGTGGGCAAGTCGCGGGTTACCGTGGCCAACCTGCTGCGCTTGATCACCCTGCCCGAAGCGATCAAGACCATGCTCGCCCACGGCGATCTGGAGATGGGTCATGCCCGCGCTTTGCTCGGCCTGGAAGAAAACCGTCAGGAAGAGGGGGCGCGTCATGTTGTCGCACGTGGCCTCACCGTGCGCCAAACCGAGGCACTGGTTCGTCAGTGGCTCAGCGACAAGCCTGATCCGGTCGAACCGAGCAAACCTGATCCGGATATCGCACGCCTTGAACAGCGGCTCGCAGAGCGCCTGGGCTCGGCCGTGCAGATCCGTCATGGCAACAAGGGCAAAGGCCAATTGGTTATTCGTTACAACTCGCTTGACGAGTTGCAAGGCGTGCTTGCTCACATCCGCTGAAACAATTCCTGTTGTAGCGCGCAGTCGGAAATCACTACCGAAGAGTTGAATAGGGGTTAATCCACCCCTATACTCTGCGCGCATTTTGTCGGCACAAATTATGCCAAGTCATTGCTGACTTGTTGGTCGACTTCCGAGGAGCAGTTGTGATGGAAATACGCACGCCAAACCGCCTGCCTTTCCATCGCTGGGCGGTTTTTCCGGTACTGCTGACTCAGTTTGTTGTAGCGCTGCTGGCAACGTTGGTGTTGTGGCAGTGGAAAGGGGCGGTCAGTGGATATTCAGGTCTCTGCGGAGGTTTGATTGCCTGGCTACCCAATCTGTACTTCGCCTGGAAGGCTTTTCGCTTTAGCGGAGCCCGGGCAGCGCAGGCCATCGTCAAGTCGTTCTACGCTGGCGAGGCAGGCAAAATGATTTTGACGGCAGTGTTGTTTGCACTGACCTTCGCAGGAGTGAAGCCATTGGCGCCGTTAGCAGTATTCGGCGTCTTCCTGCTGACCCTCATGGTCAGCTGGTTCGCGCCACTGCTAATGAATAAAAGACTTTCGAGACCTTAGGGCGTTTGAGGCAACCATGGCAGCAGAAACCGCTTCGGGCTATATCCAGCACCACTTGCAGAACCTGACCTACGGTCAACTACCAGACGGCAGCTGGGGCTTCGCCCATTCGGCTGCAGAAGCCAAGGCAATGGGCTTCTGGGCGTTCCACCTGGACACCCTGGGTTGGTCCGTCGCGCTGGGCCTGATCTTCCTGTTCATCTTCCGCATGGCGGCCAAGAAGGCGACTTCCGGTCAGCCTGGTGGTCTGCAGAACTTCGTGGAAGTGATGGTCGACTTCGTCAACGGCAGCGTGAAGGACTCCTTCCACGGCCGTAGCCCGGTCATTGCACCGCTGGCGCTGACCATTTTCGTCTGGGTATTCCTGATGAACGCCGTCGACCTGGTACCGGTCGACTGGATTCCTCAGCTGGCCATCCTGATTTCCGGTGATCCGCACATTCCGTTCCGCGCCGTGTCGACTACCGACCCGAACGCGACCCTGGCCATGGCCTTCTGCGTGTTCGCCCTGATCATTTTCTACAGCATCAAGGTCAAGGGCCTGGGCGGCTTCCTCGGTGAGCTGACCCTGCACCCGTTCGGCAGCAAGAACATCTTCGTGCAGATCCTGCTGATTCCGGTCAACTTCCTGCTGGAATTCGTCACCCTGATCGCCAAGCCGATCTCGCTGGCACTGCGTCTGTTCGGCAACATGTATGCCGGCGAACTGGTGTTCATCCTGATCGCTGTAATGTTCGGCTCCGGCCTGCTCTGGCTGAGCGGCCTGGGTGTGGTGCTGCAATGGGCGTGGGCTGTGTTCCACATCCTGATCATCACCCTGCAAGCTTTCATCTTCATGATGCTGACCATCGTCTACCTGTCGATGGCCCACGAAGATAACCATTAAGACCGCCTGGCGTGTCTGATAGCCTTCCTCGCCTGTTCGGGGGGAGGGCTTAAAAAGTCCGCAAGGGCATGCTGTACCAAACGATTTGTTTTACCGCTTCAACTTAAAAACCTAACCAATACGACGTAAAAGTCGGGAGGAAAGATGGAAACTGTAGTTGGTCTGACCGCTATCGCTGTTGCTCTGCTGATCGGCCTGGGTGCACTGGGTACCGCCATTGGTTTCGGCCTGCTGGGCGGCAAGTTCCTGGAAGGCGCTGCTCGCCAGCCAGAAATGGTTCCAATGCTGCAGGTTAAAATGTTCATCGTTGCCGGTCTGCTCGACGCCGTAACCATGATCGGTGTTGGTATCGCTCTGTTCTTCACCTTCGCGAATCCGTTCGTTGGTCAAATCGCCGGCTAATCACTCGTTAACCACGAGTTGATAGCTGTGATGAACCAAAGACCGAGCGAGGTGTTGGCGTGAACATTAATGCAACCCTGATTGGCCAATCCGTTGCCTTCCTGATTTTTGTACTCTTCTGCATGAAGTATGTATGGCCTCCGGTCATCACTGCCCTGCAAGAGCGCCAAAAGAAGATTGCCGACGGCTTGGACGCTGCCAACCGCGCAGCTCGCGACCTGGAGCTGGCCCAAGAGAAAGCGGGTCAGCAACTGCGTGAAGCTAAAGCACAGGCAGCCGAAATCATTGAGCAAAGCAAGAAACGCGCTGCTCAGCTTGTCGAGGAAGCCCGTGACCAGGCCCGCGTCGAAGCTGACCGTGTGAAGGCTCAGGCTCTGGCCGAGATCGAACAGGAACTGAACAGCGCTAAAGATGCCCTGCGTGCCCAAGTGGGTGCCCTGGCCGTCGGCGGTGCTGAAAAGATCCTTGGCGCCACAATCGATCAAAACGCGCATGCGGAGCTGGTTAACAAACTGGCCGCTGAAATTTAAGCGAGGGCGATCATGGCAGAACTGACCACGTTGGCCCGACCTTACGCTAAGGCTGCCTTTGAGCATGCCCAGGCCCATCAGCAACTGGCCAATTGGTCAGCCATGCTCGGCCTGGCTGCTGCGGTGTCGCAAGACGACACCATGCAGCGCCTGCTCAAGGCCCCGCGACTGACGAGCGCAGAAAAGGCCGCCACGTTCATTGACGTGTGCGGTGACAAGTTCAATGCACAGGCACAGAATTTCATTCATGTTGCCGCGGAAAACGACCGTCTCCTGCTTCTGCCGGAGATTGCCGCCCTGTTCGACCTGTACAAGGCCGAGCAAGAGAAATCCGTGGACGTGGAAGTCACCAGTGCCTTCGCGTTGAACCAAGAACAGCAAGACAAACTCGCCAAGGTTCTCAGTGCACGGCTAGGCCAGGAAGTTCGCCTGCACGCGTCGGAGGATGCCAGCCTGATTGGCGGCGTCGTCATCCGCGCTGGTGACCTGGTAATCGATGGCTCTGTTCGCGGCAAAATCGCGAAACTGGCCGAAGCATTGAAATCTTGAGTTTGAAGGGGCAGCAGAGCAATGCAGCAACTCAATCCTTCCGAAATTAGTGAAATCATCAAGGGCCGCATCGACAACCTCGATGTGAGCTCCCAAGCCCGTAACGAAGGTACCGTTGTTTCGGTATCCGACGGTATCGTGCGGATCCACGGTCTGGCCGACGTCATGTACGGCGAAATGATCGAGTTCCCTGGCAGCGTATTCGGCATGGCCCTGAACCTGGAGCAAGACTCCGTAGGTGCAGTGATCCTGGGTGCCTATGACACCCTCGCCGAAGGCATGAGCGCCAAGTGCACCGGCCGCATCCTGGAAGTTCCGGTTGGTAAGGAACTGCTGGGTCGCGTCGTTGACGCACTGGGCAACCCGATCGACGGCAAGGGTCCTTTGGGCAACACCCAGACCGACGCGGTCGAGAAAGTGGCTCCAGGCGTGATCTGGCGTAAGTCGGTAGACCAGCCTGTACAGACTGGCTACAAGTCCGTCGACGCCATGATCCCTGTCGGCCGTGGCCAGCGCGAGCTGATCATCGGTGACCGTCAGATCGGCAAGACCGCCATGGCCATCGACGCCATCATCAACCAGAAAGACTCCGGTATTTTCTGTGTTTATGTTGCTGTCGGCCAGAAGCGTTCCACCGTTGCCAACATCGTTCGCAAGCTGGAAGAAGCCGGCGCCCTGGCCAACACCATCGTGGTCGTTGCCAGTGCTTCGGAATCCGCCGCACTGCAGTTCCTGGCGCCATACGCCGGCTGCACCATGGGCGAGTTCTTCCGTGACCGCGGTGAAGACGCCCTGATCGTTTACGATGACCTGTCCAAGCAGGCCGTTGCCTACCGTCAGATCTCCCTGCTGCTGCGCCGTCCGCCAGGACGTGAAGCGTACCCAGGTGACGTGTTCTATCTCCACTCCCGTCTGCTGGAGCGTGCTTCGCGCGTTTCGGAAGAGTACGTCGAGAAGTTCACCAATGGCGCAGTCACTGGCAAGACCGGTTCCCTGACCGCCCTGCCGATCATCGAAACCCAGGCTGGCGACGTTTCCGCGTTCGTTCCGACCAACGTGATTTCCATCACCGACGGTCAGATCTTCCTGGAATCGGCCATGTTCAACTCGGGCATCCGCCCTGCAGTGAACGCCGGTGTTTCGGTATCCCGCGTAGGTGGTGCCGCTCAGACCAAGATCATCAAGAAGCTGTCCGGTGGTATTCGTACCGCTCTGGCTCAGTACCGTGAACTGGCTGCATTCGCCCAGTTCGCTTCCGATCTGGACGAAGCGACCCGCAAGCAGCTGGAGCATGGTCAGCGCGTAACCGAGCTGATGAAGCAGAAGCAGTACGCGCCAATGTCCATCGCGGACATGTCCCTGTCGCTGTACGCCGCTGAGCGTGGTTTCCTGACTGACGTGGAAGTCTCCAAGGTTGGTAGCTTCGAGCAAGCACTGATCGCCTACTTCAACCGTGATCACGCCGCACTGATGGCAAAGATCAACGTGAAGGGTGACTTCAACGACGAAATCGACGCTGGCCTGAAAGCCGGTATCGAGAAGTTCAAGGCCACCCAGACCTGGTAAGCCGCAGCGGGGGCCCTGGCCCCCGCTTGCTAACCTGATAGGTGATACATGGCAGGCGCAAAAGAGATTCGCAGTAAGATTGCGAGCATCAAAAGCACGCAAAAAATTACCAGCGCCATGGAGAAAGTGGCGGTCAGCAAGATGCGCAAGGCACAAATGCGCATGGCTGCTAGCCGTCCTTACGCGGAGCGTATCCGCCAGGTGATCGGTCATCTGGCCAACGCCAACCCGGAATACCGCCACCCGTTCATGATCGAGCGCCCTGTAAAGCGCGCCGGTTATATCGTGGTGAGCAGTGACCGTGGTCTGTGCGGTGGCTTGAACACCAACCTGTTCAAGGCCCTGGTCAAGGACATGAACGAAAACCGCGAACAGGGCGTGGAAATCGACCTGTGCGTGATCGGCAGCAAGGGTGCGACTTTCTTCCGCATCTTTGGCGGCAACGTCGTAGCCGCGATCAGCCACCTGGGCGAAGAGCCATCGATCAACGATCTGATCGGCTCCGTCAAAGTGATGCTGGACGCCTACATGGACGGCCGTATCGATCGCCTCTCGGTGGTTTCGAACAAGTTCATCAACACCATGACCCAAAAACCGACGGTCGAGCAATTGGTACCGTTGGTGGCAACCCCGGATCAGGATCTCAAGCATCACTGGGATTACCTGTACGAACCCGACGCAAAAGAGCTGCTGGACGGCTTGATGGTGCGTTACGTGGAGTCGCAGGTATACCAGGCGGTGGTCGAGAACAACGCTGCTGAACAAGCAGCCCGGATGATCGCCATGAAGAACGCCACAGACAACGCCGGTGATTTGATCAAAGAGCTGCAGTTGATCTACAACAAGGCGCGTCAGGCTGCGATCACCCAGGAGATCTCGGAAATCGTCGGCGGCGCTGCCGCGGTTTAACGGTTCAAATATTCAGAGGATCCAGCTATGAGTAGCGGACGTATCGTTCAAATCATCGGCGCCGTCATCGACGTGGAATTCCCACGTGACGTCGTGCCGAGTGTTTACAACGCGCTGAAAGTACAAGGCGCGGAAACCACCCTCGAAGTTCAGCAGCAGCTGGGCGACGGCGTGGTTCGTACCATTGCAATGGGTTCGACCGAAGGCCTGAAGCGTGGTCTGGATGTCGTTGACACCGGTGCTGCCATTTCCGTTCCTGTTGGTAAGGCCACTCTGGGCCGTATCATGGACGTACTGGGCAACCCGATCGACGAAGCCGGCCCGATCGGCGAAGAAGAGCGTCGCGGTATCCACCAGCCAGCGCCTTCGTTCGCTGACCAGGCAGGCGGCAACGACCTGCTGGAAACCGGCATCAAGGTTATCGACCTGGTTTGCCCGTTCGCCAAGGGTGGTAAAGTCGGTCTGTTCGGTGGTGCCGGTGTAGGCAAGACCGTAAACATGATGGAACTGATCCGTAACATCGCCATGGAACACAGCGGTTACTCCGTGTTCGCTGGTGTGGGTGAGCGTACTCGTGAGGGTAACGACTTCTACCACGAGATGAAGGACTCCAACGTTCTCGACAAGGTAGCGCTGGTCTACGGTCAGATGAACGAGCCACCAGGAAACCGTCTGCGCGTAGCGCTGACCGGCCTGACCATGGCTGAGAAGTTCCGTGACGAAGGTAACGACGTTCTGCTGTTCGTCGACAACATCTATCGTTACACCCTGGCCGGTACCGAAGTATCCGCACTGCTGGGCCGTATGCCTTCTGCAGTAGGTTACCAGCCGACCCTGGCTGAAGAGATGGGCGTTCTGCAAGAGCGCATCACCTCCACCAAGGAAGGTTCGATCACCTCCGTTCAGGCCGTATACGTACCTGCGGACGACTTGACCGACCCGTCGCCAGCGACCACCTTCGCCCACTTGGACGCCACCGTCGTTCTGTCCCGTGACATCGCCTCCCTGGGTATCTACCCAGCGGTCGACCCACTGGACTCGACTTCGCGCCAGCTGGACCCGAACGTGATCGGCAACGAGCACTACGAGACCGCTCGTGGCGTTCAGTATGTTCTGCAGCGCTACAAAGAGCTGAAGGACATCATCGCGATCCTGGGTATGGACGAACTGTCCGAAAGCGACAAGCAACTGGTAGCCCGCGCTCGTAAGATCCAGCGCTTCCTGTCGCAGCCGTTCTTCGTGGCCGAAGTCTTCACCGGTTCGCCAGGCAAGTACGTATCCCTGAAAGACACCATCGCTGGCTTCAGCGGCATCCTCAAAGGTGACTACGACCACCTGCCAGAACAAGCGTTCTACATGGTCGGCAGCATCGACGAAGCGATCGAGAAAGCCAAGAAACTGTAATCCCGGCGCCCCGCGAGGGGCGCTAATCAGGTTGAGGCAAGCAGATGGCTATGACAGTCCATTGCGACATCGTCAGTGCGGAAGGGGAAATCTTCTCCGGCCTGGTCGAGATGGTAGTAGCGCACGGCAATCTGGGCGATCTGGGTATCGCTCCAGGCCACGCGCCGCTGATCACCAATCTCAAGCCTGGTCCGATCACGCTGACCAAGCAGGGTGGCACTCAAGAGGTGTTCTACATCTCCGGTGGCTTCCTCGAAGTGCAGCCAAACATGGTGAAGGTTCTTGCCGACACCGTGCAACGTGCTGCCGACCTGGACGAAGCTCAGGCTCAGGAAGCCCTCAAGGCTGCCGAGAACGCACTGAACACTAAAGGCTCGGACTTCGACTACGGCGCTGCTGCCGCACGTCTGGCCGAGGCTGCAGCTCAGCTGCGTACTGTCCAGCAATTGCGCAGAGGCAAGTAATCCGGCTTAGGCCAGGTACTTCCGTTGCGATTGAGTTAAAGGGTAGCCTCGGCTACCCTTTTTCTTTTTCTGAATTTCTATTTTGGTCACGTAGCTGACCGCCCAGGATTGGTAGCCAGTAATGTCACTCGATATCGTAATTCTCGCCGCCGGCCAAGGCACCCGTATGCGCTCGGCGCTGCCCAAGGTGCTGCACCCGGTAGCCGGCAACTCCATGCTCGGCCATGTTATCCACAGCGCGCGCCAGCTTCAGCCGCAAGGTATTCACGTGGTCATTGGCCATGGTGCCGAACTGGTTCGCGAGCGCCTGGCTGCTGACGACCTGAACTTCGTCATGCAGGACAAGCAACTGGGGACCGGCCATGCGGTTGCCCAGGCACTGCCGGCGCTGACCGCCGACACCGTGCTGGTGCTGTACGGCGATGTGCCATTGATCGAAGTCGAGACCCTGCAGCGTCTGTTGGCCAAGGTCAACGACCAGCAACTGGGCCTGCTAACGGTCACCCTCGATGACCCGACAGGCTATGGCCGCATCGTCCGTGACGAGCTGGGTAGTGTCACGGCCATCGTCGAGCACAAGGATGCCAACGATGCGCAGAAAGCGATCAAGGAAGGCAACACCGGAATTCTGGCCCTGCCGGCCGCACGCCTGGCTGACTGGATGGGCCGCCTGTCGAACAACAACGCTCAGGGCGAGTACTACCTGACCGACGTCATCGCCATGGCAGTGGCCGATGGCCTGGTGGTGGCTACCGAGCAGCCGCACGACCCGATGGAAGTGCAGGGCGCCAACGACCGTCGCCAGCTGTCTGAACTGGAGCGTCACTACCAGCTGCGCGAAGGCCGCCGCCTGATGGCGCAGGGTGTGACCCTGCGCGACCCGGCGCGCTTCGATGTTCGCGGCGAGGTCACCGTTGGCCGTGACGTGCTGATCGACATCAACGTGATTCTCGAAGGCAAGGTGGTCATCGAGGACGACGTGCAGATCGGCCCGAACTGCGTGATCAAGAACACCACCCTGCGCAAAGGCTCGGTGGTAAAGGCCAACAGCCACCTCGAAGGCGCAGTGATGGGCGAGGGCAGCGATGCCGGCCCGTTCGCCCGCCTGCGCCCGGGTAGCGTGCTGGATGCCAAGGCCCATGTGGGTAACTTCGTCGAACTGAAAAACGCCCGCCTGGGTGAGGGCGCCAAAGCAGGCCACCTGGCCTACCTGGGCGATGCCGAGATCGGTGCGCGCACCAACATCGGCGCCGGCACCATCACCTGCAACTACGACGGCGCCAACAAGTTCAAGACCGTGATGGGTGAGGACGTGTTCATCGGCTCCAACAACTCGCTGGTGGCGCCTGTGGAAATCAAGGCGGGTGCGACCACTGCAGCTGGTTCGACCATCACCCAGGCCGTCGAAGCTGGTGAGCTGGCGGTGGGCCGTGCACGCCAGCGCAACATCTCGGGCTGGAAGCGGCCGGAGAAGATCAAGAAGAGCTGAGTTATCCACAGCTGTTTCGATCGAAAGCCGACCTATGTAAGTAAGTCGGCTTTTTTATTGGCGTCACAAATACTCTTGGGGCCATCGTCTTGCTGAATTGCCAACCTTGGCGCACTTCATGTGGGAGCGGGTTGTCGCGAAGTTTTATCCACAGCTTGACGAATCGTCCATCTTAGGTTTTGATTGGCATCATTATCTTTCGAATCGAAACTTAACCGCTCATGTCGAAACGTAACACCCCCCAACGCCGCCACAACATTCTGGCCATGCTCAGCGAGCAGGGCGAGGTGAGCGTGGACGCCTTGGCCAAGCGTTTTGAAACCTCGGAAGTGACCATTCGCAAAGACCTCGCCGCCCTGGAAGCCAACGGCCTGCTGCTGCGCCGCTACGGTGGTGCGGTGCCGGTGCCGCAAGAGCTGCTCGGTGAACCCGCCCAGCCGGTGTCCTCCTATAAAAAGGCCATTGCCCGCGCCGCTGTCGGGCGTATCCGTGAGCATGCGCGCATCATCATCGACAGTGGCAGCACCACGGCAGCGATGATCCCCGAGCTGGGGCGCCAGCCTGGCCTTGTGGTGATGACCAATTCGCTGAACGTGGCCCGCGCCATCTGCGACCTTGAGCATGAGCCGGTGCTGCTGATGACCGGGGGTACCTGGGACCCGCATTCCGAGTCGTTTCAGGGCCAGGTCGCCGAGCAGGTCCTGCGCTCCTACGATTTCGACCAGCTGTTCATCGGTGCCGATGGCATCGACCTCGGCCGGGGCACCACCACGTTCAACGAGTTGCTCGGGCTAAGCCGGGTCATGGCTGAAGTCGCCCGTGAAGTGATCGTGATGGTCGAGTCGGACAAGGTGGGGCGCAAGATCCCCAACCTTGAGCTGCCCTGGGGCAGCGTGCACACCCTTATTACTGACGAACGCCTGCCCGCAGCGGCTCGCGAACAAATTCAAGCCCGCGGCATCAACCTGATCTGCGCCGCGATCAGCCAGGAGCAATAGAACATGTGTGGAATCGTTGGTGCCGTAGCCGAGCGCAACATCACAGCCATCCTGATTGAAGGCCTCAAGCGTCTTGAGTACCGCGGGTACGACAGTGCCGGCCTGGCGGTCCTCACCCAGAATGGTGAGCTGCAACGCCGCCGCCGTATCGGCAAGGTCGCCGAACTGGAAGCCGCAGTCGTCGCCGAGCCCCTCAACGGCCAGCTGGGCATCGCCCACACGCGTTGGGCAACCCACGGTGCACCGACCGAAGGCAACGCCCACCCGCACTTCTCGGGCAACGACGTGGCGGTGGTGCACAACGGCATCATCGAGAACCACGAAGAGCTGCGTGAAGAGCTGAAGGGCCTTGGCTACGTCTTCACTTCGCAGACCGACACCGAAGTCATCGTCCACCTGATCCATCACACCCTGAAGAGCATTCCGGACCTGGCTGATGCGCTGAAGGCTGCGGTGAAGCGCCTGCATGGTGCCTATGGCCTGGCGCTGATCAGCGCCAAGCAGCCGGACCGCCTGGTGGCAGCCCGTAGCGGCAGCCCGCTGGTCATCGGCCTGGGCCTGGGCGAGAACTTCCTGGCGTCCGACCAGCTGGCCCTGCGCCAGGTCACCGACCGCTTCATGTACTTGGAAGAGGGCGACATTGCCGAAATCCGCCGTGACCAGGTAACCATCTGGGACCAGGACGGCCACAAGGTCCAGCGCGAGACCGTGCAGTACCACGAAGGTGCCGAAGCTGCTGACAAAGGCACCTATCGCCACTTCATGCTCAAGGAAATCCATGAGCAGCCAACTGTGGTCCAGCGTACCCTGGAAGGCCGCCTGGGCAAGGACCACGTCATGGTCCAGGCTTTTGGCCCGCAGGCCGCTACGCTGTTCGCCAAGGTGCGCAATGTGCAGATCGTTGCCTGCGGTACCAGCTACCACGCCGGTATGGTTGCCCGCTACTGGCTGGAAAGCCTGGCTGGCATCCCGTGCCAGGTCGAAGTGGCCAGCGAGTTCCGTTACCGCAAGGTGGTGGTGCAGCCGGACACCCTGTTCGTTTCCATCTCGCAGTCCGGCGAAACCGCCGACACACTGGCTGCATTGCGCAATGCCAAGGAGCTGGGCTTCCTCGGCAGCCTGGCGATCTGCAACGTGGGCATCAGCTCGCTGGTGCGTGAGTCGGACCTGACCCTGCTGACCTTGGCCGGCCCGGAAATTGGCGTGGCCTCGACCAAGGCCTTCACCACCCAGCTGGTTTCGCTGATGCTGCTGACCCTGGCCCTGGGCCAAGTGCGCGGTACCCTGGAAGCCGGGGTCGAAGCCGAATTGGTCGAGGAGCTGCGCCGTCTGCCGGCGCGCCTGGGCGAAGCCCTGGCCATGGACGCCACCGTCGAGAAAATCGCCGAGCTGTTCGCCGACAAGCATCACACCCTGTTCCTCGGTCGCGGTGCGCAATACCCGGTGGCGATGGAAGGGGCGCTCAAGCTCAAGGAGATCTCCTACATCCACGCAGAGGCCTACCCGGCAGGCGAGCTGAAGCACGGCCCGCTGGCACTGGTGGACAACGACATGCCGGTGGTGACCGTTGCGCCGAACAACGAACTGCTGGAAAAGCTGAAGTCCAACCTGCAGGAAGTACGTGCCCGTGGTGGCGAACTGGTGGTGTTCGCCGATGAGCAGGCTGGCATGACCAATGGCGATGGTACTCACGTGATCAAGGTGCCGCACATCGCCGACGCCCTGGCGCCGATCTTGTACACCATTCCGCTGCAGCTGCTGTCGTACTACGTGGCCGTGCTCAAGGGCACCGACGTGGACCAGCCGCGTAACCTGGCAAAGTCGGTTACCGTCGAGTAAAGCGCAGGCTTGTCAGATTGCCGGGGGCGCTTTGCGCCCCATTCGCGGCACAAGGCCGCTCCTACAGGGGAACGCAATTCCCTGTAGGAGCGGCCTTGTGCCGCGATAGGGCTGCAAAGCAGCCCGCTCTCTCGAATCAGATCTGCATCGCCATCCCATCGACATTCATCGCTGCCTGGCGCAAAGCCTCAGAGCGGGTCGGGTGAGGGTGGCAGGTGAGGGCGATATCTTCGGCCGAGGCCGAGAACTCCATGGCCACGCAGAATTCGCCGATCATCTCGCTGACGCTTGGGCCTACCAGGTGCACACCCAGCACTTCGTCGGTTTCGGCATCGGCAATGACCTTGGCGAAGCCTTCGGTCTCATGGTTGATCTTGGCGCGGCTGTTGGCGGTGAAGGGGAACTTGCCAACCTTGTAAGCACGCCCTTCGGCCTTCAGCTGCTCTTCGGTCTTGCCCACAGTGGCCAGTTCCGGGCGGGTGTAGATCACGCCAGGGATGAGGTTGTAGTTGACCTCATGGGGCTTGCCGGCGATGCGTTCGATGCAGGCCACCGCTTCGTCTTCGGCCTTGTGCGCCAGCATCGGGCCGGAAGTGACGTCGCCAATCACCCAGACTCCAGGCACTGAAGTGCGGTGGTGCTCGTTGACGAGCATGCCGCGCTTGTCGGTTTCCAGGCCTACGCTTTCAAGGTTCAGCCCTTTGGTATAGGGGCGGCGGCCGATAGCCACCAGCACGTAATCGGCCTGCAGCGATTCTGCGGTGCCGCCAGCGGCAGGCTCCAGCGTCAGGCTTACGCCATCGGCACTTGCAGTGGCCTGGGTCACCTTGCTGCCCAGCTTGAACGCCATGCCTTGCTTGGCCAGTGCCTTTTGCAGGGTCTTGGCGGTTTCCGTGTCGGTGCCCGGGCAGATGCGGTCGAGGTATTCGATGACCGTAACCCGGCTACCCAGGCGACGCCATACCGAACCCAGCTCAAGACCGATTACACCGGCACCGATCACCACCAGGTGCTTGGGCACTTGTGGCAAGGACAGCGCGCCGGTCGAGTCGATGATGCGCTGGTTGTCGATGGTCACACCTGGCAGCGGGGTGGGCTCGGAGCCGGTGGCAATGACGATGTCCTTGGCCTCCAGCGCGGTTTCGCTGCCGTCCTCGGCCTTGACCACGACCTTGCCGACGCCGTCCAGGCGGCCCCAGCCTTTGATCCAGTCGACCTTGTTCTTGCGGAACAGGTACTCGATGCCCTTGGTCAGGCCAGTCACGCTCTCGTCCTTCTGTTTCATCATCTGGGCGAGGTTGAGGGTGGGTTTCACTTCGATACCGAGGTTGGCGAACTCGTCACCGCTGGCAGCCTCGTACAGTTCGGAAGCATGCAGCAGCGCCTTGGACGGCATGCAGCCCACGTTGAGGCAGGTGCCGCCCAAGGTCGAGCGGCCTTCCACGCAGGCGACGCTCAGGCCCAGTTGGCCGGCGCGGATGGCTGCGTTGTAGCCGCCAGGGCCACCGCCGATGATCACCACGTCATAGGATTTCATGGGTTCAACTCCAGGATGTAGAAGCGCGAGAGGGGCACAAGGGTAAGCTGAGACGCAAGAATTGTATACAATCTGCTGTGCGGATAAGATCGGTTGGTTCTAGACCATGGTCTTGTTTAGAGGAAACCTCCTACGAATGAACTACTCTGATCCGGCGACGTTCGAAATATCAGGCGTCGTGGCCAAATACGGACAGGAGGGTCGTTCATGCTTGCGCAACTTCCACCGGCCTTGCAGAGCCTGCATCTGCCGCTGCGGCTGAAACTGTGGGACGGTAACCATTTCGATCTTGGGCCTAGCCCGCAAGTCACTATCCTGGTCAAAGAACCACAGATGATCAGCCAGTTGACCCACCCGAGCATGGAGCAGCTGGGCACTGCATTCGTCGAAGGCAAGCTGGAGCTGGAAGGCGATATCGGTGAAGCCATCCGTGTGTGCGATGAGCTGAGCGAAGCGCTGTTTGCGCAGGAAGATGAAACGCCACCGCAGCGTTTGTCCCATGACAAGAGCACTGACGCCAAAGCCATCTCCTATCACTATGACGTCTCCAATGCGTTCTACCAGCTGTGGCTGGACCAGGACATGGCCTATTCGTGTGCCTATTTCCGCGAGCCCGATAACACGCTCGATCAGGCGCAGCAGGACAAGTTCGATCACCTGTGTCGCAAGCTGCGCCTGGACGCCGGTGACTACCTGTTGGACGTTGGCTGTGGTTGGGGTGGGCTGGCGCGTTTTGCCGCCCGCGAGTATGGCGCCAAGGTATTCGGTATCACCTTGAGCAAAGAGCAGCTCAAACTTGGCCGTCAGCGTGTCAAGGCCGAAGGCCTGGCCGACAAGGTCGAACTGCAGATTCTCGATTACCGCGACCTGCCCCAGGATGGTCGCTTCGACAAAGTGGTCAGCGTTGGCATGTTCGAGCATGTCGGGCATGCCAACCTGGCGTTGTATTGCCAGAAGCTGTTCGGGGCAGTGAGGGCAGGGGGGCTGGTGATGAACCACGGTATCACCGCCAAGCATATCGATGGTCGCCCGGTCGGGCGTGGTGCGGGCGAGTTCATCGACCGCTACGTGTTCCCCCATGGTGAACTGCCGCACCTATCGATGATCAGCGCTAGCATCTGTGAAGCGGGGCTGGAGGTGGTGGACGTGGAAAGCCTGCGTCTGCATTACGCCAAGACCCTGCACCACTGGAGCGAGAACCTGGAGAACCAGTTGCACAAGGCCGCCGCGCTGGTGCCCGAGAAGACCCTGCGCATCTGGCGCCTGTACCTGGCCGGGTGTGCTTATGCCTTCCAGAAGGGCTGGATCAACCTGCACCAGATATTGGCGGTGAAGCCTTATGCCGATGGGCATCATGACTTGCCTTGGACGCGCGAAGACCTTTACCGCCGAAACCTGCGGTCTAACCCATACCCTGTGAGAGCGGGTTTACCCGCGAATACGATGGTGGATTCACCGATGCATTCGCGGGTGAACCCGCTCCCACTTGAGCCTGAGTGAAAATGGGTTGTTACAGAATCGGCGAAATCAGCCGCGCAATCCGCATCCCCAGTTGTTGCAGCCGATGAGTATCACGGCTGTCCTCGGCAGTAATTTCCCGCGCCTGTTCGAAGTCATTGATCAGCATAAGCTCGACCTGATCGGCGAAGTCGCGGTCGACCGTCAGCAGGGTGATCTCGAAGTTCAAGCGGAACGAGCGGTTGTCCAGGTTGGCACTGCCGATCGCGCTGACATCGTCATCCACCAGCACGACCTTCTGATGCAAGAAGCCCGGTTGGTAGCGGTACATGCGCACCCCCGCGCGCACCGCTTCGAAGGCAAACAGGCTGGAGGCAGCGTAGACGATGCGGTGGTCCGGGCGTGACGGGATCAGCACACGCACATCGACCCCACGCAATACCGCCAGACGCAGCGCTGCAAACACCGCCTCGTCAGGGATGAAGTAGGGGCTGGTGATCCACACGCGGCGGGTAGCCGAATGGATCGCTTCGAGAAAGAACAGCGCGCAGGTTTCCTGCGGGTCGGCTGGGCCGCTGGCCAAGGCCTGGCACAGCACGCCGTTTTCCGGGTAGGCATCTGGCAGGATCAGCGGCGGTAGCTGGCGCGTGGCCCAGTACCAGTCTTCGGCGAACGATTCCTGCAGGCAGGCCAGTACCGGCCCGATAATCTGTACATGAGTATCACGCCAAGGGGAAAGCTGCGGGTGCTCGCCGAGGTACTCGTCCCCCACGTTGTGGCCGCCGATAAACCCGAGCAGGCCATCCACTACCACGATCTTGCGATGGTTGCGGAAGTTCACCTGGAAGCGGTTGAACCAGCCGCGGCGGCTGGCGAAAGCATGGATCTGCACGCCACCGTCACGCAGCACCTGGCTGTAGCTGGCTGGCAGGGCATGGCTGCCAATCCGGTCGTACAGCACGAACACCTGCACCCCCTCGGCGGCCTTGCGCATTAGCAGTTGTTGCAGCGCCTTGCCGAGGGTGTCGTCATGGATGATGAAGAACTGTACCAGCACCACATCGCGGGCTTTTTCGATAGCGGCGAAGATGGCTTCGAATGTTGCCGTGCCATCGATCAGCAACTTCACCTGGTTGTTGGCCAGGCAGGGCATGCGCCCCAGCTTGGGCATGGCACGCAAGGCCGCGTAGCTTTCCGACTCACGGGCCGTGAGGGCTTCTTCTACCCAAGGGCGCCAGTTGAGGTTGGCCATGGCCACGTGCATTTCCTGGTTGGCCTGGCGCCTTGCCTTGATGTAGGCATAGAACGAGCGGGCGCCAAAGATCAGGTAAGGGATCAATGTGAGGTAGGGGATGAAGAACAAAGGCATGGCCCAGGCGATTGCGCCCTGGGCAGTTCGCACGGTGAATAGCGCGTGCAGTGCGGCAACGATACCCAGCAAGTGAACGAGGCCGAGTAGGTAACCGAAGAAGTAGGGGCTGTGGTAATCCATATGCATCCTGCTTGCCGAGTACACTTGAGGTAACAGAACACGTTCCCGGTCCGACTTGCAACCCGCAGGTGGATTTGGCGTCTAAGGCTCAGCCCGGCCCACTTGGCCGGCTTTTTCCAGGAGCGTTCGTCCATGAAGATTCGTCTGCCACTGTTGGCGTTGGCCCTAGGTATGAGCAGCCCGCTGGTGCATGCTCAGATGCTGCAGCCAGGTTTGTGGGAGCTGACTACCAGCAACATGCAGGTCGATGGCAAGCCGTTACCCGACATGGAGTTCATGCTCGGCCAGTTGAAGAATTTGCCGCCGGAGCAACGCGCGATGATGGAAGGCGTGTTGGCCAAACAAGGGGTGACCGTCGGTGGTAAGGGTGTGCGTTCGTGCCTGACACAAGAGCAGGTGGCAACCAACGATATCCCGCTGCAGGATCCGAAGTCAGGTTGTACTCAGAAGATCACCGACCGCACCGGCAATGTCTGGAAGTTCCAGTTCAGTTGCCCGAAGGCTCAGGGCAGTGGCCAGGCTACTTTCCTCAGCGATCGGGAGTTCACCACCCAAGTCAACGGCACGTTCAACGCCTCGGGTGTTCAGCAGCAAGGCAGCATGAACACCCGTGCGGTGTGGTTGGGTAATGACTGCGGCACGGTCAAACCGCGCAGCTAAACATCCCATTGCCACTGGCTGGTGGCGACAGCGTCGTGGGCATGCAGGCTTTCTGCATGTTCCACACGCAACTTGAAGGCCGTGCTCCAGTCTATTTTCCGTAGCGCCTTATGAAGGCGTCGTGCGGCGTCTTCGCAGAACATCAGGTTCTGCCCGTTGGCCAAGGCGAAAGCTTGTTCATCTGCGCGTTTCACCGCGGTCTGCACCGCCGTCCCCAGGCTGGCCTCAATGCGATCGATCAAATCAGTGATGGGCAACACGTGCTGATTACTGCGTAGCCGTACCTGGATTTGCGCAGTACTTCGTTGGCTGTGAGGTGTAGCCACAATGCCTTCAGCGCTACCCAGCCATTCTAGAACCGCTGATTTGTCGAGCTGCATTTCGCTGAAATGCGCCTGGAACTGTTGCTGAATCAGCTGCCGAGCGAGTGCAGCCGAGCATGGGCAGGTCGAGGAGTAAGGTACGGAAACGGAAAGTTCCACGTGGAACATTTCATTTTCGATCTTTGCATCAACTGTCACGGCGTAACTTTTCCAGCCCGCCAATGGGCTGACCAACGCGGGCCGTTTCAACAGATGCTCGAAGCTGAGGCGCAAATAAGCCGAGGAGGAAAGGCCTTCATGGCTGCTCAGGAATTCAGCCAGAACCTGCCGGATTGCCAGCGGTGTGAGGGGCTGGTTTTCCAATGATTCCAGGGCAAGGTAAAGCCGCGACATGTGGATACCGCGCGAGCTCGCGTCTACCAGGCTTACCCCAGCATCGGCTTTGGCTGCTGCAGTTTTCCCTTCGAATTGCACAGGCAGGGCGATCCCGCACATACCTACCCAGTTCAACGGCAAGCTGTAGTGCTGGGTTTGTGCGGCGATATCGGGGAGCTTGAGCTGCGTCATTTGGCTTTCCAGATTAAAAGGGACATCAACGGCAACCACCGATCAAGCTGCAGTGCAGATTGAAGCTCTGCCCACTGGAACTCGATACGCGGTTCAAGGTGGTCCAGCCAATGCGCCGGCTGTAACCCACCCAAGCTTCACCATCGCTGGCAAGGCCGGTGAAAAAATTCAGCGCGCCATAGCGGCTATTGGTTTGTGCCCATAGGCGCCGGCTGCTGTAGTCGTATCCACGCAGGTACAACGTGCTGCCTTCGGTGCGCACGCTGTAGTAACTGCCCTTGCCGTCCTGGCAAGCGAGCAGAGTCGCGCTGCGCGTACATAGCGCCAATGCGTTGCCTTGTGGCATGGCCGGCAGCGAACTGGACACGGCGAACAACAGCAACACCATGGTGCGTGGCAGATTCATGTTTCATCCCCGGTGAGTACTCGTCCGTCGAGAACGGCTTGGCGAAATTGTATTGTTACTTTATAACATTGTGCAATGCATCGTTTCGAATGCGTCCGCTTGAAGAGGTTTCGCCATGTCCAACCGTCTCCCCGTCACCGTCCTGTCCGGCTTCCTTGGCGCCGGCAAAAGCACCTTGCTCAACCATGTACTGCGTAACCGCGACAACCTGCGGGTCGCGGTAATCGTCAACGACATGAGTGAAATAAACATCGACGCCACCGAAGTGCAGCGTAACGTCAGCCTCAACCGTGCCGAGGAGAAGCTGGTCGAGATGAGCAATGGCTGCATCTGCTGCACGTTGCGTGAAGACTTGCTTGAAGAAGTGGCGCGGCTGGCCGCTGAAGGGCGTTTCGATTATTTGTTGATCGAGTCCACGGGCATCTCGGAGCCACTGCCGGTGGCCGAGACTTTCACCTTTCGCGACGAACAGGGTCGCAGCCTGTCAGACATGGCGCGGCTGGACACCATGGTCACAGTGGTCGATGGCCTGAACTTCTTGCGCGACTACCAGGCAGCAGACAGCCTGGCCAGCCGCGGTGAGACCTTGGGTGAAGAGGACGAGCGGTCCATCAGTGATTTGCTGATCGAACAGGTAGAGTTCGCCGATGTGTTGTTGCTGAGCAAGATCGACCTGATCAGCCAGCACGAGCGCGAAGAACTCACCGCCATTTTGCGCAGCCTCAATGCCCGTGCGCAGATCGTGCCCATGGTCATGGGCCAGGTGCCGCTGGCGCGCATCCTCGACACTGGGCTGTTCGACTTCGACCAAGCTGCGCAAGCGCCCGGCTGGCTGCAAGCGTTGCGCGGTGACCATGTGCCAGAGACTGAAGAGTACGGCATCGCGGCCACTACCTGGCAGGCCAGGCGGCCGTTTCATCCACAGCGCTTTTTCGACTTTATCCACACCCCGTGGAGCAACGGCCGGCTGTTGCGTTCGAAGGGATTTTTCTGGTTGGCGAGCAAATACCAGGAGGCCGGTAGCTGGTCACAGGCGGGCGGGATGATGCGTCACGGCATGGCCGGTCGCTGGTGGCGCTTCGTGCCACGCGAGCAGTGGCCAGAGGATGTGGATAACACGGCTGCGATCCTGAAACACTGGTCCGCCGAGACCGGTGACTGCCGGCAGGAATTGGTGTTCATTGGGCAGAATATCGACTTCGGAAAACTATCCACAGCCCTCGATTTCTGCCTGTTGACGGATCAGGAAATGCATTTGGGGCACATGGGTTGGTTGCGCCTGCCCGATCCGTTCGGCCCTTGGCATGAGGAGTCGCCAGCATGACTCTAGCGCTTAAGCCTGTGGATAACTTACAGGTGTTCGGCGAGACGCCGCAAGTCCTGACCGAAGTGCTGCAGGATGGCGTGAACCTGGCAGTGTGGCGTCGGCGCTTGCCGGCACAGTTGGAGGACTTTGCCGAGTTGGTGGTCTGCCTTGGCCAACCTTTGACCGACCAGCGCGTCATCGACGTGGACGAGCAGCAAATGCCGGCCCTGGCTGACCTGTTGCGTGAAGCGGCTGACCTGCATGGCTACGAAGCCTTCGTTGCCGATGTGGCTTGGCTGGTGGCTGCCTATACGTGCCTGGTAGGCGCTCGGCGGGTCGGGTTGCGGCTGCGAGTACTGGCCGGCCCCATGTGCCCGCGCTTCCATGTGGATAACGTGCCGTTGCGCCTGCTTACCACCTACGTGGGCCCCGGCAGTGAGTGGTTGCAAGAGCAGGCCTGCCAGCGTGGAGAGTTACCCACAGCAAATCATGGTGTGGATAACATTCAGAGATTGCGGGCCGGCGAAGTGGCCGTGCTAAAGGGCGAGAAGTGGCAGGGCAACGAAGGCGCAGGCCTGGTGCACCGCTCACCTTCGGGGCAGCAGGGGCGCCTGTTGCTCAGCCTTGACTGGTTGGCCTGACGGCGCATAGTGAGGCATCACCACTGCTTGAAGCCCCCCATGCTGCAGAACATACCCACTCATGTGATTGCCGGCCCGCTGGGGGCCGGCAAGACCACCCTGATTCGTCACCTGCTGGCCCAGCGCCCGGCCAACGAACGCTGGGCCGTTTTGATCAATGAATTCGGGCTTGTGGGCCTGGATGCTGCCTTGCTAAGCCGCGATGAGGACGGGATTGCCATCGGCGAGGTCGCAGGCGGCTGCCTGTGCTGCGTCAACGGCATGCCGTTCCAGGTAGGTTTAGGCCGGCTGCTGCGCAAGGCCAGTCCTGATCGGCTGTTTATCGAGCCCTCCGGGCTGGGTCATCCTTTGCAGTTGCTGGCTCAGCTGCAGCAAGCCCCTTGGGCTGGAGTGCTGACAATACAGCCGTTGTTGATGGTTTTGGATGCCCAGTCAATGGCCCGAAACGAGCCACTTGCGGAGGCTCAAAAGCTAGCTTTCGAGGCGTGTGAAAGCGTTGTTTTCAACAAGTCGGAGGCTGTGGATGAATCATTTAAGTTGTTGATAACTAATAAATTTAAACAGAAAACTATTTCCTGGGTCAGCCAAGGAAAGCTGCCATTTTCGGGCCTTCCAGCCTCATCCATAAAGATTGTCGACAGCCCGTTTGCAGAAAACAAGATTGTCGACAATCTTAAAAGTGCCCCAGCAATGCTATTGGCAGACCCCGGCCAGCCGGTGTGTTCTGCGCAGCAAGGTGAAGGGGGTTGGAGCATCGGCTGGCGCTGGCACCCCGGCCAGCAGTTTTATCCACAGCGGTTACAGGCGTTCTTGCGCGCCTGGCCCTGGCAGCGTGCCAAAGGGGTTATCCACAGCGTGGAGGGTTGGCAATCATTCAATGGCCTGAATGGGGATATCCCCGCCTGGCAGCCCAGCGACTGGCGCCGGGATACGCGTATTGAGCTGATTTTCGAGCAGCCGCAATCGCAACCCGAACTGCAAGCCGGGTTGAGCGAATGCCGAGTCAGTTGATCAGTTGCGCCAGCGGTTGTGCTCTTGGCGCCACTGCTGCATCTCGATGACGTTGTCGGCGCGCGGTGGGGTCTTGATTTCGAACGGGTAGGGTGCCAGTTCGATCTGTACGCTGTGCGCACCGAACTGGGTCACGGTACCGGGGTGGCGTTGCTCGCCGGTGACGGTGAACTCGAAGGCGTAGACGCGCGCCAGGCGCTTGCGGCCATTGGCGTCACGGACAAAGGCGATGCGCTTGAGCGCGACGGCATCGTCGAGCAACTCGAGGTCGAGCTTGGCGCAATGCTGTTTGACCCGCTCCAGGGCTTTTTCGCGCAACCCGTGGTTGTGCCACAACCAGGCGCCTGCCGTGGCTACCAGCATCAGGACGAAGAGGTTCTCCAGGGTCAACATTTGCATATGCTCCAAACAGGTAGATCCAGCTTAACTGCGTCCCTGGCCTGTCGTACAGGTGGCAATCGAGTTCATACTGCGCTGCGCACAATCCCTGAAACAGTTTTGGAAACCTCCCGCATGAAACGTACCCCGCACCTGCTCGCCATCCAGTCCCATGTGGTGTTCGGCCACGCCGGCAACAGCGCCGCGGTGTTTCCCATGCAGCGTATCGGGGTCAATGTCTGGCCGCTCAATACCGTGCAGTTCTCCAATCACACACAGTATGGCCAGTGGGCTGGCGAAGTGCTTGCCCCAGCGCAAATTCCTGCGTTGGTGGAAGGCATTTCCAATATTGGCGAGCTGGGCCACTGCGACGCAGTGCTTTCCGGCTACCTGGGCAGTGCCGAGCAAGGCCGGGCGATTCTGGCGGGCGTCGAGCGGATCAAGGCCGTGAACCCAAAGGCGTTGTACCTGTGCGACCCGGTCATGGGGCACCCGGAGAAGGGCTGCATCGTGCCACCGGAAGTCAGCGAGTTCCTGCTCGACGAAGCGGCTGCCAGGGCTGACATCCTCTGCCCCAACCAGCTTGAGCTGGACAGCTTCTGCGGGCGCCGTGCGCAGTCGTTGGAGGATTGCGTAGGCATGGCGCGCAGCTTGCTGCAGCGTGGGCCGCAGGTGGTGCTGGTCAAGCACCTGGCCTACCCCGGGCGTGCCGAGGACCAGTTCGAGATGCTGCTGGTGACCGCCGAGCACAGCTGGCACCTGCGCCGCCCGCTGCTGGCGTTCCCGCGTCAGCCGGTAGGGGTGGGTGACCTGACCTCAGGCCTGTTCCTGGCCCGCGTGCTGCTTGGCGACAGCTGGGTGCAGGCATTCGAATTCACTGCCGCAGCGGTGCACGAAGTACTGCTGGAAACCCAGGCCTGCGCCAGCTACGAGTTGCAGCTGGTGCGGGCCCAGGACCGCATCGCTCACCCCCGGGTGCGTTTCGAGGCGCAGCCGCTGGCGCTTTAAATGGCGTCGGTTTTCAGGTCCTGATAGCGCTTCTCCAGCTCCTGACGGATCTGCCGGCGCTGCTGGCCTTGCAGGAAGCGGCGTTTTTCTTCGCTGCTGTGCGGCTGGCGCGGCGGTACCGGCACCGGGCGACGGTTGTCGTCGACCGCGACCATGGTGAAGAAGCAGCTATTGGAATGACGCACCGAGCGCTCGCGGATGTTCTCGGTCACCACCTTGATGCCCACCTCCATCGAGGTGTTGCCGGTGTAGTTGACCGACGCCAGGAAGGTCACCAGTTCACCCACGTGCACGGGCTCGCGGAAGATCACCTGGTCAACCGACAGGGTGACCACGTAACTCCCGGCGTAGCGGCTGGCGCACGCATAGGCCACTTCGTCGAGGTACTTGAGCAGGGTGCCGCCATGTACGTTGCCAGAAAAGTTGGCCATGTCCGGGGTCATCAGGACGGTCATGCTCAGCTGGGCGTTTCCAGGTTCCATAGTGTGCTCACGGTGAGGTTGCGCTGAATCGGGCGAATGGAGGGCGTTATCTTCTGCAGACACTTCTGTTCCCCTCTTTTTAATTTGCCTTGCTGATACGGGACGTTGGCTGACGCGCCATCGTCACGCTGATCATGCCATCAGCGGCGCTTTTCCAGCCGATCTGTTTCTGCATATTGCACCGGCTTTTTGGGGCGTGGCGCGATGTTAACCTGAGTACGCCCATGCAACATGGGCTTTCCTGCATTCAATACAGTATGTACTTGCTGCTCGCTCAGGGTTGCCTTGGCAGAGGAGCGGTCTGCCCAGGCATCCATAAAAAAGACGAGAAAAGGAGTATCACGCCATGCATGCCATCAGCTTCATCCAGGACCTGGCAGTCATCATGCTTGTTGCTGGCGTGGTCACCATTCTGTTTCACCGCCTCAAGCAGCCGGTGGTGCTGGGCTACATTGTCGCTGGCTTCATCATCGGCCCGCACACCCCGCCATTCGGCCTGATCCATGACGAAGACACCATCAAGACCCTCGCCGAACTGGGGGTGATCTTCCTGATGTTCTGCCTGGGCCTGGAGTTCAGCCTGCGCAAGCTGTTCAAGGTGGGCGCCACGGCATTTATCGCGGCGTTCCTGGAAATCGTGCTGATGATCTGGATCGGCTTCGAGATTGGCCGCTGGTTCGGCTGGAACACCATGGATTCGCTGTTCCTGGGTGCCATCCTGGCCATTTCCTCGACCACCATCATCGTCAAGGCGCTCAACGACCTGAAGATGAAGAACGAGCGCTTTGCCCAGCTGATCTTCGGCGTGCTGATTGTCGAGGATATCCTCGGCATCGGCATCATCGCCTTGCTGTCGGGCATCGCCGTCAGCGGCACGGTCAGCTCGGGCGAAGTGTTCTCCACCGTCGGCAAGCTGTCGCTGTTCATGATCGTCGCGCTGGTCATCGGTATTTTGCTGGTGCCGCGGTTGCTGGCCTATGTGGCCAAATTCGAAAGCAACGAGATGTTGCTGATTACCGTGCTGGGCCTGTGCTTCGGCTTCTGCCTGTTGGTGGTGAAGCTGGAATACAGCATGGTGCTGGGCGCCTTCCTGATCGGCGCGATCATGGCCGAATCGCGCCAGTTGCTGAAGATCGAGCGCCTGATCGAACCGGTACGCGACCTGTTCAGCGCCATCTTCTTCGTCGCCATCGGCCTGATGATCGACCCTCAGGTACTGATCGACTACGCCTGGCCAATCGTGGTCATCACCCTGGCGGTGGTACTGGGCAAGATGATTTCTTGCGGCATGGGGGCGTTCATTGCCGGCAACGACGGGCGTACGTCACTGCGGGTGGGCATGGGGCTTTCGCAGATTGGCGAGTTCTCGTTCATCATCGCCGCGCTGGGCATGACCCTGCAGGTGACCAGCGACTTCCTCTACCCGGTGGCCGTGGCGGTATCGGCAATCACCACGCTGCTCACGCCGTACCTGATCCGTGCGGCCGATCCGCTGTCGCAGAAGCTGGGCAATGTGGTGCCCGGCCGTCTGGCGCGAGTGCTTTCGTTGTATGGTGAATGGTTGCGCAGCATCCAGCCACAGGGCGAGAGCGCCATGCTGGCGGCGATGATCCGTCGCATCCTGTTGCAGGTGGGGGTGAACCTGGCACTGGTGATCGCCATCTTCTTCAGCGGCGGCTACTTCGCTGGGCGTATTGGCAACTGGCTCAGTGAGTGGGTCAGCGACGTCAGCCAGCAGAAAGCGCTGATCTGGGGCGCGGCGTTGTTGCTGTCGCTGCCATTCCTGATCGCCGCCTATCGTAAGCTCAAGGCGCTGTCGATGTTGCTGGCAGAGATGGGCGTGAAGCCGGAAATGGCCGGGCGGCATACCCAGCGTGTGCGCCGTGTGGTCGCCGAGGTGATCCCACTGTTGTCGCTGCTGGTGATTTTCCTGCTGCTGTCGGCGTTGTCGGCGAGCATCCTGCCGACCAGTGAGTTGCTGCTGGTGATTGCCGTGGTGGCCGCGGTGGTGGTGGCCTTGCTGTGGCGCTGGTTCATCCGCGTGCACACACGCATGCAGATTGCCTTGCTGGAGACGCTGGAGAACAGCCGCGAGAACTCGCACTGAGGGGGTAACGCTCCCTGCGCAAGATTTCACCGTTGTCCGAGGGGATGGAGCGGTAGCGATGTCGCCAAGCGCAGAAAGCTTGGCGATTTTAACTGCATTGGTGGCACTAAGCCATAAATTTTCCTGCGCTGGCCTCTTCGCGGCGGTTCGACGCCTCGATGAACCCGCTCCCACAGGACTGCTCAATGCTCAGCACCTATGCAGTCCCTGTGGGAGCGGGTTCACCCGCGAAGAGGCCAGCACAGGCTGCATCAATTAGAAACTGGAATCAGCTCTCCAGCCAAACATCCCGCGCCCAGTGCCACACCGATTCCCAACTGTCTTCGCCGACGATTTCGTCTTCGGCATCCCACAACACCACGGTGCCGTCTTCCTCGACACAGTAGTAATTGTCACCGTCCTGGCACAGCGGGATCAGCTCACGCGGCACGCCGGCATCCCAGGCGTTGGCGGCAACTTCTGGCAGGTAGGTGTGCGACTGTGGGTCGGTACAAGTAACCGGCTCAAGGGAGCCGTAGACCACATCACTCACGGTCAGCAGAAATTCTTTGAACACGAACGGAATGTTGATGAACAGCTGCTCTTCGATCTCTACCAGCTGGTCCTCGTCGGGAAGCTCCAAGGGTACTGGTACCGGCTCATTGGCTTCACGGAGTTGTTCGATCACTTCTTCCACGGTTCACTTCCTCTGACCTAGATGACAACGCTGCGCGTTATACCCTAGTAGGCCACTCTGGCAAAAGCAAAAACCCCGGGGCAGGCCCGGGGTTTTTTGTGCAGCACGCAGCGGTTAGCCGTTTTGACGGATACCGGCGACCAGCCAAGGCTGGTTCTCGCCCGGGGCGCGAACCATGTGCCAGCTTTCGCTGAACACTTCGCCCTGGTCGAAGCGCGAGTTCTTCGACACGCCACGGAAGGTCAGGGTGGCGTCGGTACGGTCGGCGCGGTCGTCGACGCCGTCCAGCTGCACTTCGAGGTTGTCGATGTAGGTGGCCTGGAAGCCATCACCCAGCTCAGCACGCTCACGCTTGAGGAACTCGAGCATTTGCGGGGTCACGAACTCGGCGATCTTGTCCATTTCGTTGGCATCCCAGTGCTGCTGCAGCGACTGGAAGTGGTTACGGGCGGCAGCCAGGAAGCTTTGCTCGTTGAACCAGGCCGGGGCGTTGATCACCGGGGCGGCTGCGGCAGCAGGTGCGGCCGAACCACCGAAGACCGACGGCTGGGCAGGCTGGCCGTGAGCTTCACGCTGCATCGGCGCATGGCCCGGCATGGCCATTTGCGGCTGCTGCTGGCGACGGCGCGCGGCGATGAAGCGGAACACCAGGAAGGCAATGAGCGCTACGATCAGGAAGTCCATGATCTGGAAACCTTCGAAACCGTCGCCCATGAACATGGAAGCCAGCAGGCCACCGGCGGCCAGGCCGGCCAGTGGGCCCAACCAGCGCGAAGCACCGCTGGCGGCCGGGGCTGCACGGCCAGGTGCGGTCGGCGCGGCGGCAGGCGTGGTTGGCGTGGCCTGGCGGGTCTGGTGGATAGGCGCGGAGCCCGAGCTCTTGCCGCCGCCGAAACGCTTGGCGTTGGCGTCCAGGCTCAGCGTCAGGCCGACGCAGAGCGCCAGTGCGATGCTAAGAAAACGTTGCATAAGTGGGATATCCCCTGTTGTGGATTGCACGCGCGTCATGGTGCACAGGTTCCCGGGCACATGACCAGCGACATAATGTTTCGAGCTTTTGCCTGGATGTTACAAGGTAGGTAGGACCGCCCCTCTGAATGCTGTCGCAATCCCTGTAGGAGCGGCCTTGTGTCGCGACAGGGCTGCGCAGCGGCCCTAGGATTTCTGCCGGGGTGCTGAAATTGTTGGGGCTGCTGCGCAGCCCTGTCGCGACACAAGGCCGCTCCTACAAGGGGCGGCGCTGGGCTTTAGATAGCTTCGAGCTTGGCATACCCCAGCATCAGCCACTTGCTGCCTTCGGCAAAATTCACCTGCACCCGTGCCTGCGCGCCGGAACCCTCGAAATTGAGGATCACCCCCTCGCCGAACACCGCATGTTGCACACGCTGGCCGAGGTTGAACGCAGTCTGCGGAATGCTGGCGTTGGCGAACAGGTTGCTGTTGGTGGCCGTCTTGACTCCGCCAAACGGGCGGCTGACGCTGTTTGACAAGCGCACTTCCTGAATCAGGCCCGCCGGAATTTCACGTACGAAACGCGACACCTTGTTGTAGGTCTCGCTTCCATACAGGCGGCGCGTCTCGGCGTAGGTCATGACCAGCTGGCGCATGGCGCGGGTAATGCCCACATAGGCCAGGCGGCGTTCCTCCTCCAGGCGGCCGGGTTCTTCCAGGCTCATCTTGTGCGGGAACAGGCCTTCTTCCATACCCACCAGGAACACATACGGGAATTCCAGGCCCTTGGCGCTGTGCAAGGTCATCAGCTGGACGCTGTCTTCATGCTCGTCGGCCTGGGTATCGCCTGCTTCAAGCGAGGCGTGGCCGAGGAACGCCGAAAGCGGCGAGAGCTCGGGGTCTTCGTCGGTGGACTCGAAGTTGCGCGCCGCGCTGACCAGTTCCTCAAGGTTTTCTACCCGCGCCTGGCCCTTTTCACCTTTTTCTTCCTGGTGATAGATGATCAGCCCGGACTGCTCGATGGTGGTCTGGGTCATGGTATGCAGCGGCATGTCCACGACCTTGGCAGCCAGCCCCTCGATCAGCTCGATGAATGCCCCCAGGGCGCTGGCGGCGCGGCCCTTGAGAGCCTTGGCGGCAAGCAGCTGGCACATGGCCCCCCACATCGACAGCTGGCTGTGGCGGGCGTGCTCGCGGATGGCTTCGACGGTTTTCTCGCCAATGCCGCGTGGTGGCACGTTGATCACGCGCTCCAGGGCGGCATCGTTGCCACGGCCTTCGATCAAGCGCAGGTAGGCCATGGCATTCTTGATTTCGGCGCGCTCGAAGAAGCGCTGGCCACCATAGATGCGGTAGGGAATGCGCTCGCGCAGCAGGGCTTCTTCCAGTACCCGCGACTGGGCGTTGGAACGGTACAGGATGGCGATTTCGTTACGCGCGTTACCCTGCTTGACCAGGCTTTCGATGGTCTCCACCACGTAGCGCGCTTCGTCGTGCTCGTTGTAGGCCGCATACAGGGTCAGCGGCTCGCCTTCGCCCATGTCGGTCCACAGCTCTTTGCCCAGGCGCCCGCTGTTGTTGGCGATCAAGGCGTTGGCCGCCTTGAGGATGCCACCGGTGGAGCGGTAGTTTTGCTCCAGGCGGATCATTTCGGCATCGGGGAAGTCGGCGGTGTACTGGTGAATGTTCTCGATCTTGGCGCCGCGCCAGCCGTAGATCGACTGGTCGTCATCGCCCACCGCCATCAGGCTGGCGCCACCGCGCGCCAGCAGGCGCAACCAGGCGTACTGCACGGCGTTGGTGTCCTGGAACTCGTCTACCAGCACATGTTGGAAGCGCCGCTGGTAGTGCTCCAGCAGCCCAGGGTGGTCGCGCCACAGGTCCAGCGCACGCAGCAGCAGCTCGGAGAAGTCGATGACCCCGGCGCGCTCGCAAGCCTGTTCGTAGGCGGTATAGACGTCGCGCATGGTCGACAGGAACAGGTCGCCCCCGGCCTGGATATGCTGTGGGCGCAGGCCTTCGTCCTTCTGCCCGTTGATGAACCACTGGGCCTGGCGTGCCGGCCATTTCTGTTCATCCAGGCCAAGCTCGCGCATCACGCGCTTGATCAGCCGCTGCTGGTCGTCGCCGTCGAGGATCTGGAAGTTCTGTACCAGCCGCGCTTCCTGCCAGTGCGCCCGCAGCAGGCGATGGGCCAGGCCGTGGAACGTACCCACCCACATGCCTGCCGGGTTGATCCCCAGCAGTTGCTCGATCCGCTGACGCATTTCGGCAGCGGCCTTGTTGGTGAAGGTCACCGACAGGATCGAGTGCGGCGATGCCTGCTCCACCTGGATCAGCCAGGCGATGCGGTGCACCAGCACGCGGGTTTTACCGGAACCGGCGCCGGCAAGCACCAGTTGACGCCCGAGCGTGGCCGCTACGGCCTGGCGTTGGGCATCGTTAAGGGAGTTCAGCAGGAGGGAGAGGTCGTCTGTGCGCATCGGGCCATTCTAGGGTGCGCCAGGAAATGGGGCAAATCTCTACTGTATAAATATGCACCTTTACCCTTGTCCGTTCATCGACCCGGTATAGGCAGCCAGGCCGCCACCTTGGGCTGGCCTGGCAGTAAATGGCTCAGTCTATCGTCTCCAGGGTGCGGATTTCGCAACGCTGAGAGCCATCGGCCTGGACGATCTCCAGGCTCTTCCAATAAGTACCGCCTACCCGCTCGAACATCACGGTTTTTTCCGTGAGTACCTGCATAGTGATAGCACCCGTGTCTTTCAGCTGCAGTTCCAGTACTTCCCAACCGCCCCTGTGGCGGATTTTCGGTTCCACCAGCACCGGCTCGATCGCAGGGTTGGCAACCGTCACGGTACAGTGAACCCTGAACACCTTCTCGCTGGCTGCGATGTCATTGATTGCAACGAGGTTGTTGATTACAGCCATGGTCTGCTCCTGATCGGATTGAAAGTAGCGCGTTTGCGCGGCGACTACTTTCACGGTTTCCGCACACCTCAGGAGCAGGGCAAGATTTCAGCTATTCCAATGTCTACCGTGCCTGGCGAGCAGACTGTTGGCCTGTTCCGGTCCGGAAGTTCCCGCTGGATAGTGACGAGGTGCCTGGAAGTGTTCTTCCCAGCCCTTGAGGATGGGGTCGACCCAGGCCCAGGCCGCTTCGACTTCATCGCGGCGCATGAACAGTGTCGAATCACCTTCCAGCACATCCAGCAGCAAACGCTCATAGGCCTCCCAGCGGCGGGTCTGGCTGAACACCTGGGCCAGGTTCAGGTTCAGGTCTACCGGCTCCAGGCGCATGCCCTTGCCCGGGCTCTTGGTCATCATGCGCAGGCTGATGCGTTCGTCCGGTTGCAGCTGGATCAGCAGCTGGTTGACCTGACCACCGTTGAACAGCTCGTGGGGCACCGGCTTGAACTGGATGACGATCTGCGAAGAGCGACGTGCCATGCGCTTGCCGGTGCGCAGGTAGAACGGTACGCCCGCCCAGCGCCAGTTTTCGATATGCGCCTCGATGGCGACGAAGGTTTCGGTGTCGCTGTCGTTGTCGACGTCCTTCTCGAAGTAGTAGGCCGACACTTCCTGGCCGCCGATGCGCCCGGCGCCATATTGGCCGCGCACGGTCTTGTCCTGCACGTCCTGGCCAGTGATCGGCTTGAGCGCGCGCAGGATCTTCACTTTCTCGTCGCGTACCGCTTCGGCTTCGAACTGCGCCGGTGGCTCCATGGCCACCAGGCACAGCAGCTGCAGCAGGTGGTTCTGCAGCATGTCGCGGATCGCCCCGGCGCGGTCGTAGTAGCCGCCACGGTTCTCAACACCCAGCGTCTCGCAAACGCTGATCTGTACGTGGTCGATCTGGTTGTTACGCCACACCGGCTCCAGCAAGGCATTGGCAAAACGCAGGGCCATCAGGTTCTGTACGGTTTCCTTGCCCAGGTAGTGGTCGATGCGGAACACCTGGCCCTCTTCGAACACCTCACCAATCGCTTCATTGATGGCGGTAGCCGATTCCAGCGAGTGGCCGATCGGTTTTTCCAGCACGATACGCGCTTCACTGTCGGCCAGCCCGGCAACGCGCAGGTGGTTGGCGATCGGTACGAACAGATTGGGCGCCGTGGCCAGGTAGAAGATGCGCGTCAGCCCGCCGGGCTCGCCCAGGTAGCGTGCCAGGCGGCCGAAATCGGCGCTCTGCGAAGCATCCATGGGGAAGTAGTCGAGGCGTGCGGAAAAACGCTGCCACACTTCATCGTCGAAGTCGTTGCGGGCAATCTGTGCTCGGCAGTGGCGTTCGGCGAGCTTCAGGTAGTCGATTCGGGGCAAGTTGCGTCGGGCCAGGGCAATGACCCGCACGGCGGGGTTCAAACGGGCCTCGCGAAACAGGTGGTAGAGCGCCGGAAGCAGTTTGTGCAAGGCCAGATCGCCGGTGCCGCCGAAGACCAGAATGTCGCAAGGAATAGTCAAACCGCCACTCTCCACGTTCGTTTAACTGGGCGGGTTGGCGTCCATGTAGTATAACTACAAGAAAGCTACAACCCGGCCAGCCGATCATAACCGAGTCCAGCCCGTGAATCTGTTGCAACATATCGCCCAATCGCGCCACCTGCTGCGCAAATCGGAACTGAAAGTGGCCGACCACGTGCTGCTCGACCCGGCTGCCGTCATGCACAGCTCGATGGCCGACCTGGCGCATAGCGTGGGTATCAGTGAACCGACCATCGTGCGTTTCTGCCGCGCCATTGGTTGCTCGGGTTTTCAGGACCTGAAGCTGAAACTGGCGCAAAGCCTGGCCGCCGGGGCCAGTTTCGGCCAGTTCGCCATCCATGAAGACGATTCGGTTGCCGACTACAGCCTGAAGATTTTCGACACCACCCTGCACACCCTGATGGAAGTGCGCGAGCACCTCGACCCGCACGCGCTGCAACAGGCGGTAAGCGCCATGGCCCAGGCGCAGCGCGTGGAGTTCTACGGCTTTGGTGCCTCTGGTGCGGTGGCGGCCGATGCCCAGCACAAGTTCTTCCGCCTGCTGCTCAGCGCGGCGGCGTATTCCGACCCGCACATGCAGGCGATGTCGGCGGTTACCTTGAAGCCGGGCGATGTGGCGGTGTGCATTTCCCAGTCGGGCCGTTCCAAGGACCTGCTGATCACGGCCAACCTGGTGCGTGAGAGCGGCGCCAACCTGATTACCTTGTGCCCCAGCCAGACGCCGCTGGCCGAGTTGTCGACGGTCAACCTGGCGATCGACGTGCATGAGGACACCGAAATCTACACCCCGTTGACTTCGCGTATTGCCCACCTGGTGGTGATCGACGTGTTGGCCATGGGCGTGGCCATGGCGCGCGGGCCGAGCCTGGTCAACCACCTGAAGAGCGTGAAGCGCAGCTTGCGCAGCCTGCGTTTGTCGCCCAAGTCGATCAAGGCTACAGACGACTGATTTTCGTTGCCTGTTCCGGCCTATTCGCGGGTAAACCCGCTCCTACACTGGAACGCGTACCTGTGTAGGAGCGGGTTTACCCGCGAATAGGCCGGCACAGGCAAAGCAACTTTCATTGTTTTGTCACCATTCCACAGCCAAACCGTAAACCATCAAGGCCAGTCTGAAACTCCCGCATCCTATCTGGGAGACAGGCAATGGCTCGTGACTTCGACGGTACATACCAACCCAACGCCAAAGCTCGCAAACAGCAGGAAAAGGATCAGCGCCGCATGGAGTACCGCCGCGCGATCGAGAGCTATTGCGACCAACGTCAACTGCTCCGCGACCTGGTGGACTACCCCGAGTTGCAGGAACTCACGGTTTGGCAGGCGTCGTCGGCAACTTCCCCGAAAAACGTTCAACAATCGCGCTGATCAGCGCACGTTCGCTGCGGATGAACGCCAGAAAGGCCAAAGCCACCGGCGATTGCCGCTTGGCCTTGGCCTGCACCACGCACCAGCTGCGGTACAACGGCAGTTCCTCCACCGGCAGTTCTTTCAACACCCCGGTGGCCAGCTCCAGGTTGACCGCGTGGCGGGTCAGCAGGGCGATGCCCAGGCCGGCGATCACACACTCACGCTGGGCATCGGCCGATGCCACTTCCAGGGTCTGGGTGAAGTGCACGCGCTTGTCCTTGAAGTACTCTTCGCAAGCCTTGCGCGTGCCCGAGCCTTGTTCGCGGACCAGCAGGGTATGAGGCTCCAGGTCCTGCAGGCGCAGCTGCTCCAGCTTGCACAGCGGGTGCTCGGGCGGCGCTACCGCGATGATCGGGTTGTTGAGGAACGGCAGAAACTCCAGGCCCATGTCCTGAGGTACCATGGACATGATGATCAGGTCGTCACGGTTGTCCGACAGGCGCCGGATGGCCTGGGCGCGGTTGACTACCGTAAGGGTCAGGTTGACCTCCGGGTGACGTTGCTTGAAGGCGGCGAACAGGTGTGGCACGAAGTACTTGGCACTGGACTCGATCGCCAGCTTCAACTGCCCCTGCAGTGAGCCCTGCATGTCCGACAGCTGCATGTCCAGGCTCTCCAGGCGCCCGAAGATATCCCGGCTGGCGCGCTGCAGCGCCTCGGCTGCTTCTGTCAGGTAGAGCTTCTTGCCGACGTACTCAAAAAGCGGTTGGCCGATCAGTTCTTCAAGCTGGCGGATCTGTAGACTAACGGCGGGTTGCGTCAGTGCCATCTCCTCTGCCGCTCGGCTGTACGAGCGCAAATCGCACACCTCGTTAAAGATCTGCATTTGACGCAAAGTCATACGCATCAAGGACTTACGCATTTTTTATTGGCTCTTCGGCAACACCTTGTTACCGAACTATAAGCTTTTGCTAATGCAGTCCCTAACAAATATTGATTTTTGTTTATCGACCTACAGCGCTAGGGTGAATGTGCGACTGGCCAGCAACGTCTGGTCACGCGCCGACCGGGAGAACCGGCTCGACTGTTCCTACGGCTTTGGGAAGACTCCAGTGATAAAAAAAATCCTGATCGCCAACCGAGGTGAAATCGCAGTTCGGATCGTGCGTGCCTGCGCCGAGATGGGCATTCGCTCGGTGGCGATCTATTCCGACGCCGACCGGCACGCCCTGCACGTCAAGCGCGCCGATGAAGCTCACAGCATTGGTGCCGAGCCGCTGGCCGGTTACCTGAACCCGCGCAAGCTGGTGAACCTGGCTGTGGAAACCGGCTGTGATGCCCTGCACCCGGGCTATGGTTTCCTGTCGGAAAACGCTGAACTGGCAGAGATCTGCGCCGAGCGCGGGATCAAGTTCATCGGCCCGGCCGCTGATGTCATTCGCCGCATGGGCGACAAGACCGAAGCGCGCCGCACCATGATCGCCGCAGGTGTGCCGGTAACCCCGGGCACCGAAGGCAACGTTGCCGATATTCATGAAGCCCTGAGCGAAGGTGAGCGCATCGGTTACCCGGTAATGCTCAAGGCTACCTCCGGTGGTGGCGGCCGCGGTATTCGCCGTTGCAACAGCCGCGAAGAGCTGGAACAGAACTTCCCGCGGGTTATCTCCGAGGCCACCAAGGCCTTCGGCTCGGCCGAAGTGTTCCTGGAAAAGTGCATCGTCAACCCCAAGCACATCGAGGCGCAGATCCTCGGTGACAGCTTTGGCAACGTGGTGCACCTGTTCGAGCGCGACTGCTCGATCCAGCGCCGTAACCAGAAGCTCATCGAAATCGCCCCGAGCCCCCAGCTTACCCCCGAGCAGCGCGCCTACATCGGCGACCTGGCGGTGCGTGCGGCCAAGGCGGTGAACTACGAGAACGCCGGTACCGTGGAGTTCCTGCTCGCCGATGGCGAAGTGTACTTCATGGAAATGAACACCCGGGTGCAGGTGGAACACACCATCACCGAGGAAATCACCGGTATCGACATTGTCCGTGAGCAGATCCGCATTGCCTCGGGCCTGCCGCTGTCGGTCAAGCAGGAAGACATCCAGCACCGCGGTTACGCGCTGCAGTTCCGTATCAACGCGGAAGACCCTAAGAACAACTTCCTGCCCAGCTTCGGCAAGATCACCCGTTACTACGCCCCCGGCGGCCCGGGCGTGCGCACCGACACGGCGATCTACACCGGCTACACCATTCCGCCGTTCTACGACTCCATGTGCCTGAAACTGGTGGTGTGGGCGTTGACCTGGGAAGAAGCCATGGACCGCGGCCTGCGGGCCCTGGACGACATGCGCGTGCAAGGGGTGAAGACCACCGCCGCGTACTACCAGGAAATCCTGCGCAATCCGGAATTCCGTAGCGGCCAGTTCAATACCAGCTTCGTTGAAAGCCACCCTGAACTGACCAACTACTCGATCAAGCGCAAACCCGAAGAGCTGGCCCTGGCCATCGCCGCCGCCATCGCCGCCCACGCAGGCCTGTGAGGAACCCCATAATGTCCAAGAAAATTCACGTAACCGACACGATCCTGCGCGACGCCCACCAGTCCCTGCTGGCCACCCGCATGCGTACCGAAGACATGCTGCCGATCTGCGAAAAGCTCGACAAGGTCGGCTACTGGTCGCTGGAAGTCTGGGGTGGCGCCACCTTCGACGCCTGCGTGCGCTTCCTGAAAGAAGACCCGTGGGAGCGCCTGCGCAAGCTGCGCGCAGCACTGCCCAACACCCGCCTGCAAATGCTGCTGCGCGGCCAGAACCTGCTGGGCTACCGCCACTACAGCGACGACGTGGTCAAGGCCTTCGTCGCCAAGGCTGCGGTCAACGGTATCGACGTGTTCCGCATCTTCGACGCCATGAACGACGTGCGTAACCTGCGCGTGGCCATCGAAGCGGTGAAAGCCGCCGGCAAGCACGCCCAGGGCACCATCGCCTACACCGTCAGCCCTGTGCACACCATCGACGCCTTCGTAGCCCAGGCCAAGCAGATGGAAGCCATGGGTTGCGACTCGATCGCGATCAAGGACATGGCCGGCCTGCTGACGCCGTTCGCTACCGGCGAGCTGGTCAGGGCGCTGAAGGCCGAGCAATCGCTGCCGGTGTTCATCCATTCTCACGACACCGCTGGCCTGGCTGCCATGTGCCAGCTGAAGGCTGTGGAAAACGGTGCCGACCACATCGACACCGCGATCTCCAGCTTCGCCTGGGGCACCAGCCACCCGGGTACCGAGTCGATGGTTGCTGCGCTCAAGGGCAGCGAATTCGACACCGGCCTGGACCTGGAGCTGCTGCAGGAAATCGGCCTGTACTTCTACGCCGTGCGCAAGAAGTACCACCAGTTCGAAAGCGAGTTCACCGCCGTGGACACCCGCGTGCAGGTCAACCAGGTGCCGGGCGGCATGATTTCCAACCTGGCCAACCAGCTCAAGGAGCAGGGCGCCCTCAACCGTATGAACGAAGTGCTGGCCGAGATCCCGCGTGTGCGTGAAGACCTCGGCTTCCCGCCGCTGGTGACCCCGACCTCGCAGATCGTCGGCACCCAGGCGTTCTTCAACGTGCTGGCCGGCGAGCGATACAAGACCATCACCAACGAGGTGAAGCTGTACCTGCAAGGCGGTTACGGCAAGGCCCCGGGCGTGGTCAGCGAGCAGCTGCGTCGCCAGGCCATCGGCAGCGAAGAAGTGATCGACGTACGCCCGGCCGATCTGCTGAAGCCGGAAATGACCAAATTGCGGGGCGACATCGGCGCCCTGGCCCGTTGCGAAGAAGACGTGCTGACCTTCGCCATGTTCCCGGACATTGGCCGCAAGTTCCTTGAAGAACGCGAAGCCGGCACCCTCACCCCAGAAGCCCTGCTGCCGATTCCGGAAGCTGGCGCGGTGGCAGCCCCAGGCGGTGAAGGTGTACCGACCGAGTTCGTCATCGACGTGCACGGCGAAACCTATCGCGTCGACATCACCGGTGTTGGCGTGAAGGCCGAAGGCAAGCGTCACTTCTACCTGTCGATCGACGGCATGCCGGAAGAAGTGGTGTTCGAACCGCTCAACGAGTTCGTTGGCGGCGGCGGCAGCAAGCGCAAGCAGGCTACCGAGCCGGGCCACGTCAGCACCAACATGCCAGGCAACATCGTCGATGTGCTGGTCAAGGAAGGCGACATGGTCAAAGCCGGCCAGGCCGTGCTGATCACCGAAGCCATGAAGATGGAGACCGAAGTGCAGGCGGCCATCGCCGGCAAGGTCGTGGCCATCCATGTGGCCAAGGGCGACCGGGTGACACCGGGTGAGATCCTGATCGAGATCGAGGGCTGATTCAGGCCCTCATCTACAAGCGGTTTACCTCTGGGGAGCGGATGCTCCCCTTTTTTTGTGCATTAAAATGCATTTTTGACGAAAGTTGGCAACAGAAATATGCAATAAAATGCATTTTTTGTGGGTGTAGTACGAAGGCTAATGCACTATATTGCATGTTGTATCGACATTTGCAGCAGGTCGCACATGTACCCGCTAACCCTTCAAGTCTTCGCAGATAGCATTTGGCAAGACGCCATGACGTTGACGTTCTCGCGGCCAGAACAAGGCTTCAACGGGCCTTGCGCCGTCGCGTATGAAGCTACCTATGTCAGGGACAACCTGGATGCTTATCAGAGCTTTGCTGCCAAGGCGGTCAGTGCCCGGCTACCGGTAGATTTCGACAGCTTCATGCTCCCTGCCGCCCCTGCGTTCGTTCATGACATTGCGCCATCCGGTGCGGCCAAGCGATTCCTGATGGCGCATGTTGGTCAGGCAAAGCCTCAAGGAGTCAGTGATGACATGTTTCTTCTGGCAAGGAGCACACCAGCGCCCGTGGGCAACATGCGCATCAAGGAGTCCATGAACTATCTGGATACACGTGAGCCGATGGGCTTCACCAGGCAGGATGTGGTCATTCGCGATCAACGTTTTCTTGAGTACGCCTACGAGCAAGGTGCTGCCATCGGCGGGGCTACAGGCGCAGGTGGCGAGGCCCCCAAGCTGCTGATGACGGAAGGCGAGGACGGTCTGCTTTATCCCGATGCCGCGCTCGATGATGGGCTAGCTTGCCGGCATTGGTTCATCAAGTTTGCCCGCAATCAGGCCTTGAACAACGACCAGGAGATCTTGCGGGCTGAGTACCTGTACTACCGTGCATTGCAAACCTTGGGCGTGGAGACTGTGGCTACGCATGACATGGCGTTGGAGGAGGGTACAAAGCCAAGCCTGTGGATGCGCCGCTTTGACCGCGAGGTTACCCAGCACGGTGTGCAACGGCTGGCAGTCGAGTCCATGTACTCGTTGTCTGGTGTGACCCAGCCCGGCAGCCGAATGGACCATGGCGACGTGTTGAGGAACCTGGTGGCGCTGTGGAGACAGGCCGGGCAAGACCAGCAGATCAATGAGCTGATTGCTGATTACCTGCGCCGCGATCTTATCAACAAGGTTGTGGGTAATGCCGACAATCACGGGCGGAACATGGCGGTCATTCGTAGGACCAATTCCGTCAGGTTGGCGCCTATCTATGACCTGGCGCCGATGGTGCTGGATGCCGAAGGTATTACCCGGACTACCAAATGGGCAGCGGGCATAGAGCGTGCTGGCGATATCGACTGGTGGGCAGCATGCACCAGCCTTTGCGACCTGATCGACCCGCAGCTGGCCTTTGAACGGTTACGGCAAGATGCTGCGCGCCTATTGGCCTTGCCAGACCTGCTTAGCGCTGCAGGATTGCCTGATGTGGTCATGAATCACCCAGCGGTTCACTTGAGGCTGCTTGAACAACGAATGAAAGAGTGGAAATTGCTATGACGCTTACGCCCGAACAACGTGCCCAGGTAATCGACGATGTTCAAAGCGGCATTGCCGATGGCACTTGGGAACTGGGAGCCGGGGTAAGGCATTTGCGGGTTACGGTAGCCAACCTGCAACAGGCTCAATTCGCCAGGATGTGCAAGATTTCGCTGCGCACGCTAATTCAGATCGAGCAAGGCGAAGGAAACCCGACACTCAAATCGTTGAATGCCGTTTATCGCCCTTTTGGCTTGCAAATGGGGGTTGTGAGGCGACAGCGCAATGTCATCTGAGCGCATCAGGCATCAGCACTGTATCGGGGCGCCGAACCGCCGCGAAGAGGGCCGCTGATCCAGCACAACTTTCAACCTTTGCGGCACACCTCAAGTGTTTCCACCTGCCCGCCCGGCTGCTGGTTTGCGTCACCCAACCACCGCTCAAACCCCGCAGCCACCGTTGGCCACTCATCATCGGTAATCGAATACCACGCCGTGTCACGGTTGTGGTCCTTCACCACCAGGTGTTTACGGAACACCCCTTCGAAGGTGAACCCGAACCGCTCCGCCGCACGCTTGGAGCGGGCATTGGCGTTGTTGCACTTCCACTCCAGCCGGCGGTTACCCAGCTCGAAGCCCAGCTTGCCCAACAGGTACACCGCCTCGGTGCCCTTGGGCGTGCGCTGCATGGCCGCGCTAAAGGCGATATGGCCGATTTCGATGCGGCCGTGGTCGGGCACGATCGACATCAGGCTGAGAATGCCCTGGGCCTGGTCGCTGGGGCGGTCGATGACGGTATAGAACAACGGGTCGCGACCGGCGGCGTTGCCCTCCAGCCAACGGTCGAAGGCGGCCCGCTCGGAAAACGGGCCGTAGGGCAGGTAGTCCCATAGCACCGGGTCTGAAGCCGGGCCTTGCAGCACTTCCCAGAGGTCGTCGCCATGGCGTGCCGGGTCGAGCTTTTCCAGGCGGATAAAGCGGCCTTCAATGGGCTCGGCACGGGGCGTTGCGGCGGGTTTCCAGTTCAATGCGTCTGTCATGTCTGGTCTACAAGCCTTTGCGGAATTGAATGAAGCCCGAGCGCTCGGCAACCTGCTGGTACAGGCTGATGGCGGTGGCGTTGGTCTCGTGGGTCAGCCAGTGCACCTTGATGCAGTTGTCGGCTTTTGCAGCAGCGTAGACGTGCTCGATCAGCTGGCGACCGATGCCCAGGCCGCGCTGCGTGCTGTCCACGTACAGGTCCTGCAGGTAGCAGGCGTTCTCGATGCTCCAGTTGGAACGATGGTAGATGAAGTTGACCATGCCCACCGCCTTGTCATCGACCCAGGCCAGGGCCGAGTGGGTTGGCTCGCTCGGGTCAAGCAGGCGCTGCCAGGTGCTGAGGCTGACTTCATCGGCCAGCTCGGTTTCATAGAAGTGCAGATAAGCCTGCCACAGGGCGAGCCAGGCGGCGTGGTCTTGGGCGCTGACAGGGCGCAGGGTAACGCTTGACATGGGGCTATTCCTTCAGAGTTGGCGCATGTGCGCTGCGAGTTGGTTGTCCTGTTGGTCGGGACTGGCGCTCAGGCCTTCGCGCACGCCGGCGATGTCCTGCTCAGAGCGGTTCTGGCTGAGCTTGCGCGCGCCTTGCAGGCGGGCGATGGGCAGGCGGATACCGACGATGGCGCGGAGCATGCCGTCGATATAGTCGCCAGGGGCTTCGCTGACTTTCCACGGTTCGCTGCGGCCTTGCTCGTGGCGGTCAGTCAGGCCGCTGACGATAGCCAGCAGCTTTGCTGCGTCGTGGATCACCTCGGCCGGGCCATAGGCGTGCACAGCCAGGTAGTTCCAGGTTGGCACCACCTTAGGGTTATCGGCCTTGCTCGGGTAGTAGCTGGGGCTGACATAGGCATCGTCACCGGGGAAGACCAGCAGGGCTTCACCGCCTTGCTCCAGGTCTTGCCATTGGCGGTTGGCCCGGGCCAGGTGGGCATAGACAGTGCCGAACTCGCCTTCGGTGGTATTGACCAGCACCGGCAGGTGCGTGGCCAGCAGGCCCTGTTCGCCGTGGCTGACCAAAACGGCCAGGCGGGTGTCGAGCATGTGCTGGTGCAGGCGACCGAGGTCGTGTTCCTGGTGGGGCTTGCTGTTGTACATGGCAGGGTCCTTGTCGAATGGCTTCATCCTAGGCAGGCTATTGGCTCTGGGTAAGAGCCATTACTACCTGTTTTCATAGGTCCAATGCCATGAGCGAGCGCCCCCTCATACTGCCGTTCGACCCCGCCGGGATCGCCCTGGATCGCCGCCGCGGGCTAAGCCAGCAGCTGTACCAGGCGCTGCGCGAACGGGTACTGGACGGGCGCCTGAGCAGCGGCACGCGGTTGCCGGCCACCCGCGATCTGGCCGCGATGCTGGCGCTGTCACGCAACAGCGTGGTGCGTGCCTATGACCAGCTGTATGCCGAAGGCTACATCGAAAGCAGGGTGGGGGATGGCACTTACGTTAGCCGGCTGCCGAAACTATCCACACAAGTATCCACAGGGTTATCCCTGGGTTTATCAACAGGCTTATCCACATTTTCCTCGGGTGACACTGAGGATTTATCCAGCAAGCGACGTTTCAGCGAGCCGTTACAGCGTCTGAAAAGTAACCACCTGCCGCTGCCAAAGAGCGGTGCTCCGCGTGCTTTTCGTGTCGGTATTCCTGCATTCGACCTGTTCCCTTTCGACGTGTGGGCCAAGCTACAGGCGGGTTTCTGGCGCAATCCGTCCCCTACAAAGCTGGGTTATGGTGACCCGGCAGGTGAGCCGGCACTGCGTGAGCTGATCGCGGCCTACTTGCGCCGCTCGCGTGGGCTGAGTTGCACGGCTGAACAAATTGTGATCACCAGTGGTGCACAGCAGGCCATCAGCCTTTGTGCACAGCTGCTGTTACAGCCAGGCGACGGCGTGGCTGTGGAAAACCCTGGGTATCGGGCGGCCGGGCATGCCTTTGCGCTGGCCGGTGGCAAGTTGCACGGCGTGGCGGTGGATGAGGACGGTATGGACTGCACGCGGCTCGGGCAGTTGGCGCACTGCCGGCTGGCCTATGTGACACCGGCCCACCAGTACCCGACCGGGGTGACCATGAGCCTGGCGCGACGCCTGGAGTTGCTGGCCTGGGCCGAGCGCAACGATAGCTGGATCATCGAAGACGACTACGACGGCGAGTACCGTTACAGCGGCGCGCCCTTGGCCCCGCTTGCGGCGCTCGATCGGCACGGGCGGGTGTTGTACGTCGGTACGTTCGGCAAGATCGCCTTTCCGGCGTTGCGCCTGGGTTACCTGGTGTTGCCGCCGCAGCTGGCGCAGGCGTTCAGCCAGGGCAAGGCGCTGGCGGTGCGGCATTCGGAGGTGAGTACTCAATGCGTGATGGCCGAGTTCATGGCGCGCGGGCATTTTCAGCGGCACATCCGGCGCATGCGCAAGGCGGCCTTGAGTCGGCGCAATGTGCTCAAGGCCGGTTGGCCTGTGGATATTCCGGGGTTGGGTGCCATGCCAGAAGTGGCGGCCGGGCTGCATGTGAAGGTGGATGTGGATAACTTTGTGCGGGAGCAGGAATTGGTGGCCAAGGCCGAAGCGGTGGGGGTGGAGGTGACGCCGCTGAGTAATTTCTGGTTGGCGGACAGCGAGGCGCCTGTGGATAAGCGCGCGGGGCTGGTGTTGGGGTTTGCAGCGGTGCCGGAGGGGGAGATTGCCGAGGCCTTGATGAAGTTGCGCAAGGCTTGGCGCAAAGGATGAGGCTGACGGCCTCTTCGCGGGTAAACCCGCTCCTACAGGTGCGCGCAGGCCTTGTAGGAGCGGGTTTACCCGCGAAGGGCTGCAAAGCAGCCCCAAAATACATCAGGTCCCCGACTTGATCCGCGTCCAGGCCCGAGTCCTGGCCCGTTCGGCATCCCGCGCCAGAGGCTTGAGGGTATACAACTTGGCCATCGCCTCCGCCGTCGGGTACAGGTTGGGGTTGTTGCGAATCGCCGGGTTCACCTTGTCGGTGGCATCCTTGTTCGGGTTCGGGTACCCGACAAAGTCGCTGATCGGTGCAATTACCTCTGGCCGCAACAGGTAATTGATGAATGCATGCGCGTCTTCCGGGTTGGCCGCGTTCTTCGGAATCGCCAGCATGTCGAACCAGATAGGCGCACCTTCCTTGGGCAGGCGCATGTCCACCACCACGCCGTTCTTCGCCTCGCGGGCACGGTTGGCGGCCTGCGAGAAGCTGCCGCTGTAACCTACCGCCACGCAGATATCGCCGTTGGCGATGTCAGCCATGTACTTCGAGGAATGGAAGTAGGTGATGTGCGGGCGAATCTTCAGCATCAACGCTTCGGCCTTCTTGTAGTCGGCCGGCTTGTCGCTGTTCGGCGGTAAGCCCAGGTACTGCAAGGCCAGCGGCAGAATCTCCGAAGGCGAGTCGAGCAAGGCCACGCCGCACTGCTTGAGCTTGGCGATGTTCTCTTCCTTGAAGATCAGGTCCCAGCTGTCAACCGGGGCGTTGTCGCCGAGTGCAGCCTTGACCTTGGCCGGGTTGAAACCGATCAGCACGGTGCCGTACATGTACGGCACGGCAAACTTGTTGCCTGGGTCGTTGGCCTCGATCAGCTTCATCAGCGCCGGGTCCAGGTGCTGCCAGTTCGGCAGCTTGCTACGGTCCAGCGGCTGGAACACCCCGGCTTCGATCTGCTTGGCGAGGAACACGTTGGACGGCACCACCACGTCATAGCCAGAGTTGCCGGTCAGCAGTTTGGCCTCCAGCGCCTCGTTGGTGTCGAAGATGTCGTATATCAGTTTGACGCCGCTGTCCTTTTGGAAGTCGGTCAAGGTCTGCGGGGTGATGTAATCGAACCAGTTATACACACGCAAAGTGCGCTGCTCGCCTTGAGCGTGCAGGGCGCCGGTGAACAAGGTGGCAGCGATGAACGGGGCGAGCAGACGCTTGAGTCGGACCATTACCGGGCTCCTGGCTGGGCGCGCTGGAAGCCTTCCAGCACATTGACCGCGTTGATACCGATTTCTTCCACAGCGTAGCCGCCTTCCATCACGAACAGGGTGGGCTTGCCGAGCTGGCCGATGCGCTTGCCCATTTCCAGGTAGTCCGGGCTGTCCAGCTTGAACTGCGAGATCGGGTCGTCCTTGAAGGTGTCCACGCCCAGCGAGATCACCAGCACATCGGCATCATAGGCGGCGATGCGCTGGCAGGCGTCTTCCAGGGCGGCGCTCCAGGCGGCCCAGTCGCTGCCGGCCGGCAATGGGTAGTTGATGTTGCAGCCCTCGCCGGCACCTTGGCCGGTTTCATCGGCGTAGCCGAGGAAGAACGGGAACTCGTCCTGCGGGTCGCCGTGAATCGAAGCGAAGAACACGTCGTCGCGGCGGTAGAAGATGTCCTGGGTGCCGTTGCCGTGGTGGTAATCGACGTCGAGTATGGCGACCTTGCGCCGGCCCTGGTCGAGGAAGGCCTGGGCGGCGATGGCGGCGTTGTTCAGGTAGCAGTAGCCGCCCATTACTTCACCAGCGGCGTGGTGCCCTGGTGGGCGGCACAGGGCAAAGGCCGAATGGGCGCCTTGCTGGATCGCCGCTTGTGCGGTGAGGGCGACCTGGGCAGCGCTGTAGGCGGCCTGCCAGGTACCGGCGGTGATTGGCGCGCCGGCATCGAAGCTGTAGTAGCCCAATTCGCCGTGCAGGCCGGTGGGTTTTACCTGGCGCAGGGTGCGGGCAGGCCAGGTGAATGGCAGCAGGTCGCCTTCCTGGCCCAATGCGGCCCAGCGTGCCCAGGCGCCTTCGAAGAAGTTCAGGTAGTCGGCGCTGTGGATGCGCAGCAATGGCGCGCGGCCGAAGTCGGTGGGGCCCTGAATGTCACCGAGGTTGCGCTTTTTTACCTGGTCGAGCACATGGTCGGCGCGCGAAGGCATTTCGAAGCAGGGCATCAGCTTGCCGTCGATCAGCTCGCAGCGGCCGTGGTGCAGGCGGTGATCATCGGAATAGATCGTCAGCATTGTTGTTCTCCGGTGGGTACTGGCGTGGGTCCATTGTCAGGGGCGGGCAAGTAACGGAAAACGACGCAAACGGCCAAAAGGGGATTGATGTGGCCAAGGTCTGTGGCCGAATTTTCCTGTGCCGGCCCTTTCGCGGGTAAACCCGCTCCTACAACGATCGCAATACTTTGTAGGAGCGGGTTTACCCGCGAAGAGGCCGGAACAGGTCAACCGCGGAAGTGGCTAGGCGCCACACCACTCCAACGCTGGAAGGCATGCCGGAAGCTGGCCGTCTCGCTGAACCCCAAGGTTTCGGCAATCCGGTAGATGGGCATCTGCTCATCGGCCAGCAACTGCTTGGCCCGCTCGAACCTCAATTCATCCAGCAGCTGTTGATAACTGCAGCCCAGTGCCTGCAAATGCCTGCGCAGGGTGCGCGACGAGCAGTTCATCTGCCGCGCCAGCCCCTCCAGCCCGGGCGCCGCGTCCAGTTGCTGCGTCAGCAACTGACGAATCCGCCCCAGCCAGGCCTGGCGGCCGGTGAACTCCAGGTTCAGGCGCCGGCAGCGTTCGCTCATGGCCTTGTGGGTAATCGGGTCGGCCAGCGGCAGCGGCATGTCCAGCCAGCGCCGCTCGAAGGCAAAGGCATTGTCCTCGGCGGCGAAACCGACCGGGCACTGGAATGCACCGGTATAGAGTGCGTGGTAACCGGGCCGTGGGTGTTCGAAACGGGCGCCAAGCAGCGGCAGCGGGCGCCCGAGCAGGTCATCGCAGATGACTTTCAGTGACACCAGGCAGAACTCGGCATTGAAAGCGCTCAGCGCCGGGCTGTCGTGGTAATCGCTGGCGCTGAACCAGACACGCTGGCCATCGTCGAGCAAACGCAGCTTGAAGACTGTTCCCAGCAGTGCCGGATACTGCAGCGCCAGGCGCAAGGCGTCACCCAAAGTGGCACTGGAGAGCAAGGCGTAACCGAGCATGCCGTAGCACGACACATGCATGCGCCGCCCCAGCTCCAGGCCGATGTCCTCGCGCCGGGCCACGGCGTTGGCGCACACCTGCAGCTCCTGCTGGGTGGTGATGCGCGCATCGGCGAGCCCCAGGTCTGCCGGGCCAATGCCGCTGCCGGCCAGCAACGCCGAAGCATCGCAACCGTCTGCCTGGAAGACGTTGAGGATCAGCGATACCGCGTTGAGGGTGGTCAGGTGGCTGTGCAGCATGCTGGGTAATCCCGTTGGGCTGGGACGCATTATGGAGCAAGTTGTGTGCCGTTATCCGATGGGCTGCGCAGCAGCCCCACTATCCATCAGGCAAAAAAAAAGGCCCGAAGCATAGGCTCGGGCCTTGGAAAGGTTGAGAGGTGTCTAGTCCCTTAACCTGGTGAGACAGTTTGCAGCAGCCGGGTTACGCCTTCAGCGGAACCAGACGTGGAGCGATCATGTTTTCCGGACGCAGGATGTCGTTGAGCATCTCTTCGTCCAGCAGCTTCTCCTCGCGCACCAGTTCCAGCACACCGCGGCCGGTTTCCAGGGCAACGCGGGCGATACGGGTGGCGTTTTCGTAGCCGATGTACGGGTTCAGGGCGGTGACCAGGCCGATCGAGTGCTCGACCAGTTCACGGCAGCGCTGTTCGTTGGCGGTGATGCCGACGATGCAGTGCTCGCGCAGCATGTCCATGGCGCGCTGCAGCAGGCGGATCGAGTCGAAGATCTTGTAGGCGATCAGCGGCTCCATCACGTTCAGCTGCAGCTGGCCACCTTCGGCAGCGACGGTCAGGGCCAGGTCGTTGCCCATGATGGCGAACGCGACTTGGTTGACGGCTTCCGGGATAACCGGGTTGACCTTGCCTGGCATGATCGAGCTGCCTGGCTGACGCGCTGGCAGGTTGATCTCGTTGATGCCGGTGCGCGGGCCGCTGGACAGCAGGCGCAGGTCGTTGCAGATCTTCGACAGCTTGACCGCGGTACGCTTGAGCATGCCGGAGAACAGCACGAAGGCGCCCATGTCGGAGGTGGCTTCGATCAGGTCGGCAGCCGGTACCAGCGGCTGGCCGCTGATGGTGGCCAGGCGCTGCACGGCCAGGGCCTGGTAGCCAGGGTCGGCGTTGATGCCGGTGCCGATGGCAGTACCGCCCAGGTTGATTTCGGTCAGCAGTTCCGGAGCCAGCGAGCGCAGGCGCTGCAGGTCTTCGGTCATGGTGGTGGCGAAGGCGCGGAATTCCTGGCCCAGGGTCATCGGCACGGCGTCCTGCAGCTGGGTACGGCCCATCTTCAGTACGTGGTCGAACTCTTTACCTTTGGCAGCGAAGGCCTGGATCAGGCTGTCGAGGCTGGCCAGCAGGGCGTCGTGGCCCAGCAGCAGGCCCAGGCGGATGGCAGTCGGGTAGGCGTCGTTGGTCGACTGCGCCATGTTCACATCGTTGTTCGGGTGCAGGTACTGGTACTCACCCTTCTGATGGCCCATGGCCTCCAGCGCGATGTTGGCAATGACTTCGTTGGCGTTCATGTTGGTGGAAGTACCGGCGCCACCCTGGATCATGTCGACCACGAACTGCTCGTGATAGTCGCCTTTGATCAGTCGGCCGCAAGCAGCGCTGATGGCAGCATGCTTGGCATCGCTCAAGTGCCCCAGCTCTCGGTTGGCGTCAGCAGCAGCCTGCTTGACCATCGCCAGGCCGACTACCAGTTTCGGGTAGTGCGACAGCGGAACACCAGAGAGGTGGAAGTTGTTGGCAGCGCGCAGGGTCTGGATGCCGTAGTAGGCATCAGCAGGAACTTCAAGGGTACCCAACAGATCTTTTTCGACGCGGAACGATGCAGCGGAGGACATGATGTATATCATCTCGATTTTGACCCGGCACATGCCGGAATGGCGCCAATCCTAGGCCTGAAGCTGATTTTGCGGCCAATGCTGTTGCACGCTAACCTATGCACAAACGGCATAGTGTTTCATGTGACGCCAATTGACATTCGAGCGTGTTCCATTTTGGTGCACGCCAGGAGATGTGCTTCGTGAACCTTGAAAGCAAATGGCTGGAAGACTTCAGCGCGCTGGCCGCCACCCGCAGTTTCTCCCAGGCGGCAGAGCGGCGTTTCGTTACCCAGCCGGCGTTCAGCCGGCGCATTCGCAGCCTGGAAGCGGCGTTGGGCTTGCAGTTGGTGAACCGTTCCCGCACGCCGATCGAACTGACCGAGGCAGGCCAACTGTTTCTCGTCACGGCACGCACGGTTGTCGACCAGTTGGGCGAAATTCTCCGCCATTTGCATCATCTTGAAGGCGGGCAGGGCGAGGTGGTGCAGGTCGCTGCGGCACACTCCCTGGCGTCGGGCTTTTTCCCGCGTTGGGTGGCCCAGCTGCGCAACGACGGTCTGAACATCGCCACCCGCCTGGTTGCGACTAACGTAGGGGATGCCGTGCATGCATTACGCGAAGGCGGCTGCGACCTGATGCTGGCTTTTTATGACCCGGACGCGGCACTGCAGATGGATGCCGAGATCTTCCCGTCGCTGCACATGGGCAATACCGAAATGCTGCCGGTGTGCGCCGTGGATGCCGAGGGCAAGCCGTTGTTCGACCTGGAAGGCGAGGGCAGCGTGCCTTTGCTGGCCTATACCGCCGGTGCGTTTCTTGGCCGTTCGGTGAACTTGCTGCTGCGCCAGCGCAACCTGCGCTACACCACCGTCTATGAAACCGCCATGGCCGACAGCCTCAAGAGCATGGCGCTGGAGGGCATGGGCATCGCCTGGGTGCCGCGCCTGTCGATGCGGGGCGAGCTGGAGCGGGGCGAACTGGCGGTCTGCGGCGGCAGCCAGTGGCACGTGCCGCTGGAAATCCGCCTGTACCGCTGCGCCCTGGTGCGCAAAGCCAACGTCAGGCTGTTGTGGCGCAAGCTCGAAGGGGCTGCAGCGGTTGACCCAAAAGTCAGCCAAAGCCCCGAAAAATAAGGGGCGACAGTTGGTCGCCGGGGTGCCTTAAACGCACCACCTTACGGTATACTGCGCGGCCTTTCGACCGGATGCGTCCGGTCCTGATCAGCAAACAAGCCACGCCGGTCGTCCCCGCGTGGCTTGTTGTTTTTTGACGCGCCCGCGGGCGCACAAGCGAAGAGGCTCGACGATGAGTGCACTGGTTGGCGTGATCATGGGCTCCAAGTCCGATTGGTCCACCCTTAGCCACACCGCCGATATGCTGGAAAAACTCGGCATTCCCTACGAAGTGAAGGTGGTTTCCGCCCACCGCACCCCGGATCTGCTGTTCCAGTATGCCGAGGAGGCTGAAGGCCGTGGCATCGAGGTGATCATCGCCGGTGCCGGTGGCGCAGCCCACCTGCCAGGCATGTGCGCCGCCAAGACCCACCTGCCGGTGTTGGGCGTGCCGGTGCAGTCGTCGATGCTGTCGGGCGTCGATTCGCTGCTGTCGATCGTGCAGATGCCAGCCGGCGTGCCGGTTGCCACCCTGGCCATCGGCCGTGCCGGTGCTGTCAACGCTGCGCTGCTGTCGGCCAGCATCCTCGGCGCCAAGTACCCGCAGTACCACGCGGCACTGAAGCAGTTCCGCACGGAACAGACCGACACCGTGCTGGACAACCCAGACCCGCGCCAGGCTTGAGGCTCAATCCATGAAGATCGGTGTAATCGGTGGCGGCCAGCTGGGCCGCATGCTGGCCCTGGCGGGCACCCCGCTGGGCATGAACTTCGCCTTCCTCGACCCGGCGCCAGACGCTTGCGCTGCGCCGCTGGGCGAGCACCTGCGTGCCGACTACGGCGACCAGGGCCACCTGCGCCAGCTGGCCGACGAAGTCGACCTGGTCACCTTCGAGTTCGAAAGCGTCCCGGCCGAGACCGTGGCCTTCCTTTCGCAGTTCGTGCCGGTGTACCCCAGCGCCGAAGCGCTGCGCATCGCCCGTGACCGCCTGTTTGAAAAGAGCATGTTCCGCGACCTGGGTATCCCCACCCCGGCCTTCGCCGACATCCTCTCGCAGGCAGACCTGGACGCCGCGGTAGCCAGCATCGGCCTGCCGGCCGTGCTGAAAACCCGCACCCTGGGTTACGACGGCAAGGGCCAGAAGGTGCTGCGCACACCTGACGACGTGGTAGGCACCTTCGCCGAGCTGGGCAGCGTGCCATGCCTGCTGGAAGGCTTTGTGCCGTTCACCGGTGAAGTGTCGCTGGTGGCCGTGCGTGCCCGTGATGGCGAAACCCGCTTCTACCCGCTGGTGCACAACACCCACGAGAGCGGCATCCTGAAGTTGTCGGTGGCCAGCGCGGCGCACCCGCTGCAAGGCCTGGCCGAAGACTACGTCGGCCGCGTGCTCAAGCAGCTGGACTACGTTGGCGTGATGGCTTTCGAGTTCTTCGAAGTCGACGGTGGCCTGAAGGCCAACGAAATCGCCCCGCGTGTGCACAACTCCGGGCACTGGACCATCGAAGGCGCCGAGTGCAGCCAGTTCGAGAACCACCTGCGCGCCGTCGCCGGCCTGCCGCTGGGCTCCACTGCCAAGGTGGGTGAGAGCGCAATGCTCAACTTCATCGGTGAAGTACCGGCCGTGGACAAAGTGGTCGCCATCGATGATTGCCACCTGCACCACTACGGCAAGGCCTTCAAGGTCGGCCGCAAGGTTGGCCACGCCACCCTGCGCTGCCATGACATGGCCACCCTTGAGCGCAAGATTGCCGAAGTAGAAGCCCTGATCAGCAACTGATCGAACTTCTTTCTGCGGCTTGCCCTCTGAGATGGCGACAAGCCAAAGCGCTGTCTAGGCTTTGGCTTGTTCCATTTTCACTGCAGAGGGATTGCCATGGGCATCATTGGAACCATCTTCATCGGCCTCATCGTCGGCCTGCTGGCTCGCTTCATCAAACCGGGCGACGACAGCATGGGCTGGATCATGACCATCCTGCTGGGTATTGCCGGCTCCCTGTTGGCCACTTACGGCGGCCAGGCACTGGGGATTTACCAGGCGGGGCAGGCTGCAGGCTTTATCGGCGCACTGGTCGGTGCCGTGATTCTTCTGGTGATCTACGGATTCATCAAGAAGCGCTGATTACTGGTTAGAATGCCCGGCAATTCAATCGAGTTGCCGAGCATTTTCATGCGTGCCTTTTTCCTCGTCCCACTCCTCTTGGCCAGTGCCCTGGCCCATGCCGAACTGCCCGAAACCGACTGGCTGGAGCTGATGCCCAAGTCGGACCAGAAGGCCCTCGAGCAAATGCCCGAAATCGACCACAACTCGCCAGAGGCCATGGGTACCTTTACCGACAAGGGCGGCCTGAAGCAGAGCAAGGGCCTGCCAGCGGTGATGTACTCAAGCAAGACTGTGGCGGCCATGAACGGCAAGGACATCCGCCTGGGGGGTTACCCGGTGCCGCTGGAGAGCGACGCCAAGGGCAACAGCACGCTGTTCTTCCTGGTGCCGTACCCAGGCGCATGCATCCATGTGCCGCCACCGCCGCCAAACCAGCTGGTGCTGGTGCGTTACCCGAAAGGCCTGAAGATTGATGACATCTACACACCGCTGTGGGTCAGCGGCACGCTGAAGGTGGAGAAGGTCAGCAATGACCTGGCCGATGCGGCCTATGCGCTGGATGCGGGGAAGGTGCGGGTGGTGGAGGACGCTGACCTCTGATTGCCTGTACCGGCCCTTTCGCGGGTAAACCCGCTCCTACACAGGTCGTAGGAACGACGCGATCCCCTGTAGGAGCGGGTTTACCCGCGAAGAGGCCGGCACAGGCGCTACAAGACTCAGATCATTTCACAAGCGATCTTGACCCCCAGCGAACTGCTGGCCCCAGGCTTCAACTCCACCAGGTTATCCCACACATTCGCCGTCTCGATGCACAGCATCCGCTGCCAGCCATCATCGGCCATGTCCGCCAACTCCCTGGCCCGCTCGGTCCAGGGGTTCCAGATCACCGCCGAATGCGACCCGCTGCTGGTCAAGGTAATCCGCCGCTCCCAATGCGGGTCGACAATGCTCAGCGTTTGTGGGGTAGCAAGGTAGATCCGGTCAGTCTCCCCGGCAAACTCAAGGGCCCCCTGCTGCTGGCGCTGTTCCCAGTCAGCCAGGGTCTCGATATAGCTCAGCCCTTCAACGCCTTCAACCCGCGCCTGGCGCACATCGCTGACCGCAAAGTAGCTGTGCAGGGCCTGACTGATGGTAACCGGAGTATTGCCCATGTTGCGGCTGGTCAGGTTCAGCTTGAGGTCCTCACCCAGCTCCACCACCAACTTCAGCTCCACGTCGTGCGGCCAGCCGGGTAGGTCGCCCTGTGCTTCAGGCAGTTCGAACTCGATCCGTAGGGTCTCGCCCACTTCCTCGATACCCAGCAACTGCCAGTCACGCGCGCGGGCAAGCCCGTGGGCAGGCGCCTGCTCACCTTGGTACATGGCCTGCACGGCCTCTGGGTTGCGCTGCAAGTTGCCAAACCACGGCCAGCACACCGGCACCCCGGCGCGTACCGACTTGCCCTTGCTGAAGATGGCCTGATCGCTCAGCCACAGCAGCGGCGGCTCGCCCACCCGCTGGTAGCTGAGGATCTGCGCGCCCTGCTGGGCGATCAGGAGTTCGGCGCAGTCGCTGCTGATACGCCAGCAGTTGAGTTCGCCATGTTGCTCGGTTACGACCTGGAAGGTAGCCATTGCATTCATCTCATTGATTGCCAGTGGGCCTTGGACCCGGGCACATGCAATGAGTTTACCGCCAGCAAGGCTCAGCGACGAGGCACGGAGCGGGTGCGGCCACTGCCGTCGATGGCGACGAAGACGAAGACCGCTTCGGTGACCTTGCGCCATTCGCTGGACAGCGGGTCGTCACTCCACACTTCGACCATCATCCGGATCGAGCTGCGGCCGATTTCCAGGGTCTGGGTATAGAATGACAGCTGCGCGCCTACCGCGACCGGTACCAGGAAGGCCATGCGGTCGATGGCCACGGTGGCCACGCGGCCGCCGGCGACACGGCTGGCCATGGCGGTGCCGGCCAGGTCCATCTGGGCAACCAGCCAGCCGCCGAATATGTCGCCAAAGCCGTTGGTTTCACGCGGCAGCGCGGTGATCTGCAAGGCCAGGTCGCCTTGCGGGATTGGATCTTCTTGTTCGAGCTCAATCATGCGATGGGGCCTCTGACCCGTGACGCTTTTCGTTGGTGTGGCGCAAAGGCCGGGTAAACGATTCAGCTTGAAACATACTACGCCGATTTCGTTTCACTGGGCGGCCGTAGGGAAACTCTGCGAAACCGCCTGACAATAAAGACCGGCGTTTTCGCACAACATCCCACGTTAGGAGCAACCTTTTCCTACGAATTGCCAGTATATAGAGCATAACCGCCAGCGACGACCGTGCATTGATGAATATCAGTACGGATTTTGTATCGCTTTCGGCCCGACTCGGCAATTTGCTATCTTCGCCTGTCTCCCAATCCAGAAGCCGCGTGCCAAGCGGCCTGCATGCCCTACAAAGAGAACAACGAGCGATGACTTCCGTGCCGAGCAGTATCGAGCAGCCCTCGCGGCCGCTGACCCGCAGTGACTACAAGACCCTCTCACTGTCCGCCCTGGGCGGCGCGCTGGAGTTCTACGACTTCATCATCTTCGTGTTCTTCGCCACGGTGGTCGGCAAGTTGTTCTTCCCGGCCGACATGCCCGAGTGGCTGCGGCTGATGCAAACCTTCGGCATTTTCGCCGCCGGCTACCTGGCGCGGCCGTTGGGCGGCATCATCATGGCGCACTTCGGCGACCTGCTCGGGCGCAAGAAGATGTTCACCCTGAGCATCTTCATGATGGCCCTGCCAACGCTGGTCATGGGCCTGCTGCCGACGTATGCACAGATCGGCATGTGGGCACCGGTCCTGTTGCTGCTGATGCGCGTGATCCAGGGTGCGGCGATCGGTGGCGAGGTACCGGGCGCCTGGGTGTTCGTCTCTGAGCACGTGCCAGAGCGCAACACCGGCTACGCCTGCGGCACCCTCACCGCCGGCCTGACCGCGGGCATCCTGCTCGGCTCGCTGGTGGCGACCCTGATCAACAGCGTCTACAGCGCGGCAGAAGTGGCCGATTACGCCTGGCGTATCCCGTTCCTGCTCGGCGGTGTGTTCGGCCTGTTCTCGGTGTACCTGCGCCGCTGGCTGCACGAAACCCCGGTGTTCGCCGAGATGCAGCAGCGCAAGGCGCTGGCCGAGGAGTTGCCGCTGCGTGCCGTGCTGCGTGACCATCGCGGTGCGATCATCCTGTCGATGCTGCTGACCTGGATGCTGTCAGCCGCCATCGTGGTGGTTATCCTGATGACTCCGGCGTTGCTGCAGAGCATCTACCACATCAGCCCGATCGACTCGCTCAAGGCCAACAGCATGGCCATCGTACTGCTCAGCTTCGGCTGCATTGGCGCTGGCAGCCTGGCCGACCGCTTTGGTGCGGGCCGAGTGTTCGTGATTGGCAGCCTGTTGCTGCTGGCCAGTTCCTGGGCCTTCTACCACAGCTTGCCGACCCACCCCGAGCTGCTGTTCCCGCTGTACGCGGTGACTGGCCTGTGCGTGGGGGTGATCGGCGCGGTGCCTTATGTGATGGTCAAGGCGTTCCCCGCAGTGGTGCGGTTCAGCGGGCTGTCGTTCTCGTACAACGTGGCCTACGCGATCTTTGGTGGGCTGACGCCGATGGTGGTGACCGCGCTGCTGAAGGTCAGCCCGATGGCGCCTGCCTACTATGTGGCGGGGTTGTGTGCCGTTGGTCTGGCCGTGGGGCTGTACCTGCTGGCCAACAAGCGCTGATCTGCGCCGGGGCTGCTGGCCTCTTCGCGGCTAAAGCCGCTCCTACAGGTATGTCACCGCCCCTGAGGCATGTGCAATTCCCTGTAGGAGCGGCTTTAGCCGCGAAGAGGCCAGACCTGCTTTCAGTGATGGCCTTTCATCCAATTGTCACATTCAAGTCATATCGTATTCATGCGGCCTCCCGATACTTGGGCCCGTTCCATTCAACCCCCAATATTCCTGCTAGGAGCAAGGCATGAAACTGAAGCGTTTGATGGCGGCCCTTACCTTCGCCGCCGCTGGCGTTGCAACCGCCAACGCGGTAGCCGCCGTCGATCCGTCGATCCCGACCTACACCAAGACCACCGGTGTATCGGGCAACCTCTCCAGCGTAGGCTCCGACACCCTGGCGAACCTGATGACGCTGTGGGCAGAGGCCTACAAGAAGGAATATCCGAACGTAAACATCCAGATTCAGGCTGCCGGCTCCTCCACCGCGCCACCCGCGCTGACCGAAGGCACCGCCAACCTCGGCCCGATGAGCCGCAAGATGAAGGACGTCGAACTGCAAGCCTTCGAGCAGAAATACGGCTACAAGCCGACCGCCATCCCGGTCGCTGTCGACGCCCTGGCTGTGTTCGTGCACAAAGACAACCCGATCAAAGGCCTGACCATGGCTCAGGTCGATGCCATCTTCTCCTCCACCCGCCTGTGCGGTGGCAAGGCCGAGATCAAGACCTGGGGCGACGTCGGCGTGACCGGCGACCTGGCCAACAAGCCAATCCAGCTGTTCGGCCGCAACTCGGTATCGGGCACCTACGGCTACTTCAAGGAAGAAGCCCTGTGCAAAGGCGACTTCAAGCCTAACGTCAACGAACAGCCTGGCTCGGCTTCGGTCGTGCAGTCGATCAGCTCCTCGCTGAACGGCATAGGCTACTCGGGCATCGGTTACAAGACCGCCAGCGTCAAGACCGTAGCCCTGGCCAAGAAAGAAGGCGGCGAGTTCGTTGAAGACAACGAAGCCAACGCCCTGAACGGTAGCTACCCGCTGTCGCGCTTCCTGTACGTCTACGTCAACAAGGCGCCGAACAAGCCTCTGGCCCCGCTGGAAGCCGAGTTCGTCAAGCTGGTGCTGTCGCAAGCTGGCCAGCAGGTCGTGGTGAAGGATGGCTACATCCCGCTGCCGGCCAAAGTCGTCGACAAGACCCTGGCTGACCTGGGCCTGTCGCACGCCGGTAACGTCGCAAAAAAGTAAGTAACTGAGGGGGCGGCCGGTGCTGATGCCCGGCCTCTTCCACGAGTTTTCAGCCCGAAGCCAGGCCCCCTGTGCGGCGGGCTTTCGTGCGTCACCACTTTGTAATGTTTTTGTCACACGGGACCGCTAGGGTGTGCGCATGAATGATCTGGCCAATTCCAACATGACCCAAAACTCCCAACCCGTGCGCATTGACTTCAATACGCCCGAGTTGCAACGCAAGCGCCGCATGCGCGCGCTCAAGGACCGCCTGACCCGCTGGTATGTACTGGTGGGCGGGCTTGCCGTATTGGCGGCAATCACCCTGATCTTCTTCTACCTGGCTTATGTGGTGCTGCCACTGTTCCAGGGTGCCGAGCTGACCAGCAAGAAAGCCCTGGCACCGACCTGGCTGCAGCAGGATGCCGGCAAGCCGCTGATGATCGCGCTTGAAGAGCAGAACCTGGTGGGTATGCGTGTTTCGGACAAGGGCCAGGCATTGTTCTTCGATACCAAGACCGGTAGCGAGCTAAAGCGTGTCGACCTGCCGGTGCCGGCAGATACCCAGGTTACTTCGATCAGTGCCGACCAGCCGGGTAGCCCGCTGGTGGTGCTGGGCTTGTCCAATGGCCAGGCATTGGTGTTCCACTACACCTACAAGATCACCTACCCGGACAACAAGAAGACCATTACCGCCAACATCGACTACCCGTACGGCGAGCAGCCGTTCGCGCTCGACGAGCAGGGCCGTGCGCTGGAGCACGTCAGCGTCAACGTCAACGGCGACACCCTGGTGCTGGCCGGCTCCACCGGTGCGCAACTGCAGGTGCTGGAGCTGACCCGCAGCGAAAACATGATGACCGAAGAGGTCACCACCGAGCAGAACCGCATCGTCCTGCCGCAGATGACCGAGGTGGTGAAGAACATCTTCATCGACCCGCGCCAGCAGTGGCTCTACGTGATCAACGGCCGCGCCACGGCCGATGTGTTCAGCCTGCGCGACAAGAGCCTCAATGGCCGCTACAAACTGTCCGAAAGCGCTGACACCGAAGTGACCGCCACCGGCCAGCTGGTCGGCGGTATCTCGCTGATCATCGGTGACTCCAAGGGCGGCCTGGCCCAATGGTTCATGGCCCGCGACCCGGACGGCGAGTCGCGTTTCAAGCAGATCCGCACCTTCCAGATGGGCAAGGCGCCAATCGTGCAGATTGATGCCGAAGAGCGCCGCAAGGGCTTCATCGCCCTCGATGCCGAAGGTAAGCTGGGCGTGTTCCACAGCACTGCGCACCGCACCCTGCTGGTCGAGCCGGCTGCCGAAGGCCCGGGCATCCTGGCCCTGTCGCCACGCGCCAACCGCATCATCATCGAACAGGGCGGCAAGCTGCTGCCGCTGAGCCTGCGCAACCCACACCCGGAAATCTCCTTCAGTGCGCTGTGGGGCAAGGTGTGGTACGAGAACTACGACGAGCCGAAATACGTCTGGCAATCGACGGCTTCGAACACTGACTTCGAGCCCAAGCTGAGCCTGTCGCCGCTGACCTTCGGTACCCTCAAGGCCGCGTTCTACGCGATGATCCTGGCAGCCCCGCTGGCCATTGCTGCCGCCATCTACACTGCCTACTTCATGGCCCCGGGCATGCGCCGCAAGGTCAAGCCGGTGATTGAGCTGATGGAAGCGATGCCGACGGTGATCCTCGGCTTCTTCGCCGGCCTGTTCCTCGCCCCGTACCTGGAAGGCCACCTGCCGGGCGTGTTCAGCCTGTTCCTGCTGATGCCGTTCGGCATCCTGCTGGCCGGCTTCACCTGGACCCGCCTGCCAGAGTCGATCCGCCTGCGCGTGCCGGATGGCTGGGAAGCGGCGATCCTGATCCCGGTCATCCTGTTCACCGGCTGGTTCGCCCTGACCATGAGCCCGCACCTGGAAAGCTGGTTCTTCGGCGGCGACATGCGCCTGTGGATCACCAATGACTTAGGCATCACCTACGACCAGCGCAACGCCCTGGTGGTGGGTATCGCCATGGGCTTCGCGGTCATCCCCAACATCTACTCGATTGCCGAAGACGCCGTGTTCAGCGTGCCGCGCAGCCTGACCCTGGGCTCGCTGGCCCTGGGTGCGACGCCTTGGCAGACCCTGACCCGCGTGGTCATCCTCACTGCCAGCCCGGGTATCTTCTCGGCGCTGATGATCGGCATGGGCCGTGCAGTGGGCGAGACCATGATCGTGCTGATGGCCACCGGCAACACCCCGGTGATGGAGATGAACCTGTTCGAGGGCATGCGCACCCTGGCCGCCAACGTGGCCGTGGAAATGCCCGAATCGGAAGTCGGCGGCAGCCACTATCGCGTGCTGTTCCTGGCCGCGCTGGTGCTGCTGATGTTCACCTTCATCATGAACACCTTGGCCGAGCTGATTCGCCAGCGTCTGCGCAAGAAATACTCGTCGCTTTGATAGAAAGGTAGCGATCCGTGAAAAAGGATTCCCTAAAAGGCTGGTTCAAGAGCGGCGCCCCAGGTGTCTGGATGAGCGGCGCCGCGGTGGCGATGGCGGTGATCATGACCGTCGGCCTGCTGGCGGTAATCGCCGTACGCGGTCTGGGCCACTTCTGGCCGGCCGACCTGGTCCAGGCCACCTACAAGGTGCCGGGCCAGGCCGATCTCGTCGTCATCGGCGAAGTGGTGCAAAAGGAAGAGGTACCCCGTGCCCGCCTGAAGGGTGCTGGCCTGCCGGTACCGGACCAAGGCCCGGAGTTCATGACCCGCGAGCTGATCAAGGTGGGTAACCGTGACCTTAACGGCAGCGACTTCACCTGGGTGGTCGGTGACTGGCTGGTGGACGAACAGCGCCCAGCCGACCTGATCGCCCTGGAGCGCCGCGAGTGGGGCAACTTCTATGGCTACCTGGTCAGCGTCAAGGAAGAGGGCCGTGTGGTCGCCGAGGGCCCTGCCGCCTGGAACGAGCTGCAAACCCGCCTCAAACGTGCCAGCCAGCTCAACAGCGAGCTGCAGCAGCTGGAGAAGAAGGACATCGGTGCCATCAACCATGGCCTCGAACGCCTGCGCCTGCAGGCCCGCAAGCTGGAGCTGCACGGCAAGCTGGACGCCGCCGCCCAGGCCGACATGGACGCCGACCGCGCCGAACTGAACAACCGCTACAAAGCCATCGAAGACCGCCTCAGCGGCCTGCACCAGGCCTTTGCCCGTGACAGCCTGGTGGCGCGCGACGGCAACGGCCGTGAAGTGGAAATCAACCTGAGCAAGGTGGTGCACGCCATCCAGCCGAACGGCATGTCCGCATTCACCAAGCTGGGCACCTACTTCGCCAAGGTCTGGGAGTTCCTCAGTGACGACCCGCGTGAAGCCAACACCGAAGGCGGTATCTTCCCGGCCATCTTCGGTACCGTGATGATGACCCTGATCATGGCCGTGATCGTCACCCCGTTCGGTGTGCTGGCAGCCGTTTACCTGCGTGAATATGCCCGGCAGGGGCCGGTGACGCGCCTGATCCGCATCGCGGTGAACAACTTGGCGGGTGTACCGGCGATCGTCTACGGCGTATTTGGCCTGGGCTTCTTCGTCTATGTGCTGGGGGGCTCGATCGACCGTCTGTTCTTCCCCGAATCGCTGCCGGCGCCGACCCTGGGTACCCCAGGCCTGCTGTGGGCATCGCTGACCCTGGCGCTGCTGGCGGTGCCGGTGGTGATCGTGGCCACCGAAGAAGGCCTGGCGCGTATCCCGCGTACCGTGCGCGAGGGCTCGCTGGCCCTGGGCGCGACCAAGGCCGAGACCCTGTGGAAGATCGTCCTGCCCATGGCCAGCCCGGCGATGATGACCGGTATGATCCTCGCTGTGGCGCGCGCCGCTGGTGAAGTGGCGCCGCTGATGCTGGTGGGTGTGGTGAAGCTGGCGCCGTCGCTGCCGGTGGACGGTAACTACCCGTACCTGCACCTTGACCAGAAGATCATGCACCTGGGCTTCCACATCTACGACGTCGGCTTCCAGAGCCCTAACGTCGAAGCCGCGCGGCCGCTGGTTTACGCCACGGCGCTGCTGCTGGTGATGGTGATCGCCGCCCTCAACCTTTCGGCGGTGTGGATCCGTAACCACCTGCGCGAGAAGTACAAGGCGCTGGACAGCTGATTGAAGCTTTAAGCCACAAGCGGCAAGCTCCAAGCAGATTGCCGCTTTGCCCAAACTTGCAGCCTGCAGCTCGAAGCTTGCAGCTACAAACGGAGTCAACCATGCAGAACGAATCCCACACCCATGGCATCGACATGTCTGCCCTGGGCCGTAACAAGCAGAGCCTGCGCCTGGCCGAAGAAACCGTGGCCATCGAAGTACCGGGCCTGAGCCTGTTCTACGGCGACAAGCAAGCCTTGTTCGACGTCAGCATGAACATCCCCAAGCAGCGCGTGACTGCCTTCATCGGCCCGTCCGGCTGCGGCAAGTCGACCCTGCTGCGCACCTTCAACCGCATGAACGACCTGGTTGACGGCTGCCGCGTGGAAGGCGCCATCAACCTGTACGGCAACAACATCTACCGCAAGGGCGAGGACGTGGCCGAGCTGCGCCGCCGTGTGGGCATGGTGTTCCAGAAGCCCAACCCGTTCCCCAAGACCATCTACGAGAACGTGGTCTACGGCCTGCGCATCCAGGGCATCAACAAGAAGCGTGTGCTCGACGAAGCGGTCGAGTGGGCACTGAAGGGCGCGGCCCTGTGGGACGAGGTCAAGGACCGCCTGCACGATTCGGCACTGGGCCTGTCCGGTGGCCAGCAGCAGCGTCTGGTCATCGCCCGCACCATCGCCGTGGAGCCGGAAGTGCTGCTGCTCGACGAACCGTGCTCGGCACTGGACCCGATCTCGACCCTGAAGGTCGAAGAACTGATCTACGAATTGAAATCCAAGTACACCATCGTCATCGTCACCCACAACATGCAGCAGGCGGCCCGCGTTTCGGACTACACCGCGTTCATGTACATGGGCAAACTGGTCGAATTCGGGGATACCGATACCCTGTTCACCAACCCGGCCAAGAAGCAGACCGAAGACTACATCACCGGTCGCTACGGCTAAGCGCCGCTCGTGATGAGCACCTGGCCCCTGTAGGAGCGGGTTTACCCGCGAAGCAGGCGGCTCGGTGCCTGGCACCGGCTTCGCCGGTGTTCGCGGCGGTTCGACGCCTCGATGAACCCGCTCCTACAGGGCCGCGCTACCAAAGGACAAAACGATGATCAACAAAGAAAGCCTTACACACCATATTTCCCAGCAATTCAACGCCGAGCTGGAAGAGGTGCGCAGCCACCTGCTGGCCATGGGCGGCCTGGTCGAAAAGCAGGTCAATGACGCGGTTACCGCGCTGATCGAAGCCGATTCGGGCCTGGCCCAGCAAGTGCGCGAAGTTGATGAGCAAATCAACCAGATGGAGCGCAACATCGACGAAGAGTGCCTGCGCATCCTCGCCCGTCGCCAGCCGGCGGCCTCCGACCTGCGCCTGATCATCAGCATCTCCAAGTCGGTGATCGACCTGGAGCGCATCGGTGACGAGTCGACCAAGATCGCCCGCCGTGCCATTCAGCTGTGCGAAGAAGGCGAGTCCCCGCGTGGCTACGTCGAGGTGCGCCACATCGGCGACCAGGTGCGCAACATGGTGCGTGATGCGCTGGATGCCTTTGCCCGCTTCGACGCCGACCTGGCGCTGTCGGTGGCCCAGTACGACAAGACCATCGACCGCGAGTACAAGACCGCCCTGCGTGAGCTGGTGACCTACATGATGGAAGACCCGCGCTCGATCTCGCGGGTGCTCAGCGTGATCTGGGTGCTGCGTTCGCTGGAGCGTATCGGCGACCATGCGCGCAACATCTCCGAGCTGGTGATCTACCTGGTGCGCGGCACCGACGTGCGCCACATGGGCCTCAAGCGCATGACTGCAGAAGTGCAGGGCACCGCCATCGCCGACGGCGAAAAGGCTAATGTTCCGGGCGAATCTGACGATAACTAAGGTTGCTCCCGAGCATCGACGCCCGGCCTTGGCCGGGCGTTTTCGTTTGCGGTCGAGGAGCCGGCAGGCACACGCGAACGATGTGAAGAAGTCCCGGCGTGACCGAGGTTGTAGCAAATGGCCATTATTTGGCAGTAGGCTAGTCGGGATTGAAAAGGAGTCTCAATGAGTAAAGTGAATGTGCTGGTCGTGGATGACGCCCCGTTTATCCGTGACCTGGTCCGCAAGTGCCTGCGCAATGCCTTCCCGGGCATGGCCATCGACGACGCCGTCAATGGTCGCAAGGCCATGGCCATGTTGGGCAAGGACGCGTTCGACCTGGTGCTGTGCGACTGGGAGATGCCGGAAATGTCTGGCCTGGAACTGCTCACTTGGTGCCGCCAGCAGCCTGCGCTGAAAAACCTGCAGTTCATCATGGTGACCAGCCGTGGCGACAAGGAAAACGTCATTCAGGCGATCCAGGCGGGCGTTTCCGATTTTGTCGGCAAGCCATTCACCAACGAGCAGTTGCTGACCAAGGTGAAAAAGGCGCTGGCCAAGATCGGCAAGCTCGACAGCCTGATGGCCATCGGCCCGGCGCGAGTCAATTCGGCGTTTGCCAACGATTCGCTGAATGCGTTGACCGCCGGCAAGCCGGAAGTGGCCAAGGTGACAGCCCCTGCACCCGCGCCGGCCAAGCCATTGGTAACTGCACCCACGCCTGCTGCCCCTGCGCCAAGCGGCCGTGGCCAGGGCCAGTTGCGCTTGGCCAGCGGCATGCAGCCGTGCGTGATCAAGGCGCTGAGCCTGAAGGAAGCGCTGCTGGTGGTGCGCCGCAGCGAAGCGCTGCCGCAGGTGCTGGAAGGTGCAGTGCTGGACCTGGAGCAGGGTGAGAGCGCCGAAGTTGCGCGCCTGAACGGCTACCTGCATGCCGTCGCGGCGCTTGAGCCAAAGCCGGACAGTGACTGGCTGCAACTGACCTTCAAGTTCGTCGACCAGGATGCGCAGAAGCTCGACTACCTGTCGCGGCTGATTGCCCGTGGGACTGCGCAGAAGCACTTCACCCCCGGCGCCTGACCCAAACCTCACACCGCACTTTATGTAGGAGCGGCCTTGTGTCGCGATAGGGCTGCGCAGCAGCCCCAGGATTTCAGCGTCGAGGCATGAATTTCTGGGGCCGCTTCGCGGCCCTATCGCGACGCAAGGCCGCTCCTACAAAAAGCCTGCGCAGCCCTGAGCCATCCGACCAACTGCAATACTCGCCAGCAAACCCGCTGCTAGGCTTCGACAGATCGCAACTGTCAAAAAGCCACTATCATGCCCGCGCGCCTGCTGCTGTTCTGTGCATTGCTCATGGCCTCGGCGTCGAGCCTGGGTGTGACCCTCTACAAGATCACCGACGAGTCCGGAGTCATCTCCTATTCCGACCGCCCAGGCCCTGGCGCCAAGCCTTTGGTGTTGCTCGAACCCATGGTCGAAACGCTCGAAGGCCAGGTACTGCTGAACGCCAAAACCTTCGACGGCGGCGTGAGTTTCTCGGCCCGCAACGAGTTGCATGTGCCGGTGGAGGTGGAGCTGCGCCTGGATAACCTGGTGAACGCCCAGGGCGGCGATGCCCCGCGTATCGTGCGCCGGCTGCTGCCGCCGCACACCACGCAATTGCTCAGCGTGCTCAGGGGGCGGCCCGGGCTGCTGCTGAACTACCGTTCGACCCTGCTGCAGGCCATGGGTGACCCGGGCAAGCGGCCGCAGGGCTTCCGCTATGCGTTCCCGTGGCTCGGCGGGCCGTTCCGCGTGACCCAGGGCCCCAATGGTCGAGTCAGCCATTTTGGCCCCAAAGGGCGCTACGCCATGGACATCGCCATGCCAGAAGGCACCACGATCATCGCAGCGCGGGAAGGGGTGGTGGTGAAGACACAGAACAACCAGAGCGGGCGTGAGCCCAACCCGTCAGGCAACTTTGTCAGGATCCTGCATGCGGACGGCACCATGGGCGTGTACCTGCACCTGATGCGCGGTTCGGTGGTGGTGGCAGAGGGGCAGCGGGTGCGGCAGGGGCAGATGCTGGCCAAGTCGGGCAATACCGGCAACAGCACCGGGCCGCACCTGCATTTCGTGGTGCAGCGCAATGTGGGGTTGGCGCTGGAGTCGATACCTTACCGGTTCGACCGGCCGATCAGCGGGTTGCCGGACTTTACTGCGGGTAATCCTTGAGATTTTGGGGCCGCTCTGCGGCCCTTTCGCGACACAAGGCCGCTCCTACAGAAATGCGCAAATCCTGTGTAGGAGCGGCCTTGCGTCGCGATGGGCTGCGCAGCAGCCCCATGGCCCTCAATCCAGCTTCAGTACCTTGGCCAATACAATCTTCGGCCCTTTCATCTTCTTGATGATGATGCGCAGCCCTTCGACCTCCAGCACTTCCTCTTCTTCAGGCACGCGCTTGAGCGTCTCGTAGATCAGGCCAGCCAGGGTCTCTGCTTCGATGTGGTCGAGGTCAATGCCCAGCAGCCGCTCGACCTTGAACAGTGGCGTGTCGCCGCGCACCAGCAGCTTGCCCGGCTGGTAGGCGAGGATGCCGCGCTCGGTCTTGCGGTGCTCGTCCTGAATGTCGCCCACCAGCACTTCCAGCACGTCTTCCATGGTCAGGTAACCGATTACCTTGCCATCAGCTTCCTCTACCAGCACGAAGTGCGCGCCACCCTTGCGGAACTGCTCCAGCAGCTGCGCCAGCGGCATGTGCCGCGACACGCGCTCCAGCGGCCGGGCCAAGTCGTCTAGGTCGATGGTCTCGGGCAAGTGCTCAAGTTCTGCCAGCTCCAGCAGCAAGTCCTTGATATGCAGCAGGCCGATAAATTCCTCGCGCTCGGCGTCGTACACCGGGTAGCGGCTGAACTTGTGACGGCGCACCAGGGCCAGGATCTGCTTCAGCGGCGCATGGGCGTCGATGCTGACCATGTCTTCGCGCGAGTTGGCCCAGTCGACCACTTCCAGTTCGCCCATTTCCACGGCTGAAGCGAGCACACGCATGCCCTGGTCACTCGGGTCCTGGCCACGGCTGGAGTGCAGGATCAGCTTCAGTTCTTCGCGGCTGTAGTGGTGTTCGTGGTGCGGGCCAGGCTCGCCCTGGCCGGCAATGCGCAGGATGGTGTTGGCGCTGGCATTGAGCAGGTAGATGGCCGGGTACATCGCCCAGTAGAACAGGTACAGCGGCACTGCAGTCCACAGCGACAGCAGCTCGGGCTTGCGGATGGCCCACGACTTGGGCGCCAGCTCGCCGACCACGATGTGCAGGTACGAGATGACGAAGAAGGCGACGAAGAACGACACGCCTTTGATCAGCTCGGGCGAGTCGACACCGAAGTACGCCAGTAGCGGCTCGAGCAGGTGGGCAAACGCCGGCTCACCGACCCAACCCAGGCCCAGCGAGGCCAGGGTGATGCCCAGCTGGCAGGCCGACAGGTAGGCGTCGAGCTGGTTGTGTACCTTGCGCAGGATGTTGCCGCGCCAGCCATGCTGCTCGGCGATGGACTCCACGCGGGTGGCGCGCAGCTTGACCATGGCGAACTCGGCGGCAACGAAGAAGCCGTTGAGCAGCACCAGCAGGAAGGCAAAGATGATCATGCCGAAATCGGCGAATAACGAGGTGAGGCTGATACCAGGGGAAGGGTCCATGATGGAGTTTTTACGGGGTCCGTCTTAGAAATAGAGAGAAAAAAAGTGCCAGCTCTAGCTGGCACAGGGGATCCAATGTAGCGGCTGGGGCCGCAAAAGCAAAGGGTACTGGATTTATTGCGGTCCCTGTGGGTGCGGGCGTGCCCGCGAAGGGCTGCGCAGCAGCCCCAATCTCAACCCTTGCCGTTAGCCAATTGTGCCGGCGCAAAGTGACAGGTAAAGGTACTGCCATGCCCCGGCACACTGCTGATCTCCAGCTTGCCGCGGTGGCGCATCAGCACATGTTTGACAATCGCCAGCCCCAGCCCGGTGCCGCCGGTATTCGATGCACGGCTGGAATCCACCCGGTAGAAGCGCTCGGTCAGGCGTGGCAGGTGCTTGGCGTCGATACCTACCCCCGAGTCCTGCACCGACAAGTGCGCGCCCTGGGCATCGGCCCACCAGCGGATACGGATATTGCCTTCATCCTGGGTGTACTTGACCGCGTTGAACACCAGGTTGGAAAAGGCGCTGCGCAGCTCCGACTCGCTGCCCTTGAGCTTGATGCCGGGTGCAGCCTCCAGGGTGATGCGCTGGTTGCGCGGCCCGGACAGGGCCTGGGCGTCGTTCTTGATGGCGGCGAGCAAGGCATCGACCGCCACCGGCTGGTTGTCCGACGGGTAGTCGGTGGCTTCCAGCTTGGCCAGCAGCAGCAGGTCGTTGAGCAGGGTCTGCATGCGCGAACCTTGCTGGCTCATCTGCTGCAGGGCCCGGCCCCAGCGCGGGTTCACGTCCTCGACGTTGTCCAGCAGGGTTTCCAGGTAGCCGGTGATCACCGTCAGCGGTGTGCGCAGCTCGTGGGACACGTTGGCGACGAAGTCCTTGCGCATCTGTTCCAGCTGGTGGATGCGGGTAACATCGCGCACCAGCATCAGGTGCTCGTTGTTGCCGTAGCGGGTGATGTGCAGCTGAACGCGCATGCGGTCGTTGATCGGCGAGGGGATTTCCAGCGGTTCGAGGTAGTTCTCCGCCTCGAAGTATTCCTTGAAGCGCGGGTGACGCACCAGGTTGGTCACTTGCTGGCCGCCATCTTGCGGGGTCTTGAAGCCCAGCAGGGTCTCGGCGGCGCGGTTCCACCATTCCAGGTTGCCGTCGCTGTCGAGCATGATCACCGCGTCACGCAGCGCGGCGGTGGACTCCTGCACCCGGTCGATCACCGCCTGCAGGCGGCCGCGCACGCGCTGGTCGCGGCGTTGCAGGTGGTAGATGCTGTCGAACACCTCGCCCCACAGGCCGTAGCCATCGGGCGGAGCTTCTTCGGGCTGGTGGTTGCGCAGCCAGTCATGCAGGCGCAGCAGTTGCTTGAGGGTCCAACCCAGGTACAGCGCCAGGCCAATGGCCAGGCTCCAGCCGTAATAGCCGCTGACCAGGCCGCCGATCAGGCAGACGGTGATCAGCAGCAACAGGTGGCGAATCAGGGTCGCGTGCCAGTTCTGGTTCAAATGACGGTCCTTGTACAACGACGTGCAGCTTGGCGCTTTTGAACTCGATCAGCTCTTGGTCGAGAAGCGGTAGCCAGTGCCCCGGACGGTTTGTACCAGATTTTCGTAGGCTTCACCCAGCGCCTTGCGCAGGCGACGGATGTGCACGTCGACCGTGCGCTCCTCGACATACACGTTGCCGCCCCACACCTGGTCGAGCAGCTGGCCACGGGTGTAGGCGCGCTCCTGGTGGGTCATGAAGAACTGCAGCAGGCGGTACTCGGTAGGGCCCATCTCGGCCGGCTTGCCGTCGATGGTCACGCGGTGGCTGATCGGGTCGAGCAGCAGGCCGCCGACTTCGATCGGCGCTTCGCTGTCGCTCGGGCCGGTGCGGCGCAGCACGGCCTTCAGGCGCGCGACCAGCTCACGCGGCGAGAATGGCTTGGTGATGTAGTCGTCAGCACCCACTTCCAGGCCCTGGATCTTGTTGTCCTCTTCACCCTTGGCGGTGAGCATGATGATCGGAATGTCGCCGGTCAGCTCGTCGCGCTTGAGGCGGCGGGCCAGCTCGATGCCGGAGGTGCCGGGCAGCATCCAGTCGAGCAGGATCAGGTCCGGCTTGCGGTCGACGATGATCGCGTGGGCCTGCTGGGAATTTTCCGCTTCCAGGCAGTCATAGCCGGCCATTTCCAGGGCAACGGCGATCATCTCGCGAATAGGCGCTTCGTCGTCGACGATCAGAATGTTCCTGCCAACCATGCTCAAAACCTCTCCTGGATTCGGTGTCTTGGCCCGCATTAGATAACGGAATTATTGCAGCTGTGTGACAGGGTGTTGGCCGTTCTGGCGACATTCCGTGACTGAACTAGGCTACACAGGGCCGCTGTTGCGGCAACCTGAACCCAATTCCCCCCGAAACAATGGTGAATCCAATGACACGACAAACGCTGAGCTGGATGGCCCTTTTCGCTGCGCTGGCGCTCCCGGGGGTGGCGTCGGCCCACCATGCCATGGAGAAGGACGGCATGTGGGTCGATCATGCCGGCATGACCCTGTATACCTTTGACAAGGATGCGGGTGGCAAGTCGATGTGCAATGGCGAATGCGCTACCAACTGGCCGCCGTTGATGGTCAGTGATGGTGAAAAAGCCGAGGGCAAGTGGACGCAGATCAAGCGTGATGACGGCAAGATGCAGTGGGCCTATGACGGCAAGCCGCTGTACACCTTCATCAAGGACAAGAAGGCCGGGGACAAGACCGGTGATGGCGTGAAAGACGTCTGGCACATCGCCAAACCCTGAACAGCGCCACATAGCGTTGTAGGAGCGGGTTTACCCGCGAATGCGGTGGTGCAGCAGACATCGCATTCGCGGGTAAACCCGCTCCTACAAGGCTGGTGAAGTCTCAGCGCAACGCGTAATCTAGCACCACCCCGATGAACACCAACAACCCCGCCCAGTGGTTGTGCAGAAACGCCTTGAAGCAGGACTCCCGGTCCAGCTTGCGCGTCGACCAGTATTCCCAGGCAAAGCACGCCGCCGCACCCAGCAGCCCCAGGTGGAACCAGCCACCCAGGTCAAAGCGGCTACCCGCCAGCAACAAGCAGCCCAGCGACAGCAGCTGCAAGGTCAGGATGATGGTGCGGTCCGCCTCACCAAACAGGATCGCCGTCGACTTCACGCCAATCTTCACGTCGTCATCACGGTCGACCATGGCGTAGTAGGTGTCGTAACCCACTGTCCACAGCAGGTTGGCGATATACAGCAGCCAGGCGCTGGCCGGCAGTTCGCCACCGACGGCAGTGAAGGCCATGGGAATGCCCCAGGAATACGCTGCCCCCAGCACCACTTGCGGGTAATAGGTATAGCGCTTCATGAACGGGTAGCAGAACGCCAGCGCCACCGCGCCAAACGACAGCCACACGGTCTGGCTATTGGTGCACAGCACCAGCAGGAAGCTTACCCCGACCAGAATGGCGAACAGCGCCAGCGCCTCGCGTGGCCGCACCCGGCCACTGGCCAGCGGGCGGTCGGCGGTGCGCTTGACGTGGCCGTCCACCTTGCGGTCGGCAAAGTCGTTGATGCAGCAGCCTGCGGCGCGCATCAGCACCACGCCAAGGCCGAATATCAGCACGTTGGCCAAAGTGGGCGAACCGTTGCCGGCAATCCACACTGCCGTCAGGGTCGGCCACAGCAGCAGGTAGATACCGATCGGCCGGTCCATGCGGCTGAGCTGGACAAAGTCCCAGGCCCGCGGGTGCAGGCGGTTGAGCGACTTGAGCAGTTGCAGGTACATCAGCGGTTTTCCTCCTTGGCCGCTTGCCACAATGCCGGCAGGAACACTTCTGCCACCAGCAAGTCCAGGCCGCCACGCTCAAAGCGCGAGCGCCGGCCCCAAAGCGCCGCATGGGCGGCTTCGGGAGGCAGCCAGGCTTGTGGATAACTGCACACTTCGAGCGGGTGGCGGATAAACGCCTGGTCGCAGAACAGCAACTCGCCCAGCGAGCGGCTGCCCAGGGTTTCCAGGTCCAGCCCGCCGCGTTCCAGGGCACTGCGGCTGGCCACGCTGCGGGCGAACACCCACGGCTGGCCATGGCCACGCAGGTACACCTCGCGCACCCAGCCTTCGGCGCCGGCAGCGATGCCCAGCGCCTGGCACTCGTCATCGCGCAGCGCTTGCCAGCCCTCGAACAGCGGGGTGACGGAGAAGTGATCGTTGGACAGGCGGGTCAGGCGGCGGGTCAGCGAGCCCTCGTCGAACAGCCAGTCAAGGGTAGGCTGGTCGATGTCGGTGGCCAGCTGTGAATACGGCAGCCACGCGACAGCGGCTGCTTGCGGGGATTCGTACGACACGTCGGTCTGCTTGTTACAACCAGAGAGGCGGCGAGCTTAGCATGATTGCCCCGACTGCTTGCATACTGCCGGCAGGGCCGCTACAAAGCCCCCACGAATTGCGCGCTGGCTTCTTCGCGGGTAAACCCGCTCCTACAGTCTTGAGCCTGCGGTGATCCCTGTAGGAGCGGCTTTAGCCGCGAAGAGGCCCTCAGCAGCAACACAAAGCCCAGCCCGAACCGAGGAAAAAGACCTGATGAAAAAGTGGCAATGTATTGTCTGTGGCCTGATCTACGACGAAGCCGAAGGCTGGCCCGACGACGGCATCGCCCCCGGCACCCGTTGGGAAGACGTACCGGAAGACTGGCTGTGCCCCGACTGTGGCGTTGGTAAAAGCGACTTTGAAATGATTTCCATCGGCTAATTGAGGAAGCACGACATGACGTCCCCTGTGGTAATCATCGGTACCGGCCTTGCGGGCTACAACCTGGCCCGTGAATTTCGCAAGCTCGATGCGCAGACGCCGCTGCTGCTGATCACCGCCGATGACGGTCGTTCCTACTCCAAGCCGATGCTCTCCACGGGCTTTGCCAAGCAGAAGGGCGCCGACGGCTTGTGTATGGCCGAGCCGGGCGCCATGGCCGAGCAACTTCAGGCCGAGATCCGCACGCATACCCGCATCAGCGGCATCGACCCCGGCCACAAGCGCCTGTGGATTGGCGAAGAGGCCGTGGAATACCGCGACCTGGTGCTGGCCTGGGGCGCGCAGACCGTGCAGGTGCCGGTCGAAGGTGACGGCAGCCACCTGGTGTTCCCGATCAACGACCTGGAAGACTACGCGCGCTTCCGTGCTGCCGCTGTCGGCAAGCAGCGCGTATTGATCCTCGGGGCTGGCCTGATTGGCTGCGAGTTCGCCAACGACATGAGCCTGGGTGGCTTCCAGGTCGATGTGGTCGCGCCGTGTGAGCAGGTCATGCCGACCCTGCTGCACCCGGCCGCTGCGGCGGCGGTGCAGAGCGGGCTGGAAGGCCTGGGCGTGCGCTTCCACCTGGGGCCGGTGCTTAACCGCCTGCAGCAGCTGGACCACGGCCTGGAGGCGCACCTGTCGGATGGCAGCGTAATCGCCTGCGACCTGGTGGTTTCGGCGATCGGCCTGCGCCCGCGCACCGACCTGGCTGCCGCAGCCGGCTTGCAGACCAATCGCGGCGTCAGTGTTGACCGCGAGTTGCGTACATCCCACGCCAACATCTTCGCCCTTGGCGACTGTGCCGAGGTCGATGGTATCAACCTGCTCTACGTGATGCCGCTGATGAGCTGTGCCCGTGCGCTGGCGCAAACCCTGGCTGGCAAGCCGACCGCAGTCGCCTATGGGCCGATGCCGATCACCGTGAAAACCCCGGCCTGCCCTCTGGTGGTTTCGCCACCGCCCCAAGGGCGCGAAGGCACGTGGCAGGTGGAGGGGCAGGGCAGTGACCTCAAGCTGCTTTGCCTGGATGCTGACGGCAAATTGCTGGGCTATGCCCTGACGGGAGCAGCAGTCATGGACAAGCTGGCGCTGAATCGCCAGTTGCCAGCAGTAATGGCGTAAATAGCGGGCGTTCTGTCGGATTTATCCTGTTGTTGCCTGCACAATGGCCGCCCAGATACTGGCGCGGCCCCTGAGCACGTGCCATTCTCACTCCCGTCTGCCGCAGATTAGAGCCTGCGGTGCCTTGAGCGCTGCTCCCAAAGGCAGCACGGCATAACAACAAGAATTCCGTCAAAGAGGCTTCACTATGCGCAAACCAGAACTCGCCGCCGTCATCGCCGAAAAGGCCGATCTGACCAAGGAAAAGGCCAATCAGGTTTTGAACGCGATTCTCGACAGCATCACCGGCGCCCTGGACAAGGACACCGTGACCCTGGTCGGTTTCGGCACCTTCGAAAAACGCCATCGCGGCGCGCGTACCGGCAAGAACCCGCAAACCGGTGAGCCGGTCAAGATCAAGGCCAGCAACACCGTGGCCTTCAAGCCAGGCAAAAACCTGCGCGACAGCGTCAACGCCCCCGTCAAGCCGGCCAAGAAGGCCAAGTGATCGCACCCTGACAACCCCAGTGTCAGCCAAGCGGGCGCCTCAGGGCGCCCGTTGTGCTTTCTGCAGGCAAAATGTTTCGAACTTGCATAAATAGTTCTGGAAAAGGATAAACTGCGCGCCTTAGTCACTTTTAATTCGAGGCGCGCTGATGAAGTTCCGCTTTCTCCTCTGGGCCATGGGGCTGTTGATGGCCAGGGCCAGCCGTAACAACCCGGCGTTCCAGCAGCAACTCAAGGGCAAGGATTTGGTGTTCCAGATGCAGACCTTGGACGGCAAGGTTGCCCGGCACTTCATCGTCGATAACGAGCGCATCAGCAGCAAGGGCGGCGCGCACCCGCAACCGGCCTTCGCCATTGCCTTCAAGGACGCAGCCTACGGCTTCGCTACGATGCAGGCGGGCAACAAGCAGTTGGCGTTCATGCAGGGGATTCAGGACAAGAACATCCAGATCAAGGGCAATCCGGCGTTGGTGATGTGGTTTCAGGGGTTGATGAAGTACCTGAAGCCGAAGAAGAAGGGCTGAAACCCAACAGGCTGATGGCTCACGCGTACCCTGTGGGAGCGGGTTTACCCGCGAATGCTGCAGTGAATCCACCGACGCATTCGCGGGTAAACCCGCTCCCACAGGGGGCCAACAACCTCAATGCGGTGTGTGGAACTGCGAAGCCAGTTCACGCAACAGGCTCTCGGCCTCCAGCACCTTGTTCACCGCCTCCTCGGCCTTGTCCCGGGTAATCCCCAACCGCTCCAGCAGCTGGTCAGGAATTTCCTCCAGCGGCCCCGAACCAATCCCCCGCGAGCGCAGCAGGCGCGTCGCCAGGCACACCAGGTTGGGGAAGGCGGAATACTCGCCCTCGTACGCCGGGTCATGCTGGAAGCGCAGCGCTGTGCACAACTCTTCCGGCATGTCCCACAGCTTCATCAGCCAGGCGCCGATCTGCTCGCGGCTGATGCCCAGCAGGTGCTGTTCCACGTAGGTGTGGCTCAGGTGAGGGTTAACCTCCAGGTGGCGGCAGATCAACGAAAAGTGCGGCGGGAATACGTGCGCCAGCAGCAGGTAGCCAAAGTTGTGCAGCAGCCCGGCCAAGTAGGTAAGGCCGGCCTCGGGGCGTTCAGCCCGTGGCATGGCGCGGGTCAGGCCTTCGATGATAGCGGCCGTGTAGATCGACTGTTGCCAGTACGGCGTGGCCTGCTGTGGGTGGTCTTTCGGCAGGCTTAGGGATTTGCCCAGTGCCAGGCCCAAGGCCAGGTTGATCACCAGGTCGAAGCCCAGCACACGCACGATGGCGTCTTCCACCGAGCGGATCTTGCCCGGGGAGGCGTAGTAAGGCGATGCTGCCCAGCTCACTACCTGCGCCGCCAGCGCCGGGTCGGTTTCGACCACGCCAGTGATGTCATCGATGCTGGCGTTGGGGTCTACCCGCAGCTTGATGATTTTTTGCGCGGTGTCGGCAAGCGGTGGGATTTCGATGGTTTCTTCCAGGCGCTTCTGGATGCGCCGGGCAGTGAAGGCCTGCACAGCATTGGTGATTTCCCGGGTGTCGTCATCGGGGCGGTCGAGGTTGGGGCTGATGGCCTCGACTTCCTGGCCAAAGCTGCTGGCACTGGCCTTGGCCAGCATGCGCTTGAAGTCCGCGCGCTCGATTGCCAGCAGCAGGCCGGCTTCACCCGACTGGATATACACGGTCTCGACGTCGAGCAGTCTCTTTTCGTATTGGCACGGCGAGCTGGTTAGCGCCGGGATGGCCGGCAAGGCCTTGAGCAGGTGCTTGTCGAGCATCTGCTTCAGGCGCGGCACCGACACGGCAGTGAGCTTGCGCCCGGTCAGTTCGGCCAGGCGGTTCAGGTCCAGCAACTGGCTCTGTGGGAACAGCACCATCAGGGCGCCGACCTCGTCGTCGAGCAGCACGGCTTGTACCCGCGAGGCCGCCGGCAGGTGCGGGTGTTCGACTACCTCACGGTAGGCCACGCCCAGCTTGTCGAGCAGCAGCCTGATGACCGAGGGTGTGTGTGGGGTTGCGGTGTCCAGGGCAACTTCAGTCATGGTCCGTATCCACTGATGCTTTTAAACGCGAAGTATAACCAGCCTGGTGGCAAATCTGGATCCATTATGGGACCGAGGTCACACTTGGCCATATTGCTGGCCATGGCGCAGCCAGCGGTCGAGCAGCGGGCTGACGTGATCCGGCCAGCGTGCGATCAGGGCCTGAGCGGCGTCGCGCACGGCCGGCAGCAGGTCGGCGTCGCGCATCAGGTCGGCGACCTTGAACTGCAGCAGGCCAGTCTGGCGGGTGCCAAGCATCTCGCCGGGGCCCCTCAGCTCCAGGTCTTTTTCGGCGATGATGAAGCCGTCGTTGGTCTCGCGCATGATCCCCAGGCGCTCGCGGCCGATCTGCGACAGCGGCGGGTGGTACAGCAGCACGCAATGGCTGACAGCACTGCCCCGGCCTACCCGGCCACGCAGCTGGTGCAACTGGGCCAGGCCCAGGCGCTCGGGGTTCTCGATGATCATCAGGCTGGAATTGGGCACGTCCACGCCTACCTCGATGACCGTGGTGGCGACCAGCAGTTGCAGTTCACCAGCCTTGAACTGCGCCATGATTTCGGCTTTTTCTGCCGGTTTCATGCGCCCGTGTATCAGCCCCACCCGCAGTTCGCCCAAGGCGCTGCCAAGCTCCTCGTAGGTGCTTTCGGCGGCCTGGCAGGTCAGCTCTTCGGACTCTTCGATCAGGGTGCACACCCAATAGGCCTGGCGCCCCTCGGCGCAGGCGGCGCGTACCCGCTCGACCACTTCGAAGCGGCGGCTGTCAGCCACCAGCACGGTGTTCACCGGGGTACGCCCGGGCGGTAGCTCATCAAGCACCGAGGTATCCAGGTCGGCGTAGGCGCTCATGGCCAGGGTGCGCGGAATAGGCGTAGCGGTCATGATCAGCTGGTGTGGGCACAGCTCGCCGGCCACGCCCTTCTTGCGCAGGGCCAGGCGCTGTTGCACGCCAAAGCGGTGCTGTTCATCGATGATCGCCAGGGCCAGGTGCTTGAACTTCACTTCTTCCTGGAACAGCGCATGGGTGCCAACCACCATCGGCGCACCGTTGGCGATCTGCTCCAGGGACGCAGCCCGGGCCTTGCCCTTGAGCTTGCCAGCCAGCCAGGCCACTTCGATGCCCAGTGGTTCAAGCCAGCGTTTGAAGGTGATGTAGTGTTGTTCAGCGAGGATCTCGGTGGGCGCCATCAACGCCACCTGGTAGCCGGCCTCCAGGGCCTGCAACGCGGCCAGGGCAGCGACCACGGTCTTGCCGGCACCCACGTCGCCCTGCACCAGGCGCATCATCGGCTCGTGCTGGCTGAGGTCGTAGGCAATTTCGTTGGCCACCCGCTGCTGCGCGCCAGTCGGCTGGAAGCCCAGGTTGGCCAGGTATTGCGCCTGCAGGCGCGTGGCCTTGGGCAGTACCGGCGCCCGCAGGCTGCGCAGGCTTTCGCGCAGGCGCTGTTGCGAAAGCTGGTGGGTCAGCAGTTCTTCGAAGGCCAGGCGGTGCTGAGCCCAGTGGTGACCCAAGGCCAGTTCGTCGACGTCGGCGTCGGCTGGCGGGTTGTGCAGGTAGCGGATGGCATCGTCCAGCGGTGCCAACTGATAGTCGCGGGCCAGTTCGTCGGGCAGCCAGTCGGGCAGGCTGCGCGGGCCAAGCAGGCCCAGGCTCTGCTGGCACAGCAGGCGCAGGCGTTGTTGGGTAAGGCCTTCGGTAGACGGGTAGATCGGTGTCAGGGTCTGATCGACCGGAGGCGGCGGTTCGTCGCCGTTCAGGGCGCGATACTCCGGGTGGTAGATTTCCAGGCCCGAAGCGCCGGGGCGGGCTTCGCCGTAGCAACGCAGGTGGGTGCCACGCTTGAGGCCTTCCTTCTGCGCGTTGCTGAAGTGGTAGAAGCGCAGGCTCAGCACGCCGCTGCCATCACCCAGGCGCACCACCAGGCTGCGGCGCTTGCCCATGGTCACGTCGGCACCGCTGACCACGCCCTCGATCACTGCGTCCTGGCCAGGGCGCAACTGACCGATCGGCACCACACGGGTGCGGTCCTGGTAGCGCAGGGGCAGATGGAACAGTACGTCCTGCAGGTTTTCCAGGCCGACCTTGGCGAGTTTTTCCGCCATGGCCTCGCCAACCCCCTTGAGCACCGTTACCGGGACCTTCGACAGCTCACTCATGGCTCAGGCCGGTTGTTCCGCGGGCGCTTTGGCCACCGAGCACAGGCGGATCGAGTCGGCGAGGATCTCGATGGCCTTGGGCCGCGGGAAGCTGGCGCGCCAGGCGATAGCCACGGTGCGGAATGGTGCCGGTGCAGTCAGCGGGCGCACTTCGATCACGCCGGGAGCGTAATGGTGGCTGTGCACAGCGGACAGCGGCAGGATCGATACGCCAAGGCCCGAGGCCACCATGTGGCGGATGGTTTCCAGCGAGCTGGATTCGACCGTGGTGTGTTTGGCCCCTTCACCGCCTTTGTTCAGCGTTGGGCAAGCTTCCAGTACCTGGTCGCGGAAGCAGTGGCCCTCACCGAGCAGCAGCAGGCTCTTGTCGTTAAGCATGGCAGTATCGATGGTCTTTTTCGCCGTCCACGGGTGGTCGGCCGGCATCAAGGCGCAGAACGGCTCATCGTAAAGCGGCAGGGTCAGCACGTCGGCTTCGTTGAACGGCAGGGCGATGATCACCGCATCCAGTTCGCCGTTACGCAGCTTTTCGCGCAGTACATGGGTGAAGTTTTCTTCGATGTACAGCGGCATTTGCGGCGCCACGCGGTGCAACTGCGGGATCAGGTGCGGGAACAGGTACGGGCCAACGGTATAGATGGCGCCGACCTTGAGCGGGGCGGTCAGCTGGTTCTTGCCGGCCTGGGCCAGCTCGCGAATGCCCTGGGCCTGCTCCAGGACCTTTTGTGCCTGGGCGACGATGCTTTCGCCAACCGGGGTCAGGCGCACCGCGCTCTTGCTGCGCTCGAAGATCAGAACGCCAAGCTCATCCTCGAGCTTCTTCACCCCGACCGACAGGGTCGGCTGGCTCACGTGGCAGCGCTCGGCGGCATGGCCGAAGTGCTGTTCCTGGGCGAGTGTGACGATGTAGCGTAATTCTGTGAGGGTCATAACGTGCGTCCATGAAGTTGCGGGCCCAGCATAGCGGCTGCAATCGATAGACGCACGTTATCAGACTTGCCGATTTGTGACAGAAGCAAAAGTCTTAGCGGCGGTCCAGCGAGTAGACGAACGGTGCCACGACTTCAATCGTGCCATTGTTCAGCAACTCAGGTGGCGGCTTGGGTACCGTGCCGGCCCGACGGATCATTTCCAGGGTCGCCCGGTCCAGTGCAGCACTGCCCGAACCACCGGCCATGGAGTACGACACCACCTTGCCTTCGGCGTCGACCACGAAGCGCAGGCGGTTGATGCCCTGCAGGCCGCGACGGCGCGCGTCTTCCGGGTAACGCTTGTACTTGGCCAGGTGACGCAGCAGGTCACTCTGCCAGGTCGGCAGGGCGTTGCTGTTGGACGCGATGCTCGGTGCCGGTGCCGCAGACTTCTGCGGTGGCGTGTTGCTCGGCGGTGCGTCTACCGTTTCCTCGGTTGGTGGTGCCTCCTTCGGCGGCTCAGGCTTTTTCTCGGGCTTGGGCGGTTGTGGCTTGGCCTTCGGCTTGGGCGGCTTGGGGATGGCGATCTTGGGCTTGGGTGCCTCCACCAGCTTCGGCAGCGGTGGTTCTTCGACCGGCGCCGGTGGCTGCGGAGCTGCCTTTGGAGGTGGTGGTGGCGCAGGCTCCGGCAACGGTGCCAGTTCGACCATCATGGCTGCCGGGGGCAGCTCGATGGCCTGGGGCACCGACCAGTTGAGCGTCAGCAGCACGGCGACTACGTGCACGCCCAGCACGATCGCCAGGCTGCCACCGTAGCGCGCCATGTTTGAGCGCGTTTTTGTCATTTCTTGGCTGCCGTCTCGAGACCTACCAGACCGACTTTCAGGTAGCCGGCCGCGCGCATGTTGTTCATCACTTCCATCAGGTCACCGTAATCCACGCCTTTGTCGGCCTGGAAGAAGATGGTGGTTTCCTTGTCACCCTTGGTCTTGGCGTCGAGCATCGGGCCAAGCTGGTCGGGTGCCGGAACCTGATCGTCGCCGACGTACAGCTTCTGGTCGGCCTTGACGCTGACGAACACCGGTTTCTCGGGCCTCGGCGCCGGTTTGGCGGTCGAGGCCGGCAGGTCGACCTTGATGTCGACCGTGGCCAGGGGGGCTGCGACCATGAAGATGATCAGCAGCACCAGCATCACGTCGATGAACGGCGTAACGTTGATTTCGTGGTTTTCGGCGAGGTCGTCGCCACCTTCGTTGAGATGCAGGCCCATGGCTTACCCCACTTTCACCATGTGCGGGGCAGCGCGCTCGCTGCCCTGGTGGTCCAGGTCACGGCTGACCAGCAGCAGTACCTGGGCGGAGGCGTCGGACACCTGGGCCTTGTAGCCGGCAATGGAGCGGGCGAAGACGTTGTAGATGACCACTGCAGGGATTGCCGCGACCAGGCCCAGGGCGGTGGCCAGCAGGGCTTCGGCGATACCTGGGGCAACCACGGCCAGGTTGGTGGTCTGGGTCTTGGCGATGCCGATGAAGCTGTTCATGATGCCCCATACGGTACCGAACAGGCCGACGAAGGGTGCGGTGGAACCGATGGTGGCGAGTACGCCGGTGCCATTGCTCATGTTGCGGCCGCTGGCGTGCACCAGGCGCTCCAGGCGGAAGCTGACGCGTTCCTTGATGCCTTCTTTCTCGCGGGCATTGGCCGACAGGCGCATCTCTTCGAGGGCGTCATGGACCAGGGTGTGGGCCAGGGTGCCTTCCTTGTTGGAGACATCGCTGGCTTCTTTCAGGCTGGCGGACTTCTTCAGTTGGGCGATTTCACCACGCAGGCGACGCTTGGCGCCCATCAGCTCGAAGCCTTTGGCAATCCAGATGGTCCAGGTGATGATGGAGGCGATGGCCAGGCCGATCATGACGATCTTCACGACGATGTCGGCGTTCTTGTACATGCCCCATGGGGACAGGTCGTGGGCCATGCCCAGCGAGGTATCTTCAACCAGGGCTTCGACGCTTGGGTCTACTGCAGCAGGTGCCTCAACCGGGGTGGTGGCAGCTGCGCCGGCAGCAGGCGCCTGCGCATCGGCTGCCGGGGCAGCTACCGGAGCAGTGGCGGCGGCAGGGGTGGCAGCGTTGGCGGTTGGCTCATCGGCCATGGCCACCGGGGCCAGCACCAGGCTGAGTGTCAGCGCGGCGATGGCGCGCCAGGCGCGCGACGGGGTTGGCGAAGCGGAAGGTTGAGTACGTGTCATGCTGGCCGGACCTGATGAAGAAAAAAGTGAGCGTTCTCCAAGGCCTCGAGGTAGGCCGAGAACAAATTGGCGGCCATTATTGCAAGTAATTCTTGTTAACAAAAGCAATCTTGTTGCTTTTTTCGCCTATGGTCTAGCCATCCATCGTGTAGCGTGGCCGGCTGATCAATTGGTCTAGGGAGTTTTGTGATGTCAGACCTTTCCGTGATGGTGGTGGGTTGTGGTGATGTAGGCGGGCGCCTGGCTCGGCAAATGCTGGCGCGTGGCTGGCAGGTGAGCGGCCTGCGCCGTTCGGTCGGAGAGCTGCCAGCGGGCGTTGCGCCGGTTGCCGCAGACCTGGCCGAGCCGTCGATTCCGCACGCTTGGCCACAGGGTCCGCTGGACTATCTGGTGTACTGCGTGGCGGCCAGCCAGCATGACGAGGCGGGTTACCAGTCGGCTTATGTCGACGGCTTGCGTCATGTGCTGGCCTGGCTGGCCGAGCGCGGCCAGCGCCCGCGCCGCCTTCTGTTCGTCTCCAGCAGCAGCGTGTATGCGCAAAAGGACGGCGAGTGGATCGAGGAAGGTGCGGCCACCGAGCCGGAGGGCTATTCCGGGCGGGTGATGCTGGAGGCTGAAGCGCTGGCGCTGGCCAGTGGCATCCCGGCGAGCGTAGTACGCCTGACCGGCATCTATGGCCCCGGCCGCGAGTGGCTGTTGAGCCAGGTGCGCCAGGGTTACCGCGTAGCCGAAGAGCCGCCGCTGTATGGCAACCGCATTCATGCCGAGGATGCTGCCAGCCTGTTGGCGTTCCTGCTGCAGGCTGATGCCGACGGCAAAGTGCTGGACGACTGCTACATCGGCGTAGATGACGACCCGGCACCGCTGGCCGATGTGGTGGCCTGGCTGCGCGGGTACATGGGAGTTACCGAGTGGTCCGATGAACAGCGGGTGCGGCGCACCGGCAGCAAGCGCTGCAGCAATGCCCGGGCGCGGGCGCTGGGTTGGGCGCCGGTGTATCCGAGTTACAAGGAAGGCTATGCCGCAATCCTGAAAGGAATGTGCTGAGTCCACCGGCCTCTTCGCGGGTGAACCCGCTCCCACATGTATAGCGTCGCACTCACCGGCGGTGCCGTACCTGTGGGAGCGGGTTTACCCGCGAAGAGGCCGGTGGCGATTTCAGCAGGCTTCAGCTCTTTTCCAGCACCCACTGTCGCTTGCCCGCCGCCAGTTGCGGCATTTCATCCGCCTGCGCACGGTTCAGCGCCTGGAAGATCTCCAGCTTGTCGCCATCGCGTTTGAGGATGAACGGCGCGCCACGCTGGTTGCGTTCCAGCCACAGGCTGTCATTGCTGCCGCCCATGGTCGCGCAGTCGCCTGCCAGGCACAGGGCGAAGCGGTCTGGTCCAGGCAGGCCGGTGACGCTACCGGTGTCGCTGAAGCGCACGCTGCCACCTTTGCCCTGGCCCTCGACGATTTTCCAGTTGCCGCCCAGGTAAGCCTGGTACAGCGCCTTCTCGAAGCTGCTGCCCAGCGGTGCATTGGCGGTTGCCGGTGCCTTGGCGCGCACGAAGGTCTGCTTGCTGCCGCTCTGGTCGACGGCTTGCAGCTCGTTACCATCGAGCGACAGCTGTTCGGTCTGGCCGCCCTGGAAGCTGGCCTGCCATTGCTTGTCATTGGCGCTCAGCTGGCCGTCAGCCGCTTCGAAACCATTGCTGAAGCTGGCCTGCTGGTTGGCGACGTCGAGCTTCCACTCGAATACCGGGCCGTTCTCGTTCAGCGCCTGGCGCAGGCTGCCGCCTTTGACGGCCGCGGTGATGGCGTCCTGGTTGATCCAGGTGCCGTTGAAGTCTTCGGGTTTGTGGCTGGCGCAGCCGCCCAGTAGCAGGGCTGCCAGCGCGAGGGGCAGTGCTTGACGCATGACGGGGTAACCTTGCAGAGGAGAGAAGGTGACGGGCAGGGCGCCCGTCACCAGGGGCATCATTCGATGACCAGGATGGCGTCCATTTCGACCTGGGCGCCTTTTGGCAGCGCGGCAACGCCAATGGCGGCGCGGGCCGGGTATGGCTGCTCGAAGTAGCGGCCCATCACCTCGTTGACCTTGGCGAAGTGGCTGAGGTCGGTGAGGAAGATGTTCAGCTTGACGATGTCCTTGAACGAACCGCCAGCGGCTTCAGCCACGGCCTTGAGGTTCTCGAACACCTGCACGGTCTGGGCTTCGAAGCCTTCGACCAGTTCCATGGTCTTCGGGTCCAGCGGGATCTGGCCCGACATGTACACGGTGTTGCCGGCCTTGATCGCCTGCGAGTAGGTACCGATAGCGGCTGGGGCCTTGTCGCTGTTGATGACGGTCTTGCTCATGATGACTCCTTGCGGTTGGCGGACTACGTACGCATGCGGGTGATGCGGACCACACCGGTCAGGGTACGCAGCTTCTTGATCACACGTGCCAGGTGCACGCGGTCGTGCACGCTGACCACCAGTTGGACCACGCTGATACGGCCGTCGCGTTCGTCCATGCTGATCTTCTCGATGTTGCCGTCGGCGGCGTTGACGCTGCTGGCCAGCAGGGCGATCAGGCCACGCTGGTGTTCCAGTTCGACACGCAGTTCGACATTGAACTCGCCCGTGATGTCCTTGGCCCAGGAGAGCTGCACGCACTTTTCCGGGTTGTGGCGGATTTCACTGATGTTGCGGCAGTTTTCCAGGTGCACGACCATGCCCTTGCCGGCCGACAGGTGACCAACGATCGGGTCGCCCGGGATCGGCGTACAGCACTTGGCGTAGCTCAGCACCAAGCCCTCGGTACCGCGGATTGCCAGCGGGCCTTCCGGCGCCGGCAGCTGCTCGCCTTCGGCCGACAGCAGGCGGCGCGCGACCACGTAGGCCATGCGGTTGCCCAGGCCGATGTCTTCGAGCAGGTCTTCGATCAGCTCCAGGCGGTACTCGGCGAGAATCGCCTGGATGCGCTCCTGGGGGATTTTCTCCAGGCTGCTGTCGAAGCCGGTCAACACCTTGTTCAACAGGCGCTCGCCGAGGCTGATGGACTCGGAGCGGCGCTGCTGCTTGAGCGCATGGCGGATGTGCGTGCGCGCCTTGCCGGTGACCACGAAGTTGAGCCAGGCCGGGTTTGGCCGTGCGCCCGGGGCGCTGACGATTTCCACCGTCGAGCCGCTTTGCAGTGGCTCGGACAGCGGCGCCAGGCGGCGGTTGATGCGGCAGGCGATGCAACTGTTGCCAACGTCGGTGTGCACCGCGTAGGCGAAGTCGACGGCCGTGGAGCCTTTCGGCAGCTCCATGATCCGGCCTTTGGGCGTGAACACGTAGACCTCGTCCGGGAACAGGTCGATCTTCACGCTCTCGATGAACTCCAGCGAGTTGCCGGCCCGTTGCTGCAGCTCGAGGATACCCTTGACCCACTGGCGGGCGCGGGCGTGGCTGCCCTTGGGCTGCTCGTCGTCGTTGGACTTGTACAGCCAGTGCGCGGCAATGCCGTTGTTGGCCATCTCTTCCATCTCGCGGGTGCGGATCTGGATTTCGATGGGCACGCCGTGCATGCCGAACAGCGTGGTATGCAACGACTGGTAGCCGTTGGCCTTGGGGATCGCGATGTAATCCTTGAAGCGACCGGGCAGCGGCTTGTACAGGTTGTGCACTGCGCCGAGTACGCGGTAGCAGGTGTCGACCTTGTCGACGATGATGCGGAAGGCATACACGTCCATGATCTCGTTGAAGGCGCGGCGCTTGCCGCGCATCTTCTTGTAGATGCCATAGAGGTGTTTCTGCCGGCCGCTGACCTCTCCTTCGATGCCGTCGGCAGCCAGGCAGTTGGCCAGCGAGTGCTCGATCTTGGCGACGATCTCTTTGCGGTTGCCGCGTGCGCTTTTCACCGCCCGGTGAATCAGCGACGAGCGCATCGGGTGCATGGCCTTGAAGCCGAGGTCCTCGAACTCTACGCGCACCGTGTGCATACCCAGGCGGTTGGCGATGGGGGCGTAGATTTCGAGAGTTTCCTTGGCGATGCGCCGGCGTTTTTCGCCAGACAGCACTTCCAGGGTGCGCATGTTGTGCAGGCGGTCGGCCAGCTTGACAAGGATCACGCGGATATCGCGGGCCATGGCCATGGCCATTTTCTGGAAGTTTTCGGCCTGCGCCTCTGCCTTGGTCTCGAAGTTCATCTGGGTCAGCTTGCTGACCCCATCGACCAGTTCGGCCACGGTCTCGCCAAACTGCTGGCTGAGGGCTTCCTTGGCGATGCCGGTGTCTTCGATCACGTCGTGCAGCATGGCGGCCATCAGGCTCTGATGGTCCATGTGCATGTCGGCGAGGATGCTGGCCACGGCCAGCGGGTGGGTCACGTAGGGCTCGCCGCTGCGGCGGCGTTGCCCATCGTGGGCCTGTTCGGCGTAGAAATAGGCGCGCCGGACCAGGTTGACCTGTTCGGGGCCAAGATAGGTCGACAGCCGTTCGGCCAAGGCTTCTATACCCGGCATGGGTTCACCTCCTGCCGAGGAAGGGGGCCTTGCGCCGTGCGACGTCGACCTGGCATCAATCAGACAGCCTCGTTGTTCTCGTCCTCGAACGCGGCGAAGACCGGATCCTCGGTGACGATCTCTTCGGCGGCGATGAACTCGTTGGTGACGATGCCTTCGGCGATTTCACGCAGGGCAACAACGGTAGGCTTGTCGTTTTCCCACGCTACGCGTGGCTCTTTGCCGCCGGTCGCCAGCTGGCGAGCGCGCTTGGTCGAGAGCATGACCAGCTCAAAGCGGTTATCCACGTGTTCCAGGCAGTCTTCAACAGTTACGCGGGCCATGGTCTTCCTCAGTAGCAAATGCGGTGGGCGTGCAGCCCAATAATGGGCAGGCGGACTCGATAGTTTAAAAAATCACCAGCCAATAGGGAAGCGCTGTTTTGTCGGGCCGATTCATCCCCGGGCCTGCCGCCGCACCCTGTGGGAGCGGCTTTAGCCGCGAAAGGGCCGGAACAGACACCCTCGATGCATGAACCTGACGATAACCTCAGAGCATCGCGTCACGCAACCTCGGGGTCAGCTCCTCGAACAAGGTCTGCACCGAGCGCAACGCCCGGCAATCCGGCCGGGTCAACAGCCACAGCTGGGTATCGCAGCCGGGCAGCGGCCCGCTCAGCGCATCCACCCCCGGCAGCGCATGCACCATGTAGTCCGGCAACGCCGCCACACCCAGCCCGGCGGTCACCAGTTGGGCGATGGTCGACATGCCGCTGCACTGGTAGCGCGGGCTCAGCCCCGGATGCTGCTGGTTGCGCCAGACCACCGTGGGGTGGTCCTGCATGGAGTCGTCGGGGGCGATCCACGGCACGCTGGCCGGCGCCGCGGCCAGGCGCTCGCGCCACTGCGGCTGGCCGCAGATTACATAAGAGGTAGAGCCCAGGTTCCGGCCCACCAGGTGCTCCGGCGGCGTGTTGGTCAGGCGCAGGGCAATGTCGGCATCGCGTCGGCTGAGGTTGGCAAAGGTGTTGGAGGTGCCCATCTCCAGCGACAAGGCCGGGTAGTTGGGCATGAACTCGGCCAGCGCCGGCAGCAGCAGGCTGTGCATCACCGCCTCGGTACAAGTCAGGCGCACCGTACCGCTGACCACCTGCTCGCCACTGGTCATGGCGATGCGCGCCGCCTCCAGCGCCTGCTCGGCGCGCTCGGCCTGTTCCGCCAGGGCCTGGGCGGTATCGGTTGGCAGGTAGCCTTTGCGGCTTTTTACAAACAGCGCGGTACCGAGTGCCGATTCAAGCCGGCGAATCGAACGGAACACGGTCGAAACGTCGACTTTGAGCAGCTCGGCGGCTTTGGCCAGCGAGCGGCCACGTTCCAGTGCCAGGACCAGGGAAAGGTCGGCGTGGGTAATCTGATATTGCATTGGTGCACGCTCTGCTTGCCGAATTGCCAATGTCTGTTGCGTCGGGGCCATTTTATAGTGAAACGGCCCCCCGGAATCAATGCGCCCGGTCGGGTAACCAATCCCCACGATGGGAAAGTGAAAAGAACAACAGCTGCAACCATCGTCGCCCGTGAGGCGCCAGCCGTATCCCCACATCGCCGCAGCAAATCATAGGATGTACAGCCATGACGTCGGTAACCCCGTGCGCCAGTTCTTCCAGCGAGATGAATGACTTCCTCCAGGCCCATCCGGACACGCAGTACGTCGACCTGCTGATCTCCGACATGAATGGCGTGGTACGTGGCAAGCGCATCGAGCGGGCCAGCCTGCACAAGGTGTACGAAAAGGGCATCAACCTGCCGGCATCGCTGTTCGCCCTGGACATCAACGGCTCCACCGTGGAAAGCACCGGCCTTGGCCTGGACATCGGCGATGCCGACCGCATCTGCTTCCCGATCCCCGGCACGCTGTCGGACGAGCCGTGGCAGAAGCGCCCGACCGCCCAGCTGCTGATGACCATGCACGAGATGGATGGCCAGCCGTTCTTCGCCGACCCGCGTGAAGTGCTGCGCCAGGTGGTAAGCAAGTTCGACGACCTGGGCCTGGATATCTGCGCCGCGTTCGAGCTGGAGTTCTACCTGATCGACCAGGACAACCTCAACGGCCGCCCGCAGCCGCCGCGCTCGCCGATTTCCGGCAAGCGCCCGCAATCGACCCAGGTGTACCTGATCGACGACCTCGACGAATACGCCGACTGCCTGCAGGACATGCTCGAAGCGGCCAAGGAGCAGGGCCTGCCTGCTGACGCCATCGTCAAGGAGAGCGCCCCGGCGCAGTTCGAGGTCAACCTGCACCACGTGGCCGACCCGCTGAAGGCCTGCGACTACGCGATCCTGCTCAAGCGCCTGATCAAGAACGTTGCCTACGACCATGAAATGGACACCACTTTCATGGCCAAGCCCTACCCGGGCCAGGCTGGCAATGGCCTGCATGTGCACATTTCGTTGCTGGACAAGAAAACCGGCAAGAACATCTTCGCCAGTGACGATCCGCTGCAAAGTGACACGCTGCGCCACGCCATCGGTGGCGTGCTGGAGACCATGCCGGCGTCGATGGCCTTCCTCTGCCCGAACATCAACTCCTACCGCCGTTTTGGCGCGCAGTTCTACGTGCCCAATGCACCGAGCTGGGGCCTGGACAACCGCACCGTAGCGGTACGCGTGCCGACCGACAGCAGCGACAACGTGCGCCTTGAGCACCGCGTGGCCGGCGCCGACGCCAACCCGTACCTGATGCTGGCGGCCATTCTGGCCGGCGTGCACCACGGCCTGACCAACAAGGTCGAGCCAGAGGCACCGATCGAAGGCAACTCCTACGAACAGCTGGAGCAGAGCCTACCGAACAACCTGCGCGATGCCCTGCGCGCGCTGGATGACAGCGAAGTCCTCAACCAATACATCAGCCCGGACTACATCGATATTTTCGTGGCCTGCAAGGAAAGCGAACTGGCCGAGTTCGAAGTGTCGATCTCCGACCTTGAGTACAACTGGTACCTGCACACGGTGTAAGCCCATGAGCGCAACTGCGGTCCCCTTGATCGGTGTCAGCGCCTGCCGCCAGCAGGTGGGGAAGAACTCGTCGCACACGGTAGGCGACAAGTATGTCGAGGCGGCCGGCTTTGCCGGCCTGCCGCTGATCTTGCCGGCCCGTGACGGCGGCAGCGACACACCCGCGCTGCTGGCCCGCCTGCACGGCATTGTTTTTACCGGCTCGCCTTCAAATATCGAACCGCATCATTACAATGGCGCCCCCAGCGCGGCGGGCACCCGGCACGACCTGGCGCGTGATCGGCTGACCCTGCCGTTGCTGCAGGCGGCCATTGCTGCTGGTGTGCCGGTGTTGTGCATCTGCCGTGGCTACCAGGAATTGAACGTGGCCCTTGGCGGCAGCCTGCACCAGCGCGTGCAGGAACTGCCCGGTTATGTGGACCACCGCGAACCTGAGGACGCACCCCTGGAGGTGCAGTACGGCCCTCGTCACCCGGTCAGCATTGAGCCTGGCGGGTTGTTCGAGCGCCTGGGCCTGGCTGCGCAGTTCGAGGTCAACTCGCTGCACAGCCAGGGCATTGACCGCCTGGCCCCAGGCCTGCGCGTCGAAGCACGGGCCCCGGATGGCCTGATCGAAGCGGTGTCCATGCCTGATGCGCCGGGCTTTGTGCTCGGCGTGCAGTGGCACCCGGAGTGGCGTTTTAGTGAAAACCCGGTCTCGCTGCGCCTGTTTCAGGCGTTTCGCGAGGCCTGCATTGCCTACGCAGCACGGGAGGGCGCACGGCAGGCGTGATGCTGACGTCAGCCGAAGGTCTCGGATGACGTGTCCCCGACAGCAAGCTTTCAATGAGTGAAAGCGGGCCTTGTACGCAAGGCCTGTGAAAACAATTCCAAAATTTACGGCAAATACTCATGAGCAATTACACAGAAGCCGGCCGCCCACCCGATGTGGCGGCCGACGCGGGCAACACCCAGCGCAGCAAGGGCCTGGCCAAAGGCCGCTTGGGCTTGCTGGCCAGCGTGGTGCTGGGCATTTCCACCATCGCGCCGGTCTACACCCTGACCGGCGCCCTTGGCCCGACCGTGCGTGAGGTGGGTGCCCACCTGCCAGCCGTGTTCATCGTTGGCTTCCTGCCGATGCTGCTGGTGGCCCTGGGCTACCGCGAACTGAACTCGGCAGAGCCGGACAGTGGCACTTCATTCACCTGGTCGGCGCGTGCCTTCGGCCCGATGATCGGCTGGATTGGCGGCTGGGGGCTGGTGGTGGCCACCACCATCGTGCTGTCCAACCTGGCCGGCGTGGCGGTCGACTTCTTCTACCTGTTCCTCGGCCAGATCACTGGCAAGCACGAGTTGGCGGCGTTGGCCGACAACCTGTTGATCAACATCACCACCTGTTGCGTGTTCATCGCCCTGGCGGTGTGGATCTGCTGTCGCGGCATAGCCACCACCATGACTGTGCAGTACGGCCTGGTGGCCCTGCAGTTGCTGGTGCTGATCGGCTTTGCCTTCGCCGCCTTCGGTGGCACCACTGCACCGCCACCGCTGGCGTTCGATTTCGCCTGGTTCAACCCGTTCGGCGTCGAGTCGTTCTCGGCCTTTGCCGCCGGGCTGTCGCTGTCGATCTTCATCTTCTGGGGTTGGGACACCTGCCTGACCGTCAGCGAGGAATCGGTGGGCAGTGAAGAAGTGCCGGGCAAGGCCGCTACCTGGACGGTGATGCTGATCCTCGGCCTGTACCTGTTCACCGCCATCGCCACCCTGCAGTTTGCCGGTATCAGTGAAACTGGCCTGGGCCTGAACAACCCGCGCATCCAGGAGAACGTGTTTGCCCACCTGGCCGGCCCGGTCATGGGGCCGCTGGCGATCCTGATGTCCATCGCGGTGCTGGCCAGCACCGCAGCCTCGCTGCAGTCGACCTTCGTGGCGCCGGCGCGCACCCTGTTGGCCATGGGTTACTACGGCGCGGTACCGCCGAAGTTCGCCAGTGTCTGCCCGCGCTCGCAAACCCCGCGCTACGCCACCATTTGTGCGGGCATCGCTGCCGGCTTGTTCTACGTGACCATGCGTACCCTTAGCGAGAACGTGCTGGCGGATACCATCACGGCACTGGGCATGATGATCTGCTTCTACTATTCGCTGACGGCGTTCGCCTGCGTCTGGTATTTCCGTGACAGCCTGTTCAGCAGCCTGCGCCACTTCATCATGCGCGGCATGTGCCCGCTGGTGGGTGGGGTGATCCTGTCGGTGATTTTCGCGCGCACCGCCATCGACAGCGCTTCGCCGGACTTCGGCAGCGGCTCGCATGTGGGCGGGCTGGGGTTGGTGTTCGTGATTGCCGCGATCATCTCGGTGCTGGGCATCGGGCTGATGATGCTGTCGCGCATGCGTGCGCCGGCGTACTTCCTGGGGGCTACCCTGCGTCAGCAGGCTACCCTGCCTCTGCAGGAATAAAGCTGGGGGCGCTTTGCGGCCCTTTCGCGACACAAGGCCGCTCCTACAAGAGATCGCGTTAGTCAGGCTTGCGCGATCCCCTGTAGGAGCGGCCTTGTGTCGCGATAGGGCCGCAAAGCGGCCCCATCGATCTTCAGCCGATCATTTGCTTCAGCAGTGCTGCATGACGCTGCTGCTGCTTCTTCAGCATCAGGCGATTCGAGCGGAACACCGCTTTCAAATCCTCCAGCGCCACGTCGAAATCATCGTTGATGATCACGTAGTCATACTCGTCGTAGTGCACCATCTCGCTGACCGCTTCCCTCATGCGCCCGGCGATGATCTCTTCACTGTCCTGCCCACGGCCGTCCAGGCGCTGACGCAGCGCTTCCTGGCTCGGCGGCAGGATGAATACCGACAGTGCCTGCGGCATCAGCTTGCGCACCTGCTGGGCACCTTGCCAGTCGATTTCCAGGATCAGGTCGTAGCCCTGGTCCAGGGTTTGCTGCAGTGCGCTGCGCGAGGTGCCGTAGAAGTTGCCGAACACCTCGGCATGCTCCAGGAAGTCACCTTGCGAGATCAGCGCCTTGAATTCCTCGTGGACGACGAAGTGGTAGTTCACCCCGTGCTGCTCGCCCGGGCGCATGGCGCGGGTGGTGTGCGAGACCGAGACGCGAATCTGCTGGTCGTCCTTGGTCAGGGCGGTGACCAGGCTGGTCTTGCCGGCGCCCGAAGGGGCCGAAACGATGTAGAGGGTGCCGCTGCTGTGGTTCATGGTCGGGGTGGCCTTACTCGATGTTCTGTACTTGTTCACGCATCTGTTCGATCAATACCTTCAGGTTGACCGCCGCTTGTGTGCTGCGTGGGTCGAAGGCCTTGGAGCCGAGGGTGTTGGCCTCGCGGTTGAGTTCCTGCATCAGGAAGTCCAGGCGCCGGCCGGCGGCGCCGCCGCCCTTGAGCACCCGGCGCACTTCGGTGACGTGGGTGCTGAGGCGGTCGAGTTCCTCGGCCACGTCGCTTTTCTGCGCCAGCAATACCATCTCCTGCTCCAGGCGCTGCGGGTCGAGTTCGGCCTGCATGTCGCCGAAGCGGTCGAGAATCTTCTGCCGCTGCGCCGCCAGCATCTGCGGCACCAGGGCGCGCAGGGTGGTGACTTCGCTGGCCATGTTGTCCAGGCGTTCGTTGATCAGCCGTGCCAGTTCCTGGCCTTCGCGCAGGCGCCCGGCCTTGAGCTCGGCCAGGGCTTCGTCGAACAGCGCCATGGCTTCGGCGTTCAGCGCCTGTGGGTCGCTGGTGTCGGCCACCAGCACGCCCGGCCACGACAGCACTTCCAGTGGGTTCAGCGGTGCCGGCTGCTTGATCAGGCCGGCCACTTCCTCGGCGGCGGCAACCAGCTGTGCGGCGCGCTCGCGGTCCACTTTCAGTGGCTTGCCGTTGCTGTCCTCGTTGAGGCGCAAGGTGCATTCCACCTTGCCCCGTGACAGGCCTTGGCGCAGGCCTTCACGTACTCCGCCTTCGAGGTCGCGCAGGGCCTCGGGCAGGCGCAGGTGCGGCTCCAGGTAGCGGTGGTTGACCGAACGCAGCTCCCAGACCAGCGTGCCTTGGCTGCCGGCGCGCTCGACACGAGCAAAAGCGGTCATGCTGTGCACCATGGGGAGTACCTCGCGTAGATGAATGAACGGTGGGAGCCTCTCGGCTGCAAGGCGCAGGATTGTAGCGCAGTGGGGCCGTGGCGCCCAATCCGACCATGTTACAGAGGGGTGGCTGCAGTGGTAGGAAAAGGCGACGGGCAGCCCCGCGCGCGACAATAGGCATGTCCTCTCCGGGCTGCGGGCTCTATAATGCTCGGCAGATTCAAAGTCCCAGTACAGGTATCCCAGATGAAACGTCCAAGTGGTCGCGCCGCCGATCAGCTCCGCTCGATCCGCATCACCCGCAACTACACCAAGCACGCCGAAGGGTCGGTACTGGTCGAGTTCGGTGACACCAAGGTCATCTGCACGGTCAGCGTGGAAAACGGTGTGCCGCGCTTCCTCAAAGGCCAGGGCCAAGGTTGGCTGACCGCCGAATACGGCATGCTGCCGCGTTCCACCGGCGAGCGTAACCAGCGCGAAGCCAGCCGTGGCAAGCAGGGTGGTCGCACCCTGGAAATCCAGCGCCTTATCGGCCGGTCGCTGCGCGCCGCGCTGGACATGAGCAAGCTCGGTGACATCACCCTGTACGTCGACTGCGACGTGATCCAGGCCGATGGCGGCACCCGTACCGCTTCCATCACCGGTGCCATGGTCGCCCTGTGCGACGCCCTGGCGGTGATCAAGAAGCGCGGCGGCCTGAAGGCAGGCAACCCGCTCAAGCACATGATCGCTGCAGTGTCGGTGGGCATGTACCAGGGCGAAGCCGTGCTCGACCTGGACTACCTGGAAGACTCCGCTGCCGAAACCGACTTGAACGTGGTCATGACCAGCGCAGGTGGTTTCATCGAAGTACAGGGTACTGCCGAAGGCGCGCCGTTCCAGCCTGAAGACTTCAACGCCATGCTCGCCCTGGCGCAGAAGGGCATGACTGAAATCTTCGAACTGCAGCAGGCCGCGCTGGCCGACTGATCCCAGCCAGGGAGGTGCGGGGCATGAGCGATTCGAACCTGTCGATCACCCCGCCCAATGCCGAAATCCGGCAATGGGCGATGTTCTGCCACCTCTCCGCGCTGTTGGGCCTGGTAGTGCCGCTCGGGCACCTGCTGGGCCCGCTGGTGCTGTGGCACCTCAAGCGCGAGCAAGACCCTTTCATCGACGCCCAGGGCAAAGAGGCGCTGAACTTTCAGATCAGCGTGACCATTGCCGGGTTCATCTGCTTCTTGCTGATGTTCGTGTTTATCGGGCTGGTGCTGTTCGCCATGCTGACGGTGGCGGTGCTGATCCTGATCATCATTGCCGCGGTGCGGGCGAATGAGGGCAAGCCTTATCGCTACCCGATGATCTGGCGGCCGATCAAATAAAGCTGGGGCTGCGTTGCAGCCCTATCGCGACACAAGGCCGCTCCTACAGGGGAATGCATAACCCTTGTAGGAGCGGCCTTGTGTCGCGATAGGGCCGCAAAGCGGCCCCCATGCCTTTTAGATGGTCAACGTCCAGTCATAGTCGACAATCAGCGGCGCATGCTGCGAGAAGCGCGGCTGACGCGGCAGGCGAGCATTGCGCACGAAGCGGCGCAGGCCCGGGGTGAGGATCTGGTAGTCGAACCGGTAGCCCAGGTTGAGCATCTCGGCCTGTTCGTTGTTCGGCCACCAGCTGTACTGGTCGCCTTCACGGCTGACTTCGCGCAGGGCATCGACATAACCCATCTCGCCCGTGATCGCATCCATCCAGGCGCGCTCCGGCGCCAGGAAGCCCGGCGACTGCTGGCTGTCACGCCAGTTCTTGATGTCGAGCTTCTGCTGCGCCACGTAGAACGAGCCGCAATAGATGTACTCGCGGCGCTTGCGGCGCTGCTTGTCCAGGTACTTGGCGAAGTCGTCCATCAACTTGAACTTCTGGTTCAAGTCTTCGTCGCCGTTCATGCCCGAAGGCAGCAGCAGGCTGGCAATACTGACTTTGTCGAAATCTGCTTGCAGGTAACGCCCGTAGCGGTCGGCTGTCTCGAAACCCAGGCCGGTGATGACTGCCTTGGGCTGCATGCGCGAATACAGGGCCACACCACCTTGGGCAGGCACCTCCGCGTCGCAGGCATAAAGGAAATAGCCATCGAGCTGGAAAGCTGGGTCATCGAGTTCAAAGGCCGAGGCGCGGGTATCCTGAAGGCAGATGACGTCGGCATTCTGGGCTTGCAGCCAGCTGAGCAAACCACGCTCGGCCGCAGCCTGAATGCCATTTACGTTCACACTGATGATCCGCATAAATGGCCCCAAAAATCTCGTGCGTGTATGATACCCGAGCTCAACCCATTTAGCTAAATCCGTGGTGTCCGGGACTATTCATGCAGCCGTATCAGCGCGACTTTATCCGTTTTGCCATCGATCGCGGGGTACTGCGTTTCGGTGAATTCACCCTGAAATCGGGGCGTACCAGCCCGTATTTCTTCAATGCCGGCCTGTTCAACACCGGTTCCGCATTGGCCGAGCTGGGGCGTTGCTACGCCGCAGCCATCGTCGACAGCAAGATCCCGTTCGATGTGCTGTTCGGCCCGGCCTACAAGGGTATCCCTTTGGCGGCGACCACCGCCGTGGCCCTTGCCGACCAGCATCAGCTCGATGTGCCATGGTGCTTCAACCGCAAGGAAGCCAAGGACCACGGCGAAGGCGGCAGCCTGGTTGGCGCACCGCTGGCCGGTGACGTGCTCATCATCGACGACGTGATCACTGCCGGTACCGCCATTCGTGAGGTCATGCAGATCATCAACGCCCAGCAGGCCAAGGCCGCTGGCGTGCTGATCGCACTGAACCGCGAAGAGCGTGGCAATGGCGAGCTGTCGGCGATCCAGGAAGTGGAGCGTGACTTCGGCATCCCGGTGGTCAGCATTGTTTCGCTGACCCAGGTGCTGGAGTTCCTGGCGGATGACCCACAGCTGAAGCAGCACCTGCCGGCTGTAGAGGCCTATCGGGCGCAGTACGGGATCTGACCCTGGCCTGGAAATGAAAAAGGCGACCTTCTTGTGAAGGTCGCCTTTTTTTGTGCCGCCTGTTCGGGCCTCTTCGCGGGTGAACCCGCTCCTACATCGGGCAGCGCTAGACTCGAGGGCTGCGATTGCCTTTGTAGGAGCGGGTTTACCCGCGAAGAGGTCGGGGCAGGTTAACGATCAACGCGGCTTGCGGTTGGTGATCAGGGTACCCACGCCGCTGTCGGTGAAGATCTCCAGCAGCACCGCATTCGGCACGCGGCCGTCGATGATGTGCGAGCTGTTCACGCCGCCCTGTACCGCATCCAGCGCGCACTTGATCTTCGGCAGCATGCCGCCGTAGATGGTGCCGTCGGCGATCAGTTCGTTGACCTGCTCGGTGGTCAGGCCGGTCAGGACCTGGCCTTGCTTGTCCATCAAGCCGGCGATGTTGGTCAGCAGCATCAGCTTCTCGGCCTTCAGCGCTTCGGCCACCTTGCCCGCCACCAGGTCGGCGTTGATGTTGTACGACTCACCATTGGCACCCACGCCGATTGGCGCGATCACCGGGATGAAATCGCCCTTCACCAGCATGTTCAGCAGGTCGGTGTTCACGCTCACCACTTCGCCAACGTGGCCGATGTCGATGATTTCCGGGGTGGTCATCTCGGGTGTCTGGCGGCTGACGGTCAGCTTGCGCGCGCGGATCAGCTCCGCGTCCTTGCCGGTCAGGCCGATGGCGCTGCCGCCGTGGCGGTTGATCAGGTTGACGATGTCCTTGTTGACCTGGCCACCCAGCACCATCTCCACCACGTCCATGGTCGCCGAGTCGGTGACGCGCATGCCGTCGATGAAGTGGCTTTCGATCGACAGGCGCTTGAGCAGGTCGCCGATCTGCGGGCCACCACCGTGGACCACCACCGGGTTGATACCCACAGCCTTCATCAGCACGATGTCACGGGCGAAGCCGGTCTTGAGCTCCTCGCTCTCCATCGCGTTGCCGCCGTACTTGATCACCAGGGTCTTGCCGACAAAGCGGCGGATGTAAGGCAGTGCTTCGGACAAAACCTCGGCTACATGGGAAGCGGCATCGCGATCGAGGGTCATGCAGGGCTCCTGTAAGGAACAGATAGTCGGTCAGAACGGCAGTTGCAGCTCAGGCTCAACCCGCAGCAACTGAGTACGGAAAACATCTTTGATACGTTGCAATTCGGCGTCGCTGTCGGCCTCGAAGCGCAGCACCAGCACCGGGGTGGTGTTGGAGGCGCGAACCAGGCCCCAGCCATTGGCGTAGTCGACCCGCACACCGTCGATGGTGGTCAGGTTGGCTTCGCCCCATTCGGCGTCGCGTTGCAGTGCATCAATGATGCTGAATTTACCCTCGTCGGTCACATCAATATTGATTTCCGGCGTGGAAATATCGTTCGGGAAGGCCGCGAACAGGTTTTCGGCGCTCTGCCCGGCCTTGCTGAGGATCTCCAACAGGCGCGCGGCGCTGTAGATACCGTCGTCAAAACCGTACCAGCGTTCCTTGATGAAGATGTGACCGCTCATCTCGCCGGCCAGCAGCGAACCGGTCTGTTTCATCTTCTTCTTGATCAGCGAGTGGCCGGTTTTCCACATCAGCGCGCGGCCGCCATGCTGTTCGATCAGCGGGGTCAGGCGACGGGTGCATTTGACGTCGAAGATGATTTCGGCGCCCGGGTTGCGCGCCAGCACGTCCTGGGCAAACAGCATCAGCAGGCGGTCGGGGTAGACGATGCTGCCGGTGTTGGTCACCACGCCGACGCGGTCGCCGTCACCGTCGAAGGCCAGGCCGATGTCGGCACCGGTTTCCTTGACCTTGGCGATCAGGTCTTCGAGGTTTTCCGGTTTGCCCGGGTCCGGGTGGTGGTTGGGGAAGTTGCCGTCGACCTCGCAGAACAGCGGGATCACCTCGCAGCCCAGGGCTTCGATCAGTTGCGGTGCGACCACGCCAGCGGCGCCGTTGCCGCAATCCACCACCACCTTGAGCTTCTTGGCCAGCTTCACGTCGCCGACGATCTGCTGGAAGTAGCGGTCAAGGATCTCGACCTTGTCCACGCGGCCTTCGGCCAGGGTCAGGTCGTTGGTTTTCAGGCGGGTCAGCAGGGCCTGGATCTGTTCGTTGGCCAGGGTGTCACCGGCGATGACGATCTTGAAGCCGTTGTAGTCCGACGGGTTGTGGCTGCCGGTCAGCATCACGCCCGACTTGCCGGCCAGCACGTTGGCGGCGTAGTACAGCGCCGGGGTTGGCACCAGGCCGACGTCGCTGACCTGGCAACCAGCGTCGACCAGGCCCTTGATCAGCTGTTCGACCAGCATCGGGCCGGACAGGCGGCCATCGCGGCCAACCGAAACCTGCGGTTCGCCCTGGGCCAGGCTTTGCGCGCCGATGGCGCGGCCGATCCAGTAGGCGGTTTCGGCGTGAAGGGTCTTGCCGACCACGCCGCGAATGTCATATGCGCGGAAAATGCTGTCTGGCAATGCGGCGGGGACCAGGTGGGCCATGTCGTTCATCTCTGGAAGCTCCATTAGTCAAAGGCTTTCTGGGCAGGCGCAAACTGAACGCTTGGACGGTGGTTTCGCCAGAGAGTTCGCCATCCTTGGCCCGAACGGTCATCTGGCGGCTCAGTGGCTGCCGGAATGGCCGAAGCCGCCAGCACCACGCTGGCTTTCATCGAAAGCTTCGACGATGTCGAAGTGGGCCTGCACGACCGGTACCAGCACCAGCTGGGCGATACGCTCGCCAACAGCGATGGTGAACGGGGTGTTGCTGCGGTTCCAGCACGACACCATCAGCTCGCCCTGGTAGTCCGAGTCGATCAGCCCGACCAGGTTGCCCAGCACGATGCCGTGCTTATGGCCCAGGCCCGAGCGCGGCAGGATGACCGCCGCCAGGCCCGGGTCGCCGATGTAGATCGACAGGCCGGTAGGGATCAGCAGGGTCTGGCCAGGCTCAAGGACAGTGTCTTCCTTGAGCAGGGCGCGCAGGTCGAGGCCGGCGGAGCCGGGGGTGGCGTAGGTCGGCAGCGGGAATTCGCTGCCCAGGCGTGGGTCGAGGATCTTGGCTTGAAGAGCGTGCATGGAACTTATTGAACCTGGTTGAGCCGTTCGGCGATGAAGGCGACCAGTTGCCGGGCGATCTTGCCCTTGCTGGTCTGCGCGAAGAGGGTCTGGTGCTGCTGGCGGTCGATCACGGTCAAGGCGTTTTCTTCGCTGTTGAAGCCGATGCTGGGGTTGGCCACATCATTGGCGACGATCAGGTCGAGGTTCTTGTCCTTGAGCTTGCGCGTGGCGTAATCGAGCAAGTGTTCGGTCTCGGCGGCAAAGCCGACGCTGAACGGGCGGTCGGCGCGGCCAGCAATGGTGGCAAGGATATCGGGATTGCGCACCATCTGCAGCAGCATGCCGTCACCGGTCGTAGGATCTTTCTTCAGTTTTTGTGTGGCAACCACTTCCGGGCGGTAGTCCGCGACCGCCGCCGAGGCAATGAACAGGTCGCACGGCATCGCCGCTTCACAGGCCGCGAGCATGTCCCGCGCGCTGACCACGTCGATGCGGCTGACGCGGTCGGGGGTTGGCAGGTGCACCGGGCCGGTCACGAGGGTTACCCGAGCCCCGGCTTCGGCGGCCGCCTCGGCCAGGGCGAAGCCCATCTTGCCGGAGCTATGATTGGTGATGTAGCGCACTGGGTCGATGTTTTCCTGGGTCGGCCCGGCGGTGATCAGCACGTGCTTGCCGGTCAGTGCCTGGCGCTTGAAGCTTTCCGCCGCGCACCAGGCCAGGTCGGTGGCTTCGAGCATGCGCCCCAGGCCGACGTCGCCACAGGCCTGGCTGCCGGAGGCCGGGCCGAACACCTGGATACCACGGCTCTTGAGCAGTTCGAGGTTGGCCTGGGTGGCCGGGTCGCGCCACATGGCCTGGTTCATGGCCGGGGCCACGGCGACGGTGGCGTCGGTGGCCAGCACCAGGGTGGTCAGCAGGTCATCGGCCATGCCCTGGGCCATGCGCGCCATCAGGTCGGCGGTGGCCGGGGCAATCAGCACCAGGTCGGCCCACTTGGCCAGCTCGATATGGCCCATGGCCGCTTCGGCGGCCGGGTCGAGCAGGTCCATGTGCACCGGGTGGCCCGACAGCGCCTGCAGGGTCAGCGGGGTGATGAACTCGGCACCACCACGGGTCATGACGACGCGCACCTGCGCGCCGTGCTCCAGGAGACGGCGAATCAGTTCGGCGCTTTTGTAGGCGGCAATGCCGCCACCCACGCCGAGAACGATGCGCTTGCGATACAGCCGCTGCATAGGCTTGCCTTTTTCCAGTGAGAGCGGGCGGCGACGTTTGTAAATGCCTGCGGCAGAACGTCGCATGTACGAGGCGAAATAGATTAACACAGGGCCGAAATGGGCCGCAGCAAGGGCTGAGGGGCGGGGATGAATATCAGGGAGTGGCCGGCGGAAGAACGGCCGAGGGAGAAGTTGTTGCAGCGTGGGGCGGCGGCACTGTCGGATGCCGAATTGCTTGCTGTACTGCTTGGGTCGGGGGTGGCCGGGCGGAATGTGCTGGACCTTGCGCGGGGGCTGCTGGTGCGTTTTGGCGGGCTGAGGCAGTTTCTTGAGGCTGATCGCGAAGCTGTACTGCGTGAACCGGGCATAGGGGCCGTGAAGTACGCACAGTTGCAGGCACTACTGGAAATTGGTCGGCGTTATCTGGATGAGAACATCGAGCGCGCAGCGGCCCTTGAAGGGCCTGTGGCGGTGCGGCGTTATCTCAAGGCCATGCTGCGTCATGAGCCCAGTGAAGTGTTTGGGTGCCTGTTTCTGGATACCAAGCACCGGCCGTTGGCGTTCGAGATCCTGTTCAGGGGCACGATCGACCGGGCCAGCGTCTATCCACGCGAGGTGGTACGGCGGGCGCTACTGCATAATGCGGCGGCGTTGATCCTTCGCGGTTATGGTATCAAGCTAAATGTTGCACATTCCTCTAATCCCCGAGATAGAGGCTTTCCGGTTGGCTTGCTTTCGATTTTAGGTTTCATCACGATTGTTGCATGGCTCCGAGCGCAACCCCATGGACAGGATATGCGTTGGTTTTTTGGCAGGCGTACTGTCTAGCCTCCGCCTGATACCAGTCATCTTTCAGACTCACACATCTTTCTGTACCGCCTCGTTCGCTGCTGTTTTCCATTAGTTTCAAAATGCACAAATACTCATCTATCAAGGACTCGCTCTGTGAACGATCTCGTTGCCACCTTTGAAAAGACCTTCCTTGTCCAGAAAACCTGGGCGCTTGCTGGCAGCTTGACCTACGTTTTCGCGGAGATGGCGGAAGAAGCTTACAGCCTCTATTTGAAGGATTTTGAGAATCGGGTGCCTGAGCCTCCAGAGAACGGTTACTGCGCCAAGCGAGTGGTCCAGGACGACCGCATGCTTCAGCTCGGCATCAAAAGCATCGTCTTCACGGCAATGGCTTTGGAGTCCGGGGTGTACGAACTGGCTACGATCAACCTCGGTGACAAGGCGACGGCCGCCTTAGACAAAGCCAATCTCGACGGTAAGTGGCGAATCGTCCCGCAGATGATTTGCGGACGATCACTGTCGGAGGAGCCGGTGCTGAATGAACTGCACGCCCTCAATAAGGCAAGAAACAAGCTTGTGCATCACAAGTCAGAACAGATGCCGGGCTACAAGCTCCAGCCAGGCTGTGAGAGCGACCCCGATCCCGATACTGATCCTCAGTGGACCGAAGAATCGATCAACGCTGTGGATAAAGCGATTAAAGAAATGAATGCCAATTCAGAGAGGTTCCATAGTGCAGTTCGGGCCTCTTTCAAAACGCTTGTCCGCGTTTCGTTGGAGCTTGAGAACCTAATCGGGAATGCAGGGCCGCTGCCACGCTTCAGTACACGTACGAGTATCTCTGGCCGACGGAGGTCCAAAGAACTACAAAAAGCCATCAGCGAGTGCAAGACAGGCGCCGGGAAGAAAGAGAAGAAAGCAAAGGCGTTTGCAAGCCTACCTGCATAAATTCTCGATGAAGGTCGAATCAATGCTCGCCGTCTCAAATCCCTCTAGGATCGGGGTTTGGGACAGAAGTAGCTCTGCGTAAAGCCATCGTTGTAAACCACTTTTTTTAACTGTAAACCACAGTGGTTTACAGTTAAAAAAAGTGGTTTACAACGGTGCTGCTAGCTCCGTTTTTCCAAGGGTTCCGCGATTCATGCATGGGCGATGGGTCAAGCAGAGCATCAGCATATTTGACGTCCAGGACAAGTTTCCGATGACCTTACCCATCAGCTCTGGTGTCAACGGGCCGTCACTGCCAATGTGCACCAGATTTCTCTACCTCCAAAGCAGGCCATCATGAGTAGTTCAGAGCCATTCCAGATTTGCGATACCTACATCCGTGTCGACACTATGGCCGATACCTACGCAAGAATGGCGGAACAGGCTTTCGCCCTGTTTCTTGATGGTACTGCTGATCCTAGCCCCCTTTTTTGCCCACCTTATGATCCCACTGGCGCTATGGACCGCGAGGAACGCAAAGCGGCAAACGGCATCAAGACCATTGTCTTTTCCGCAATGGCCATTGAAGCAGCCGTGTTCGATTTAGCCGCCATCCAGCTCGGTGATAAGGTGGCCACTGACTACTTGGACAAAATGGATTTGGTAGGCAAGTGGATGATCATCCCTCGACTCATATGCGGGCGTTCTCTTAAGGAAGACGGCCCCGCAATCAATGGCCTTAGAGGCTTGGTCAAAGCTCGTAATGCGCTGGTGCACCATAAGTCTAAGGAGTGGGACAAGGCAGGAAAGGCAGAGCGGGCTATGACTGAAAGATGGGCTCGGTTCGAAAAGGATCAGGTCCCCAATGCCTTCAAGACATTGGTCCTGCTGTCACTTGAAGTAGATGCAGTGCTTGAGGCGTTCGTGGGAGCTCTTCCGTTCTATGGAAAAGAGATCTATACGGGCTCACCGCGTCACCCTCTTGTAGAAGACATTGTTCAACGCTGTCGCAACACTCATCAGAAAAACTGGGATGGTGTGTAGCTTTTGGCGCTTGGTGCTCACCGACCAAGTCACTCACGAGGTGCGTCATGTTTCTAGTAGCGGCGACCTGCTGGTACGTCTAACACCTGAGGCCCTACGGTCGATACAATGCAGATTCAGGGGCCTGTCTTCACGCCCGCCAGACCACGCAGTATCAACCAATGGGCACTTTCAAGGTCGAGTATGAGCAGAACAAACGATGAAGAGGCTCGGCTGTTCGATGGCCTCAAGGCGATCGTGACCGCTTTCGGCACCGTCTTGGGACGCAATGTCGAGATTGTTCTGCACGACTTTCGAAACCCTGAAAAATCAGTTGTGGCCATCGCAAACGGCCATGTCACCGGCCGTACGATTGGTAGCCCTGTCTTGGGTGGGCCGCAACAGGATCTGGGTTTCACCGCCGTGATGAATGCATCCTCGGCCGAGCCTGGCTCGGGGCCAGTGGTGAAGGGAAGCTATACCACCCTAAACGCTCAGGGTAAGGCTCTGCGTAGTGCCACCGTTGTGTTCCGCAATACCGCAGGAGAGCCCTTCGCCGGGCTTTGTATCAATGCGGATTTCAACGACTTGGACCTGGCCAATGAACTCATCGAGCGGCTGCGCCCACTTGCCGGTCAGTCCGATACCTCGGCATCGGAGCCTGCTGACATGGAATTGCTTTCCGCGGAGGTGATTCGGAACGCATTGAGCCAGATTCCTGGAGGCAGGATGAACAAGGCCGCCAAGATCAATGCGGTTCGGCTGATGCAGGAAGGTGGCTTGTTCATCATCAAAGGCGGCGTAGAGCGCGCAGCAGAGGCGCTGGGGGTTACCCGATTCTCGATTTACAACTACCTAGAAGAGCTTCGTAAAGAACGTGCCTGAGGTCGCGAGGCTCGCTCACGAGCCTCGCGTCCCAGCGAATTTCTCATCGCCTCCAACGCTCTAGAGGGCCGGTCTCCAACCGGGTTGGCAGAGCTTCAAAACCCACTCATCAACAAACCGTTGATTTTTTCACTAAACGTTGAGATGCTCAGCTTCGTTCCGACGCGGCCTGTGCTCCATATGTGATCAAGACTGCACCGGCTTCCCCCAACTTTTCTTAACGAGAGTATGAACATGCTCATCCCTTGAAGAGAGGTGCCTCATGTCGTCTTGAAATAGAGCCGCGAGACGGGTAGTCACATTCCGCCACGAATCGGAACCACATTAGGTCATTTAACGTTGACCCTGATGTCTGCTTGCCTTTCTATTAACGCGGCCTTTAGCTGTGCATCCATGAGCTCGTTAAAGACGAGCCTGTGGGCGTGTTTAGCTTAGAAATATTAGCCTCTTCGAAACTGCCTAAAACAAATACAACTTGTTCACCAGCTCCGCTGGTGCAAACAATATCGTGCAGGGTTCGCCATGAAAACTAGTCTCAGATTAGCGGGTGCGTTCATCGGTCTGATTGTGGGCGTAGGTTTTGCCTCAGGCCAAGAAGTGTTGCAGTTTTATGCAAGCCACGGTCGGTACGGGTTCCTCGCTGCAATTGCTGCAGCTGGCATGTTCTCGTTCATGACTATGGTTTTGTTTCAAATTGGCAGTCAGCTCCAGACCAAATCTCATAAGGAAGCCATCGAGTACATCTGTGGGCCTCGCCTCGGCAAGCTCGTCGATGTAATCCTCACCGTGTTCCTGTTCTGCGTCATCCTGATGATGCTGGCGGGTGCCGGCGCGTCCTTCCAGCAACAGCTTGGCCTGCCGAACATCGCGGGCAGCCTGACGATCGCGGTAGCCACGGTGATCACCGTGTGCCTGGGGCTACGCAAGGTCATCACCCTGATGAGCTGGATTACTCCGGTGCTGATACCCATCCTGATTGCCTTGGCAATTTACGCCGTAAACACCACCGAACTGACTGTCGAGCAAATTGAGGCTCTGGCTGCAGTCCAGCCGCGAGCAGTGGATAACTGGCTACTCAGCGCGTTGCTGTACGTCTCCTCAAACATTGCCGGCACGGCACCTGTTCTGATCATCATGGGCGGTAGCGTTCTTCAGGCGAAGTGCGCTCGTAACGGCGGACTGATCGGTGGCGTTCTGATGGGTGCAATGCTAATGGTGATGGTCGTGGTGCTGCTCGCCAAGATCAATGTAATCGGAGGCTCGCCGATCCCGACGCTGGCTTTGATCACGGAAGCGTCGCCAATACTTGGCAACATCATGCTGGGAATGCTGATGATCAAGCTGTATGCCACGGTGTCGGGTCTGTCCTATGCGCTCACCGCTCGGCTCCAGGCCTACGGTATGAAAAAGCAATTGGCCGCGGTTCTATCGGTAGGTACTCCGCTGCTGTTCACATCAGTTGGCTTTATCAGTCTGGTGGGCACACTGTTGACGTTCATGGGCTATGTCGGCTTGCTGCTGATGAGCTGTATTGTCGTAACTTGGTTCAAATCGTATTTCACCAAGTCCCCGATTGGACAAAAAGCTGTATCCTGACTCAAAGCGATAGAACAAGCCCCTGAGCTGCGATGCGGTCAGGGGCTTTTTTATGCTTGACGAAAGGTCTTTAACATTTTTATAAAGGATTACCTTATCTACTATCCTAAATGTCCAACCTCAAACAACACCCTAAAAAATCCAAACGTGTTTTAAAAACCATCGCACAACATCTTATTCTAGAAGCTCTGTGTGAGTACGCGCCTCAACTAATAGACGCGCTCATTTCAGCGATAAGTCAGCTGTTATAACTCCTGACCGGTCGGAGTCGGCTGATCGCCGGCTCCGACATCGTGATCAGCTCAAGAGCTCAGGCCTGATAGCGCTTCTTCCATTCCTGGATCTGCTCCAGGGTCGCCGTTGCACCGCCGCAGACGATCACCAGCGGTGCCTTGAAATCAGCAACCAGTTGCTGCTCTCGGCTATACAGAGCAGCCAGAGATGCGCCACATGCCGGCTCCACCAGCAGGCGATGATCAAGCAAGAACCGCTCACAGGCATCCAGGGCCTCAAGATCTGTAACCGTGTGGCAGCGAATGTCGTGTTGCTTGGTCAGCTCGAATGCGCGCTCGCACACCATTTTCGCACCGAGAGAGGTGGCGATACTGGTGATTGCGTCCAGTTCGATCAGCTTGCCCGCTTCCACTGCACGATTGAGCGATTGGGCTCCTTCAGTCTCGATGGCCACTACTGGGATATGCTGCAAGCCGTTACGGTGCAGCCCCTCAACCACGCCGGACATCAGACCACCGCCGCCGACGGAAAGAATCACTGAGTCGAACTCAACGCCGCTACGTGCGACTTCATCGATCATGGTGGCGTGGCCGGTCCACATGGTGGCGTTGTCGAATGGATGCACGAAGGCGACCTCCGGGTCCTCCAGCATGGACTGAGCAAGGGCATTTGCTTCCATCCAGGAGGCGCCATGGACGATAACGTTCGCCCCCTCTTGCTCGATCAAGGCCTTAGCCCTGGCGGTTGTCGTTTCTGGCACCACAACCGTGACCGGGATCGACAGCTTGCGGCCGGCATAAGCAACAGCGATGCCCGCGTTGCCGCCGGAAGACGACACGAAGCGTTTCTTACCTTGGCGTACGTGAGCTTCACAGAGGGCACCGACGCCGCGAAGTTTGAACGACCCCGACGGCTGCAGCGCTTCAAGCTTGAGGCTTACAGATTTATTGCTCAGTACGCTGAGCGGACGGGACTCGATGATTGGGGTTTCAATATGAAGCGGCATCTCTGACCTCGTAGGGAACAGGTTGGTTATTGTCGGTGCGCCAGGGAGGGATTCACATGGACGCCGAGTTGCTGCGGCTCTGGAGGGAAGTGTGAGCTCGCTGCCAGTTGGAGATGGCAAGGCCCGCCAGAATCGCGGTGAAGCCGAAGGCGTGATAGAGGTGGACGGTTTCCCCAAGGAGGACCGTCGACAGAATCGCGCCGTATATCGGGATCAGGTGAATGAAAAGTCCAGCTCGCGCAGCGCCGACACGGGAAACGCCTGTCATATAGAGAAGCGTAGCTGCCAGTGACGCGACGACTGCAACGTAGAGGGTCGCGGCCATCGAGCCGATGTTCCAGTCAGCACGCTGACCAGTCATAAGCTCCCAGCCAAAGAAAGGGAGTAGGGCGACTGATGCAATCAACAGTTGCACCCCCAGCAGACCCATGCGATTCAAGTCCGCAGGAATTGCCCGCAGCCAGTGGGTGTAGAGAGCAAAACAGACCATCCCGATGAAGACGATGAGGTCCCCTCGGGAAAACTGCATTCTGACCAGCCGATCGACATCGCCCTGCATGATGATGGCGAGCACGCCCAGGCACGAAACGATCATTCCCGCAGCTTGTGGCAGGCGCAGCTTCTGCCCGTAGAGCCCGGCGCCGATCAAAACAATCAGTACCGGAATGGTCGAGTTCAACAAAAGACCGTTGGCTGCAGTGGTCGAGTGCAAGCCGAGGTAGATGAACAGGTTGAAGCCAGCCAGCCCGGTAAGAGCAACACGAACCAGGTGCCAGCGAATCTCCCAATACCGGTTCGCTTCGTTGCGCAGCGCGCCCCAGCAGAACGGAAGCAAACAAAGTAGTGCGAGCACGTGCCGGCTGAACGCGAGCGTCATCGGGGGCACGTCACCGCGAACGGCTCGGCCTACAACGAAATTGCCAGCCCAGAACAGAGGCGGCAGCACCAGCGGTACCCACATGGCAATGTTCAATCCCGTCGTTGTTGAAGATTTCGTGTTCATGTCGTTCATCGGTGATGCACCTCCACATAGCTCGGCACCATGGTGAGAGGTTGTATTCGGAGTAACAATCTGGCTATCTGGAAAGTATATTTACGTTTAAGGTAAAAATTGGCTGACCTTGAGCTGTTAAAATGGAAACGTAAAAGAGGGCGTGGTACCTGGTTATCCATCGGTGCCACCTAGTGAGTCGATACCGATGAAAGATCGTGTTGAGTACATACGTAATCAGAAGGTGCCTGGCCTGGTGCTGGGTGAGGCGCACCTCTCGACGTTTAGCTTCGAGCGTCACTTCCATCTCGACTACCACATCGGCCTGGTCACCGAAGGCGTGCAACGGCAGCGTTACCACGGAGAAAGCTTGCTGCTGACCCCGGGCACCATTCAGCTCATGCCACCCGATGAAATCCATGACGGCATCTGTGCTGACGATGGCTTCTACACCCTCAAAACGTTCCGAGCCTCCACCGAGCTGCTGGCTGATATTGTTCGCGACATCTCTGGCCGCGAAGGGCTGCCTTCACTGGGTGGGGCAGTTCTGCTAGATCACTCGCTGTCTTGTCACCTGTCGCATTTGCACACCGTCATGCGTGAAGGCCACGACTTCGATTCGTTGGCCGTTCAAACCGGATGGCTCACATTGCTTGATCAATTGCTGTTGCGCAGCGGGCTCATGAAGTCTCAGCCGTTCACCGGCCGGCTATCACCTCAGCAAAGGCGGCTTATTCGGGAATACTGCGAGTCACGCCTGGCCGAGAAAATCACATTGGAGGATCTGGCAGAACTGTGCGGCCTTGAGCGGTACCAGTTCCTCAAGTACTTCAAGCAGACCGTCGGTATGACTCCGCATGCGTGGCTTGTCCGACTTCGATTGGAGAGGGCCTGTCTATTGCTCGCCCGAAACGAGTGGCAGGTATCACGTATTGCTCAAGAAGTCGGCTTTTACGATCACAGCCATTTCACTCGGGCGTTTCGCCAGGCGTTTGGTGTTGCGCCGTCGCACTACTGATCGACAGCGCTTACCGTCCCTCTCTTCACGCTTCGACTTCGTACTGCACCGACAGCTGGCCTTTCTTCTCCTTCATCTTGACGATGCGGATGTGACCGACTTCCGCCGTGGAGGCGACATGCGTGCCGCCACAGGCCGACATATCCATGGTGCCGAAACCTATGGTTCGCATGCCATCTTCGACGCTGATACGTCGAGGTGAGTTGGTCTGAACCAGTTCATTCACGGCCTGCTCAACGAGGGGCGCTTCCACTGCCTGGGCGCGGGAAGTTCGCTCGAACACCACGCGGGCTTCACCTGGCCAGTGATGGCCTTTGGTAGCAACCCATCCCAGCGGCTCCATCGAGGTGGCCAACAGGTGGCCGGCTGAATGCAGGCGAGCATGTAAACTGCGCGCTGCGGCGCGAACTTCGATCTCAGCATTACCCACTGCTACCGGAGCGACAGTCAGGTGGACCAGGTTGGCACCATCCTGGAAGACGCGTAGAACCTCGACACCGTTGATCGTGCCTTGGTCGGAAGGCTGGCCACCACCTTGCGGGTGGAACAGCGTAGCGTCGAGGATGACGTGGAAATTGCCTTCCTCTGCAGGTGAACAGCTCAAGACCTTGGTTTGCATGGCCAGGTCATCGCGGTCGAAGTAGAGACGTTGAGTCATAGCTTGTTTCTCGAATCGGATGCGGGCACGGGCAGCATTCGCCCAGCGGGCCTTGATCCTACGAGAGGGGAGGCGTCGTCAGCTTGTAGAAAATTGACGATTATCCATTGCAGAAGCACATGATCGCCCCTATACCTGTGTTCAGCAACGAAGAGGCCTGCGGCTTCACGGACCTCCTAGCCGGCCAGGCCGGTAGTCAACCAGATCCAACCGATTGTGTTGACAGGGTGTTGACGCTGGTGTCACCGCGACATAGTATTGATCTCAAGAATAGCCCCCACGCCTCGGGCGGGACTTGTCCCGTACTGCGCACCAGGGGGTTAGTTTTTTCTAGAACATGCTCGCAGGAAGCCTTGGCATGCCGCTCGCTCCCGTGCTGTATTCCAAGCCGGCCAAATCCCCCAACGCATTGCTTACCCACCTTCGCAAGAAGGGCCTCGGTACCCGTAAGCAGACGAAAGCATCCCTCAACGCGCTCGAATTCATCGGTTATTACCGATTGCTGATCTACATGCGCCCGCTTCAGGATGCCCAGAAGAAATTCCATCCCCATGTTCAGTTTGACGACGTTCTGAAGCTGTACGACTTCGACAGACGACTGCGCCTGGTTTTCTTGGATGCGGTTGACCGGATCGAGGTCGCGTTCAGAGCGGCAATCACCAACACGCTTGCGCTAGACAAGACTTGCGGCCCGCATTTCTACCTTGAGTCAGTTAACTTCAACAATTCGCAGGCCCAGCGAGATTTTCTGCGTCAGGTTCTGGGTCTCAGGGAGAAGGACAACGCTTCCCTCTCTCACTACTATGCGAACTACAACACTCCGGCGCTGCCCCCAGTGTGGGCGGTCGTCGAAGCGATGACCATCGGCCAGATTTCCCGTCTGTTTACCGACCTTCACCTGGATCATCGCAAGGCCATTGCAACGAAATTCGGCTACGACGAATCGATCCTGGTGACATGGCTGAAAAGCCTGACCTTACTGCGCAATGTGTGTGCACACCACGGACGACTCTGGAACGCATCCATCACTGCAAGTGCGCCAAAGTACGCCAAGTCAATCAATGCTGAATTCCCACCCCATGTAGACCGCGGACGCATGTTCGCCAGAGCGGTTGTGGTTCAGGCATTACTGGCACAGATTGACCCGACCTCGGATTGGAAGGACCGCTTCAAGGCATTGATGGCGACGTTGCCCGTAGCCACTTTTGCCAAAGCGAACCTGACCACGTCTGTACTGGGATTGGTTCCCGGCTGGGAAACTCGCCCATTCTGGACCTGACCGTCCTAGGAGAAATACGCGGCGTCGGCCTCTATCTGGGGTGAGATTCGCTCCTCCACCCACTCCAGCCATACCCGAGTGCGAGCGTCCAGGAATTGCCGCGACGGTCGCAACGCATATACGCCAATGTCGGGAGAACGCCAGCCAGGCAGCACACGCTTGAGGCGTCCCGACTTCACGTCATCGATCACAGAAAACAGCGGAAGCAAGGTAATGCCAGCGCCGCGACGTACTACGTCGAGGAGCATTTCCGGCGTGTCTGCGATCAGAGGGCCATTCACAGTCATTGGCGTTCCTGGGGTCGAGCCGTCCGTGAGGTGCCAATCAGGAGTAATTGAAGGGTTCACCAAGCGCAGGCAGGCGTGGTTCTGCAGTTCATCGGGCGATTGAGGGACACCGTGTCGCTCCAGGTACGCAGGGGATGCGCAAAGCACCGAGAACGTGGTGCCCAACCGTCTGGAGACAAGCGCCGAGTCGCTCAGCGCCTCCGCAAGATAGAGGCTCACATCGACCCCGCGAGCCAACAGATCGGGTACGTATTGGGAAGTGGTGTATTCCACGGTGAGCAGTGGATGCCGTGCGCAGAAATCGGCCATCGCCGGTGCCACGTAGTGCTGACCGAAGTTCGCCATGCATTGCACCCTCAGCCTGCCCTCAGGCTTCGTGGTGGTACCGGCGGCATGAGCCTCTGCCTCATCCACCAGTGCAACCACCTCCCGGCATCGCTCCAAGTAGTCAGCACCGACATCAGTCAGTACGCGCTGACGAGTCGTGCGCTGCATCAACTTGGCCCCCAGCCTTTTTTCAAGCTCGGTGATCAGCCTTGAAACCTGGGCAGTCGTGATCCCCATCTGTTCCGATGCGGCCGTGAAGCTTCCACTGTCGATAACGCAGAGAAATGCACGCATGGCATGCAGAACCCCACTCTCTAAATTTTTACGCATTACGTAAATATCATTTCCATTTCCCCACATTGTTGCATCAGCGGCAGTTCCCAACAATCAGAAAACGGTTTGCACCGAAGCTTGCTCCCCCTGTTGCCAGAGGCTGCCTGAACAGCCCGGCACGCTCGGCCTGACGGCCGTGGCTCATATAAGAATAAGGAGACGCCGATGATGGGTACTGCAGAGAAAGACCGCCAGATCGCCGTGGTTGTGAAAGAGGTTTCGCTCGACGACAAATACGTGAGCGACGTTGGCACAGCCTACATGAGTGGCATCCAGGCGCTGGTGCGCCTGCCCCTTGAACAAATGCGCCGAGACACGCAGGCGGGACACAAGACCGCCAGCTTCATCAGTGGCTATCGCGGTTCACCGATAGGTAACTACGACAGTGCCTTGTGGCAGGTTGGCAAGCTGTTGAAAGCCCACAACGTGGTTTTCCAAGCCGGTGTGAACGAAGACCTTGCCGCCACTGCGATATGGGGCACCCAGCAGGTCAATCTGGCCGGGCAGGGCAAATTCGACGGCGTCACCTCCTTCTGGTACGGCAAGGGGCCGGGTGTAGATCGTTCGGGCGATGCACTTCGCCACGCTAACCTCGCTGGTACTGCCCCGCTGGGTGGTGTTGTAGCCCTTTATGGCGATGACCACTCCTGCAAGTCGTCGAGCATTCCACACCAATCCGAGCATGTGATGATGGGCTGCGGCATCCCCATCTTCTATCCAACCTCGGTTCAACAGATTCTCGACTTCGGTGTACACGCAGTGGCGTTGTCCCGCTGCACCGGCGTTTGGACGTCGATGAAGCTTGTCAGTGAAATCGTCGAGACGTCCGCATCAGTCAATGTCGATCCGGCCCGGGTACAACCCGTCATCCCGGAGTTTCCCTCTCAGCCCGCCGGCGGTTTCAATATTCGCTGGCCCGATCGATCTCTAGACCAGGAAGCACGGCTCTACCAGCACCGCCTCCCGGCAGTGCTCGCCTATGCGCGTGCTAACCAAATCAACCGCGTGGTTTGGGACACTCCGAACCCACGGATCGGCATTGCGTCGAGTGGTAAGGGCTATCTCGATACTGTCGAGGCGTTGCGAATCCTGGGTATTGAGGGCGAGACGGCCAGTCGCCTGGGCCTTCGCCTCTACCAGGTAGGCATGATCTGGCCACTTGAGCCTCACGGCGTCCGTGAATTCGCCGTTGGCCTTGAAGAAGTCATCGTAGTCGAGGAAAAGCGGGCGATCCTCGAAGCACAGATCAAGGATGAGCTGTACGCGCTGCCTGATGCGCTGCGCCCTCGCGTTGTGGGCAAATCAGCTGATGGCTTGGGTGAGTGGAGCACTCCGATTGTTGATGCACCACTGATCAGCCACTACGAACTGCAACCAGAACCGATCGCCAAGATGCTCGCTGCGCGCTTCCTGCGGATGGAACTCCCGCAGGATCTGCGTCAGCTCATCGAGCAGCGCTTGGAGAAGGTCTTGACGGCCGAGCAGGAGTCCCTCGGCGTCCTTGATATTGCGGAACGTAAAGCTTATTTCTGCAGCGGATGCCCGCATAACTCGTCTACGGTGGTACCGGAAGGTAGCCGTGCGCTTGGCGGTATCGGCTGCCACTTCTTGTCCCTCACCATGGATCGGGGTACCGAAACGTTCTCCCACATGGGTGGTGAAGGGGCCAGCTGGGCTGGTGCAGCACACTTCACCAACGAGTCTCATGTTTTCGTCAACATTGGCGATGGCACGTACTTCCACTCGGGCTATATGGCCATCCGCCAGGCGGTCGCGGCAAAGGTAAACATTACCTACAAAGTGCTCTACAACGACGCGGTTGGCATGACAGGCGGTCAACATGTCGACGGTCAGTTGAGCGTGGCGCAGTTGACCCGACAACTGGCGGCCGAGGGCGTAGGCAAGCAAATCATCGTCACGGATGAACCTGGGCTGCTTGAAGAAAGCGACGGCATTGCCCCCGGTGTAACCATCCGCCACCGCACCGAGCTCGATGCCGTACAGCGTGAGTTGCGCGAGATTTCCGGCGTTACAGCCCTCATCTATGCGCAGACCTGTGCCAGCGAGAAACGTCGGCGCCGTAAGCGCAACGAATACCCTGACCCTGCCAAGCGGATCTTCATCAACAGCGAGATCTGCGAAGGCTGTGGTGACTGCTCGAAGAAATCGAACTGCTTGTCCATTGAGCCCGTTCAGACTGCCCTGGGTACTAAACGACAGGTCAATCAGAGCTCTTGCAACAAGGACTTCTCCTGCGTCGAGGGCTTCTGCCCGAGCTTCGTCACCGTACACACTCGCGACATCAAGCGTCCGGCGGCGGTTAAATCAACGCTTGAGGGATGGCCTGAGGCCCCACAGATCGCGACCATGTCTGGCCCCGTCCGGATCATCGTCGGCGGTGTCGGCGGTACCGGTGTTGTAACTATCGGCGCACTTTTGGGTGCGGCTGCGCACATGGAAGGTAAGGCAGCCCGAGTCATGGACATGGCAGGTATGGCCCAGAAGGGCGGTACCGTTTACTCCTACGTGCAGCTGGCTACCTCGGACGATCAAATCTCCGCCACCAAGATCGCTGCAGGCCAGTGTGATTTGCTGATCGGTGCCGATGCGGTCGTATCGGGCAGCAGCGCAACACTCTCGCGGTTGCGCAAAGAGGGCTTGGCCATCGTCAACGAAGACGGCTCGCCGACTTCCGAGTTCATCAAGTCACGCGACTGGTTCACTCCATTGAATGACCTGCTCGGCCGTCTGAAAGCTCGCCTCGACAAAGGGCGCCTGGTAACGCTGCCGGCGGCGCAGATCGCCACCCAGATGCTAGGCGATGCGATCTTCGCGAACCTGATGCTCCTCGGCATGGCCTGGCAGCTTGGCCGGGTACCAGTGTCCCGCGAGAGCCTTGAGAAAGCGATCGAGCTCAACAAGACCGCGGTCGCCAAAAACCTGGAAGCCTTCCGGATTGGATGTCACCTGGCAGCCGATCCGTCCCTGGTGCAACAACTGCTTGGCGAGCAACAAGCCAAGAAAGCACCGCTGACACTGGACGAGTTGATCGAAGACCGTACTGATCGTCTGCACGTTTACTGGAACACCGCCTACGCCAAGAAATACAACGCGCTGATGAAGCGTGCGGCGAGCGTGTTGCCTGAACAGGTTGCGACCACCGTGGCCACTCAGCTGTTCAGGGTCATGGCCTACAAGGATGAGTATGAAGTAGCGCGTTTGCTGGTAGGCGACAACTTCAAGAAATCCCTGGCTGCGAACTTTGGGGATGATGTTCGCCTGACCTACCACCTGGCCCCGCCAGCCCTCGGCGTGGGCGAAAACGTGCGTAAGCGCGCCTTCGGTAGCTGGATTCGCTGGCCGATGGCAGCCCTGGCTCGCATGCAGTGGCTACGGGAAACCCCGCTCGATGTCTTTGGCCGCAACGAGGAGCGTAAGCAGGAGCGCGCTTGGCGAGACCGTTACGTCGCCTTCGTGGAGACCCTGACGTCCTCAAATGCCCTGTGCAACATGAACATCGCTGCTCAGATTGCTCAGATTCCAGAAGGCGTCCGCGGCTTTGGTCACGTCAAGATGCAGGCTATGGAACAGGCGGCCAAGCGGTGGGACGTCCTTGATCAAAGCTTGTCTTCGAAAAGCAGTAAGGAATAACCCGCATGAGATTCTCCGATAGAGCACTGTCCATCCAACCATTCTTGGCAATGGAGTTTGGCCAGCGTGCGGCAGTGCTTGAGGGACATGGAGCGAATGTCATCAAGCTGAACATTGGCGAACCCGACTTTGGCGCCCCTGCCCCTGTTGTTCAGGCGATGGAGGCTGCGCTGCAAGGGACGCCAATGGGCTACACCTCGGCTCTAGGCTTGTGGGAGCTACGTGAAGCCATCGCCCAGTACTACAAGAGCACTTACGGAGTAAGCATCTCGCCATCACGAATCGTCGTGACGGCGGGAGCCTCAGCGGCACTGCTCTTGGTAACAGCTGCCCTGGTAAACCCAGGCGACAAGGTGTTGGTCGGTGACCCGTCCTACCCCTGTAACCGGCAGTTCCTCGCTGGTTACGGAGCAGATGTCGAACTGGTGCCTACGACTGCAGCATCCAGATTCCAACTCGATGCAGCGCTCGTGCAGGCTCATTGGTCCGAAGCAGTTCGAGGACTGATGATTGCCACGCCAGGTAATCCCACTGGCACTTCAGTGCCTTTGGAAGAGCTTTCGGCGATCTGCAGTCATGCTCGTGCCAATGGTGCATGGCGGATCGTTGATGAGATCTATCTGGGGCTCGCAGACAGGGGCCCTGATGGACGGGCCCCAGCGACAGTACTTACCGTCGACCCGGATGCCATCGTGATCAACAGCTTTTCGAAGTACTTCGGTATGACGGGGTGGCGATTAGGGTGGTGCGTGGTACCCGCGGAGATGGTGCCAGTCATGGAAAGGTTGGCGCAGAACTACTACATCTGTCCCTCCACCTTGGCTCAGCATGCCGCATTGAGCTGCTTCCGCCCTGAGACGATAGCGATCTGTGAGCAGCGCCGCACTGAGCTCGAAGTTCGACGCACGGTGGTACTGGACGGCTTGGCGCGGATCGGGCTTCCAGTGCCGGTCCTCCCCGATGGTGCGTTCTACGTCTACTTCAACGTCGCCCACACTGGCTTGAGCGCCATGGAGTTCTGTCTGCGGGCGCTTGAAGAGGCGCATGTCGCACTGACACCCGGCAATGATTTCGGTCAGTGCGGAGGAGCCGAGCATGTCCGCTTGTCGTATGCAGCATCAGTTGATGAATTGAAGGAAGGTCTGGAGCGACTGGGCTACTTCATGAGCCAGTTCATCAAGATTCAAAGCTTGGCGAGTATCTGAACGGCAGTACCTTTACTGATCTCCGGCGTCATTGGACTGACGTTGGGGGTCAGTCTTTTTTCCTGCCTTTCCTTAAGCGACCTGCCCAAGTTCTCTTCTGCAACACCTCTAATTTTCCTTGCGTGCGGGCAAATGCCCTCTGAACGGTGAGCTCACAAATGACCGATTACAACGCACCGCTGCGCGACATGCGCTTTGTTCTTCATGAAGTTTTCCAGGGGCCGGCGATCTGGGCCCGTTTGCCAGCATTGGCCGAGCGCGTCGACGCAGAGACGGCTGACGCGATCCTCGAAGAAGCAGCCAAGATCACAGGGCAACTGATTGCTCCATTGAGCCGTAATGGTGATGAGCAGGGCGTGCGCTTCGACGCAGGCGATGTGACCACGCCGGACGGCTTCCAAGCAGCCTGGCAGACCTACCGCGAAGGTGGCTGGGTGGGCTTGGGCGGTAACCCTGAGTATGGCGGAATGGGCATGCCGAAGATGCTTTCGGTGCTGTTCGAGGAAATGATGTATGCCGCGGATAGCAGCTTCAGCCTTTACTCGGCGTTGAGTGCGGGAAGTTGCTTGGCGATCGACGCCCACGCCAGTGAATCCCTCAAGCAGACATTCCTGGCTCCAATCTACGAAGGTCGCTGGGCGGGCACCATGTGCCTGACCGAACCCCATGCCGGTACCGATCTGGGCTTGATCCGCACGCGTGCGGAGCCACAAGCTGACGGTAGTTATCGGATCAGCGGGAGCAAGATTTTCATCACCGGCGGCGAACAGGATTTGACTGAAAACATCGTCCATTTGGTGTTGGCCAAGCTGCCTGATGCGCCCGCGGGTCCGAAAGGAATTTCGCTGTTCCTTGTTCCCAAGTACATGGTTGATGCCGGCGGTGGCCTGGGCGAGCGCAATGGTGCCCACTGCGGCTCGATCGAGCACAAGATGGGAATCAAGGCGTCGGCCACATGCGTAATGAACTTTGACGATGCCGTCGGTTATCTCGTGGGCGAGCCAAACAAGGGGCTGGCCGCTATGTTCACCATGATGAATTACGAGCGACTGTCCATCGGCATCCAGGGCATTGGTTGTGCCGAAGCTTCGTACCAGAGTGCCGCACGCTACGCTAACGAACGCCTGCAAAGCCGCGCCGCCTCTGGCCCGCAAGCCAAGGACAAAATCGCCGATCCGATCATCCAACATGGCGATGTCCGCCGCATGTTGTTGACCATGCGTGTCTTGACTGAGGGTGGCCGTGCGTTTTCCACTTACGTTGGCCAGCAGCTTGACTTGGCCCGCTATGCCCAGGACGCCGGTGAGCGCGAGAAAGCTCAGCGCCTGGTTGCGCTGCTCACACCGGTGGCCAAGGCGTTCTTCACTGACAACGGTTTGGAGAGTTGCGTGCTTGGCCAACAGGTGTATGGCGGGCATGGCTACATCCGCGAGTGGGGCCAGGAGCAATTGGTGCGGGACGTGCGAATTGCCCAAATCTATGAAGGTACCAACGGCATCCAGGCACTCGACTTGCTCGGTCGCAAAGTGTTGGCAGACGGTGGTGAATCCCTGGCACTGTTCACCAGTGAGATCCGCTTGTTCAGCGCTGAAGCTCCATTGCATCGCAGGGCGTTGCTCGAAGTTATTCAGCGCCTGGATGACACCTCTCACTGGCTGATGCGACGTGCAGCGGATGAGCCCAACTTAATCAGCTCGTCTGCGGTTGAGTATCTGCACCTGCTTGGTTTGGCTGCGTATGCCTACATGTGGGCGCGCATGGCCGCAGTGGCACAACAAGGCATGGATGACGATCCTGCGTTTTACAGTGCCAAGCTAGCCGGCGCCGATTTCTTCTTCCAGCGCATACTGCCTCGTACATTGTCACTGGAAGCGAGCATCAAAGCTGGTAGCCAGAGCCTGTATCACATGCTGCCTGAGCAATTCTGAGCTCCGCCAGACCTGTAGAACTGCAGAGAACTACGCCCGCTTCACATCTACTGTGACGTGGGCGTTTTTACGCCAGGCTGCCACTGGTTGGGAAGGTGCTACATGTGCGGATGCCAAGGTCTGCTCGCCGAGCCCTAAATGCGCATGGAGCTCCAGGTAGTAGTCGCCTGCCGCATTTCTCAAATGCTCTGACACAGCTGCATTCGAAACCAAGAGTTGAAAAAAGCACCCAGGAGGTGCCTTTTCGTCAGGCTTGAGGAGTAGTCGCAGCGATCCTTTAGCTCCCAGCCCGGAGACCTTGGGTTCAGAATCCGACAGGCTAGCCCGTCGTCACTACTTCAGAGAAACCAGCTTTCTCTGCTGCCAAAAATGCCGGGGGGGCTTGCTGGATCCCAGTCCCGACGAATGCGCAGTTGCAGTCCTCAACAAGAAGACTACTCAAGGTAACACGCGAGTCAATCACAGTTGATGAATGGCCGCGGTCTCACGCACGTTACATCGGGGCACGTCACTGGCCCTCGGTCCGCTTAACTTCAGAGGGCGTGGGGCCCCAGCGTCCGGCATTCGCCGTGGGTCGATTACGCAGTAGGGGGCATGTGGGCGTAGGATGGAGGTTCCCTCATTCGCCCATAAAGTACTGCCCCTATGAATGAATCTGTGCGGATAACCGTGAAATGCCAAGACCCGGGTGATGGTTCGGGGGATGTGATCATTGACCTCCCTGCCGATATCCTCGAATGCATGGGCCTCAACATTGGTGATTCCCTGTCCATAGAATTGGTAGACGAGAGCATAGTGCTCAAGCCAATTCGTGATGCAGACGTCCAGCCCTAAGGTAGCGATCGACCCAGAGCTGCCCCTGGTACGGGGCAGCAATCGGCGAAGTAGACGTTAACGAGTGCCAGAGAGGGGCTTTAATCCAGGCAGGATCAATGCGAAGTGATTAACGCGTTTCTAACTTCAGCCCTTCTAGAATCGTAGCCATCTGCGCCGTCGGGTTCAGCGCTTGTAGAATAGCGGTCATCTGCGCCGCCGGCTTCAATGCCTCCTGAAGGGCAACCATCTGCGCCGTCGGCTTCAATGCCTCCTGAAGGGCGACCATCTGCGCCGTCGGCTTCAAAGCCTCCTGAATGGCGACCATCTGCGCCGTCGGCTTCAATGCCTCCTGAATGGCGACCATCTGCGCCGTCGGCTTCAAAGCCTCCTGAATGGCGACCATCTGCGCCGTCGG
>NZ_JBIVIF010000014.1:0-132459 GCF_044749595.1 Pseudomonas sp. NPDC089392
TCACAGGCGTGACTGGCCCGAAACAGATGTAGGAGCAGCCTTGTGCTGCGAAGCGCCGCGCGGGCGGCGCTCGATCTCAAAGGCGATAAAAATGTTATGCCAAGCACCTCTCAGCCGAGATGCTTTATCTGATCCGGCAAAAAAAACGCCCCGGGCCGAATGAAACAGGCCAGGGGCGATGCGCAGGAACGCCAGACGGTTCGTAGAATTCTTCAGCAGGCCACTAAGCCGGCATTTCGCGACGGGCCTGCTGCTGGGCATGCAGGCGGGCAAAGGCGCGCGCCAGGCGCAGCAGCATTTCGTCAATGTTGCCCTTGCTCACGGTCAATGCCGGCGAAAAACGCACCACATCCGCTTGCGGCGCGTTGAGCAACAGGCCTTCGTGCAGGGCCGCGGCCACCAGTTCGCGGGCCAGGTTTTCTTTCAGTTGCAGCGCCCACAGCAGGCCTTGCCCGCGTACTTCGCCCTGGCCATAACGCCCGGCCAGGCGGCTCAGGCCTTCGCGCAGGTGGCGGCCGTGGTCCTGCACCTGGGCAAAAAAGCCAGGCTCCAGCACGGTATCCAGCACGGCCAGGCCAGCGGCGCACATCAGCGCATTGCCGTGGTGGCTGCCTTCCAGTTCGCCAGGCTCGGCGCAGCATGCCGTGCCCCGGGCCAGCAAGGCTGCCAGCGGCACGCCACCGCCCAGGCCCTTGCCCAGGGTGATGATGTCGGCACGCACGCCATAGGTCTCTTCGGCCAACAGCGCACCACAACGGCCAATACCGGTCTGCACTTCATCGAGGATCAGCAGGATGCCCAGCTCGCGGCACAGCGTTTCCACGCCCTTGAGGTATTCCTGGGTGGCCGGGATCACCCCTGCCTCGCCCTGGATCGGCTCAAGCATGATCGCCACGGTGCGCGAGTCCACCTCGGCGTGCAGGGCCGCCAAGTCATTGAACGGCACTTTGCTGAAACCCGGCAGGCCAGGTTCGCAGCGGTTGCACGGCAGCGGGTCGGAAGCCGACAGCGCCCCCAGGCTGCGGCCGTGGCAGGCCTGGCTGGCGGTGATGATGTGATAGGCGCCGTTGCGGTGCAGCTGGCCCCACTTGCGTGCCAGCTTGATCGCGCCTTCGCAGGCTTCGGCACCGCTGTTGAGCAAGTAGGCCTGGTCGCTGCCGGTGCTCTGGCACAGGCGGTTGACCAACCCCAGCAGGCCACGGCTGTGGAAGCCCGCGCCCGGGTTGATCAGCGCCTGGGCCTGGTTGCCCAGCGCTTTCACCAGCACGCTGGGGCTGTGGCCTAAGCTGTTGACCGCGCCGCCCTGAGTAAAATCCAGGTAGGCATGCCCTTCGCTGTCCCATAACCAGGAGCCCTGACCACGCACGAATACCTGCGCTGCGCGTTCGGCGCTGGGCATCAGGCGATCACGCGACAGCTCGGCGGCTGGCGGCACGATCACCGGCGCGCGCTTGGGCTCAGCGGCCGCAGCAGGCGCCGAGCGGCGCAGGTTGAACAGGTTCATCAGGGCTCCAGCCAATCACGGTAAAGGGCGGCCACGGTGCGATCTTTATGCCAGCACTCGTTATTTTGCCTTGCCTATCAAAAGTGTTTTTCATCCGGGGTAACAATCGACCAATTCATCGCTGTAACCCGTTGGAATACGGCGATAGACTAGGCCTCGCAAGGGTTTTCGACCATTTCGTTTTTCCAGCATTTTCGATAAGTGTTACTTATGGATTTCCGCCAACTGCGTTATTTCGTCGCGGTGTATGAAGAAGGCCATGTGGGCCGCGCCGCCGAGCGCCTGTCGCTGTCCCAGCCAGCGCTTTCCCAACAGATCCGCCAACTGGAACACAGCCTCGACCTGAGCCTGTTCGAACGCAGCAACAAGCGCCTGCTGCCGACCCTGGCTGCCCATACCCTGTACAACCATGCCTTGCCGTTGCTCGACGGCCTGCAGCGTGCCCATGAGGCCATGCGCAATTTCAAGGGCCAGTCGCTGCGCACCTTGGCTATCGGCGTGTTGCAGACCGTGCGCCCGAGCCTGGTGCCGCAGTTGCTCGAACGGCTGCGCAAGGCACAGCCGCACCTTGTGGTGCAGATCTACGAGTTGTCGGGGCTGGAGATCGAACGGCGCCTGCTCAACGGCAGCCTGGACATCGGCATCAGCTACCTGCCGCCACGCCAGCCTGGGCTGCATGGCCTGCTGCTGTATGAAGATGAACTGCAGTTGGTCATCCCCGATACCCACCCGCTGAAGGACTTCAAGAAGGTTTCCATCCGCCAGGCTGCCGAGTTGCCCATGCTGATGCTTGGCGAAGAGTTCCAGATCCGCCAGATCTGGCAGGCGCTACTGGCCAGCCAGGGCCGGCGGCCGCAGGTGCAGGCAGAGATGAACAACATGGCGGGGATTCTCGACAGCCTGGCGCATACGGCGCTGGCAACCATTTTGCCCGGGCGGGCCAAGGAGGCGGCGGAGGATGACCAGGGCCTGCTGTGGAAGCCGTTGAGCGAGCCGCGGGTGCCGTTGAAGGTCGGCCTGGTGTTCCGCGATGCCCAGCGCCAGCAGGCCTCTGTAGAGCTGCTGCGCACGCTGCTGGAAGAAGAAACGGACGCCCGCTTGCTGGGGGCATCACCGCTGGACGTGCTGGCCTGAAAAACATGCGCACAAAGAAAACCCCGCCGAAGCGGGGTTTCCCAGACTGTTTCCCTGTGACATCCGTATCGCCCCACCGTCCTGGCAGGTGGTCCTTCGTTGTCATCCTTGATCTGTCCTTTGCGCTTCCTGCGCAACGTCCATGTGGTAAAGATTAACCGTGGATCCAATCTGAGAACAGTGGTGAAAAGTCACCACGTCGTGTAGGAAAAAGCTTACACAGGGAATTGGGGCCGCCTTGCGGCCCATCGCGACACAAGGCCGCTCCTACAGGGGACCGCATCACCCTTACGGCTTGCGCTGTACCTGTGTAGGAGCGGCCTTGTGTCGCGATGGGCTGCAAAGCAGCCCCAAAAAATGTCAGAACTGCTCAGCATCCAGCAGGTACAACGACTCACTCCCCGCCTTCACCGAAGCCACCAGCGAGTCCACCCGCGGCAGCAACCGCGCAAAGTAGAAACGCGCTGTCCCCAATTTGCCCGAGTAGAACGCCGCATCCCCCTCACCCGCCTGCGCCGCCCGGGCCATCAGTGCCCACATGTAGCCATAGGCGACATAACCAAAGGCATGCAGGTACTCGACCGACGCCGCGCCGATCTCATTCGGGTTGCCCTTGGCCTGCTGCAGCACCCACTCGGTCAGCCCGTCGAGCTGGTCGAGCGAAGCCGCCAGAGGCTTGGCAAACTCCTCCAGCTCGCTACCCGCGCTGGCAATGAACTGGCGAATTTCGTCGGAGAACAACGTGTAGTACGCCCCACCGCTGGCCACCACCTTGCGCCCCATCAGGTCGAGGGCCTGGATACCGTTGGTGCCTTCGTAGATCTGGGTAATGCGCACATCACGCACCAACTGCTCCTGCCCCCACTCACGGATGTAGCCATGCCCGCCAAACACCTGCTGGCCGTGCACCGTGCACTCCAGGCCAAGGTCGGTGAGGAACGCCTTGGCTACCGGGGTCAGCAGCGCTACCAACTCTTCGCTACGCTTGCGCACGCTGGCGTCTTCGCTGTACTTGGCACTGTCCAGCTGCATGGCCACGTAGGTGGAGAACGCACGGCCACCCTCGATCAGCGCCTTCATGGTCAACAGCATGCGGCGCACATCCGGGTGGACGATGATCGGGTCGGCGGCCTTGTCCTTGGCTTGCGGGCCGGTCGGGGCGCGGCTCTGCAGACGATCGCGGGCGTATTCCACCGCATTCTGGTAAGAGCGCTCGGCCGAGGCCAGGCCCTGGATACCAACCCCCAGGCGCTCGTAGTTCATCATGGTGAACATTGCCGCCAGGCCCTTGTTCGGCTCACCCACGATGTAGCCGACGGCTTCGTCGAAGTTCATGACACAGGTGGCCGAAGCCTGGATGCCCATCTTGTGCTCGATCGAGCCGCAGGTGGCCGGGTTGCGTGCGCCGAGACTGCCGTCTTCATTGACCAGGAACTTCGGCACCAGGAACAGCGAAATGCCTTTCGGCCCCGCCGGTGCGTCCGGCAGCTTGGCCAGCACCAGGTGGATGATGTTCTCGGTCAGATCGTGCTCGCCACCGGTGATGAAGATCTTGGTGCCGCTTACCTTGTAGCTGCCGTCGGCCAGGGGCTCGGCCTTGGTGCGGATAATGCCCAGGTCGGTACCGGCATGCGGCTCGGTCAGGCACATGGAGCCGGCCCACACGCCGGCGTACATGTTCGGCAGGTACTTTTCCTTCAGCGCTTCACTGGCGTGGGCGTTGATCGACAGGCAGGCGCCGGCCGTCAGCATCGGGTACAGGCCGAAGGACAGGCTGGAGGCATTGACCATTTCCTCGACCTGGGCCGAGATGACCTTGGGCATGCCCATGCCGCCGAACTGCGGGTCGCCGCCCACACCTACCCAGCCGCCTTCGGCGTAGGTGTTGTAGGCCTCGATGAAGCCGGCCGGTGTGCGTACCGCGCCACTGTCCCAGTGGCAGCCCTCTTCATCGGCAGCGCGGCTGAGCGGTGCGATGGTCTTGGCGGTAACCTTGCCGGCTTCCTCCAGCACAGCCATGGCCGTGTCGGCGTCGACAACCTCGGCCAGCGCGGGCAACTGTGCCCACTGCTCGGCCACGTTGAAGACTTCATTCAGTACGAAGCGCATGTCGCGCAGGGGCGCTTTATAGTCAGCCATGACAACCTCTCGCTAGTCGGGTCGGGGCGGTCTCGGGGAACCGCGACACTGGGGTTGCTTGCAGTGTAACCGAACAACTTTTACGAGACATAGGGTCATCACTAGACCGCCAAGTCTGTTTCGGTCACGCCGTACGCACTGCCCCACGCTGCGATTGTTGCCCATGCACCATGACACAATTGCGCCCCGCGCCTTTGGCGCTGTACAGCGCCTGGTCGGCGGATTTCAGCACCGCATCGGGGTTGCGATGATCGACCTGGCGCTCGGCCACGCCGATGCTGATGGTGACCGATACCGTGCCGCCGCTGCTGCCCGCCCGGCGCTGGCGCCCGGCGGTATCATCCTGCGGGCGGTTGTCCGGGTCGCGCAGGCGCATCACGTAGTTGGCAATCATTTCACGTACGGCTTCCACATGCGGCACACATTCCTCGGCGGTCTTGCCAGCGAACACCAAGGCAAACTCCTCGCCGCCATAACGGTAGGCCCGGCCACCGCCGGAGACCTTGGACAAGCGGCTGGCGACCAGGCGCAGCACCTGGTCGCCCACGTCATGGCCATGGGTGTCGTTGAATTTCTTGAAATGGTCGACATCAGTCATGGCAATCACATAGTTGCGCCCCAGGCGCTGCATGCGCTCGTTCAGCGCACGGCGCCCCGGCAAGCCGGTCAGTTCGTCGCGGAAGGCCATCTGGTAGGCTTCGTGCGCTACTGCTGCGGCAATCATCAGCATCACCTGGCTGCACATGATGTTCAGGGTGAACGGCAGGATGAATGTTTGCGGCAGCATCCAGAAAATCCCCAGCAGGCCGATCAGCTGCGCCGCGTGCAACGGCCGTGGTGCGCGCAGGTACTGCACCACCAGCAGGATGAACACCCCGAGGAACAGCGGGTAGACCATCTGGATCAGGCTCATCCACTGGCCATGCAAGGCCGGCCAGCGGATCTCCGCCAGCCAGGTCAGTAACGCCTCGGGGTAGCTTTGTTCGAGGCCTATTGCCACGCTGCCCACGGCGAACAGCACGGCGCCGCGGGCGACCAGGTCCTGCAGCAGGTGGGTGCGCTCCTGCCAGGCGCCGTACAGGCCGAACAGGGCCGGCAGCAACAGGCAAACCAGGTGGAAGGTCACTGCCGCGTCCTCGCGCACGCGGCCGTTATCACGATAGAAGTCGGTCTGGGTATCGAGCAGGAAGTAGGCGATATACACCGTGAGCATCAGGAACAGCTCACGCTGGCGGCGGTACACGGCGCAATAGGCGCCGCCCAGCAGCAGGACCAAGGTAGGCAACACGTTGAACAACGATGTGAAAAAGACACTGAGGTCTCTCACGTAGGCCGCAGCGAGCCCTGCCAGTAACAAGAACAACGATGGCAGGAAGTGGCTTGCGCGAACAGCGTTAAAACGAAACAAGGGTAATCTCCAACCCGGCAGATCAATGATGGCATTGTGCCCTTACTTCATCGGCAGTGCACATGAACAGTTGAATTTGCGGTTGGATAAAGGAAATTCCTGCCTGCGTGCGATCCTTGTAGGAGCGGCTTTAGCCGCGAAGAATGCGACGCGGTGCATGGCACCGGCTTAGCCGGTGTTCGCGGGTGAACCCGCTCCTACATGGAATTGTGTCGCATGCAGAAACCTCAATAAAAAACCCGCCTGCCGGTGAGGGCAGGCGGGTTTTGGCTACAGCGTTCGAATCAGTAAGACAGGCCGAAGTTTTCCTCGTCCATCGCCATCAAGTTGTTGGCACCCGAGAGCATGGTCGCCACATGGGTACGGGTACGCGGCAGGATACGCTGGAAGTAGAAGCGCGCAGTCTGCAGCTTGGCGGTGTAGAACGCCTCTTCACTGGTGCCGGCTGCCAGCTTCTCGACCGCCAGGCGGGCGATGTCGGCCCAGAAGTAGGCCAGGCAGGCGTAGCCGGAATACATCAGGTAATCGACCGAGGCCGCACCCACTTCTTCACGGTCCTTCATGGCAGCCATGCCCACTTTCATGGTCAGCTCGCCCCACTCCTTGTTGATGGCCGCCAACGGCTCGACGAATTCCTTGACCGCGTCGTTGCCTTCCTGGGCCTGGCAGAACTTGTGCACGATCTTGGTGAAGCCCTTGAGTGCTTCGCCCTGGGTCATCAGCACTTTGCGGCCCAACAGGTCCAGGGCCTGGATGCCGGTGGTGCCTTCGTACAGCATGGAGATACGGCTGTCGCGCACGTTCTGCTCCATACCCCATTCGGCGATGAAGCCGTGGCCGCCGTAGATCTGCACACCGTGGTTGGCGGCTTCGAAGCCGACTTCGGTCATGAACGCCTTGGCGATCGGGGTCAGGAACGCCAGCAGGGCGTCGGCCTTCTTGCGCTCTTCTTCGTCCTGGCTGTACTTGACGATATCCACCTGCTTGGCGGTGAAGTACACCATCGCGCGGTTGCCTTCGGCGAAGGCCTTCATGGTCAGCAGCATGCGACGTACGTCCGGGTGGACGATGATTGGGTCGGCAGCCTTGTCCGGTGCTTTCGGGCCGGTCAGGGAGCGCATCTGCAGGCGCTCGCGGGCGTATTTCAGGCCGCCCTGGAAGGCCACCTCGGCGTGGGCCAGGCCTTGCAGCGCGGTACCCAGGCGAGCGGTGTTCATGAAGGTGAACATGCAGTTCAGGCCTTTGTTGGCCGGGCCGATCAGGTAGCCGGTCGCTGCGTCGAAGTTCATTACGCAGGTGGCGTTGCCGTGGATGCCCATCTTGTGCTCGATGGAGCCGCAGCTCACGCCGTTGCGCTCGCCCACACCGCCTTCGGTGTTGGGCAGGAACTTCGGCACGATGAACAGCGAAATACCCTTGGTGCCGGCCGGTGCATCGGGCAGGCGGGCCAGGACGATATGGACGATGTTATCGGCCATGTCGTGCTCACCGGCCGAAATGAAGATCTTGGTGCCCGACACTTTGTAGCTGCCGTCGGCCTGTGGCTCGGCCTTGGTGCGCAGCATGCCCAGGTCAGTACCGCAGTGTGGCTCGGTCAGGCACATGGTGCCGGTCCACTCGCCGGACACCAGCTTGGTCAGGTAGGTGTGCTGCTGCTCGGCAGTGCCGTGCGCCGAGATGGTGTTCATCGCGCCATGCGACAGGCCTGGGTACATGCCCCACGACCAGTTCGAACCACCGACCATTTCGCTCAGGGCCAGGCCCAGCGACTCTGGCAGGCCCTGGCCGCCGTGCTCGACGTCATGCGCCAGGCTTGGCCAGCCGCCTTCGACGAACTGCTCGTAAGCCGCCTTGAAGCCGGTCGGGGTCTTCACGCCCGCTTCGCTCCAGGTGCAGCCTTCCTGGTCACCCACTCGGTTCAGCGGCGACAGCACCTGCTCACAGAACTTCGCGCCCTCTTCAAGGATCGCGTCGACCATGTCGGGCGTAGCGTCCTGGCAGCCCGGCAGGCTCTGATAGTGCGCCTCATAACCGAGCAGTTCGTCGCGAACGAAGCGGATATCACGCAAGGGGGCTTTGTAGTCAGGCATTGCGATGAACCTCTGTGTGAGTTCTGGGGAGTGAGCAGCGCTTGGCGGCCGCTTATCAAACACTTGTTTGAAACTTACGTTTAGCTCCGACTTATGTCAAGGAGGTACTATAGTGCCATTTACGCCACGAAAAATGGCAAAACAGCCAAGGCATGACACAAACCGTTGTAGGAGCGGGTTTACCCGCGAAGAGGCCAGCCCTGAAAACAATGTTGTCCGGGCTGACGCATTCGCGGGTGAACCCGCTCCTACAACAGGGCAGGCGTTGAAATAGGGGAATACGCGAGGGATCAGGCGTAGGTATCGATGATCCGGCCGAGCATTTCGTCGGATGCCTTGACCACTTTCGCGCCAAGCTCGACTTCGGTTTTGCCCACCGCCTGTTGCACGATACTGGTGGCCAGGTCCATCTGCTGGCTGCGGTCGACCGCGCGCAGGCGTTCAGCCTGAAAATCGCTGGACTGGCTGGTGGCGGTACGTTCGGCGCTGGTGTTGGCGATCTGGCCGGCGGCCTGATCGACGCGGTACTGGCCGGTCTGGATTGCGCTCAGGCCCGCGTAGTAGGCGGAGCTACCGGTGATTTCCATGTCAGGACTCCATTGACGCTGGATAACAAACAAGCCCAATTAAAGCAGCCCAGGGGTGAAAAGGCCCGTTTAAATCCCTAATGGCTTGGTGCCAGTTGATAGGCCTTGGGTATTCCTGGGCCGGCCTCTTCGCGGGTGAACCCGCTCCTACAACGGTACGCGTTCCCTTGTAGGAGCGGGTTTACCCGCGAAGAGGCCGGACCTGCAAACCACTAATCCAGCAAATCCAGCTGCAAATGCTCAGCCACCATGTCGGCACTGGCCTGCTTGAGCTTGGGCACCCGCCCCAGGCATGGCGCGGGCAAGCGCTCGGCCAGGCTGGCCAGGTTCTCTTCCAGCCTTGAGGTACGTGGCTCAATGATATTCGCCACCCATCCCGCCAACTGCAACCCATCCCGCTCGATCGCCTCAGCGCTGAGCAAGGCATGGCTGATACAACCCAGGCGCACCCCCACCACCAGAATCACTGGCAACTGCAAAGCCACAGCCAGGTCAGACAGGTTTTCCAGGCCCGCCAACGGCACGCGCCAGCCACCAGCCCCCTCGATCAAGGTGAAATCAGCGTTCTGTTGCAGCACGTTGTGCATTGCCGCCAGCAGCTCGGGCACGGCCAGCGTGACCCCCGCCTCGCGCGCCGCTACATGCGGTGCAATGGCAGGTTCGAAGGCAAACGGATTAACCTGTTCATAAGGCAACTTGATCGTGCTTTCATCGATCAACGCCTGGGCGTCACTGTTGCGCAGCCCTTTCGGCGTCATTGTGCAACCGGAGGCCACCGGCTTGGCGCCCAGCGTGCTCATGCCCTGCGAGCGCGCCGCATGCAAAAGCCCGGCGGCGATGGTGGTCTTGCCGACATCGGTATCGGTACCGGCAATGAAATAGGCCTGGCTCATTTCGCTCCCCTTACGCCTGTGGCTTGCGCAACACACCATAGACCACCTGATAGGTGGCTGGCAGCCCCTCGGGCTGGCGAAATGCCTCATAGGCTTGCAACAGGCCCTGCATGCGGGCCCGGCCGGTAAGGCCGGAAGGGCGGCCAGGGTTCAGGTTGTGTGCGCCCAAAGCCTTCAGCTCGTGGGTCAGGCTGCGGACATCCGGGTAGTGCAGCACGTGCGGGCAACGCTGCAGCTGTAGCTGCTCGAAGCCACTGGCGGCACACAGGCGCTGGTAGTCCTCAAAGCGGCGGAAGCGGTTCACATGCACCAGGCCATCCACCGCCTGCCAACTGGCACGCAGTTCGTCGAGGGTGCCTACGCACAGGCTGCTGAAGGCCAGCACACCGCCCGGTCGCAACACCCGCTGTGCCTCGGCCAGCACGCTGGCGAACTGGTCGCACCATTGCACGGCCAGGCTGGTGAACACCAGGTCGACGCTGGCATCACGCAGCGGCAAACGCTCGGCGTCGCCGGCTACGTGGTACTGCGCCCCACCCTGTTCGTTGCGGGCATGGCGCAGCATGCCTTCGGCGATGTCCACCGCCACACCACTGGCCTTGGCGAAACGCTCGGCCAGGATGCGGCTGAAATGACCAGTACCGCTGCCCAGGTCCAGCCAGCGCGACGGCTGCAGGCCTGCCGGCAACTGCTCCAGCAAGCTCACACCCACCGCGCGCTGCAAGGCCGCCACACTGTCGTAGCTGGCTGCGGCGCGGGAGAACGAGGCCGCCACCTGGCGTTTGTCGGGTAATGCGCCGGGCAGGGTCGGATGGGAAAGGTCAGTCATCGCCACTCTCATGCAGGAAACTCTTGATGCCCGCCGCCAGCTCCTGCGGGTACTCCAGCAGGAACGCGTGGGAACTGTCTTCGACCAGGCCTACTTCAACATCGGGCAGCAACTCGCTCAGCGCCTTTGCCGCCTCTGCCGGCACCAGCGCATCGCTGCCGGCGAACAGGTGCAGTTGCGGGCCGTCATAGGCCTGCAGTGCTGCGCGGGTGTCGAGCTGGGCCAAAACCTCAAGGCCGGTGGCCAGGTACAGCGGGTCGGTGTCTGGTACCCCGACAGCCAGCTGGCGCAGCAAGGTACGCGGTTGCAGGGCGCCATCGCTGCACAGGCTGCGGAAGCGCTTGAGGGTGTGCTGGGTATGGCTGCGGCAGCCGTCGAGGAAGGTGCCAAAGGTGTCTTCGGCCATGCCATGCGGCCAGTCCGCGCGGGCGACGAAACAGGGGTTGCTGGCCAGGGTCAGCAGGCCACAGCAGTGGTCGCCACGCTTGTGCGCCAGTGCGCTGGCGAGCATGCCCCCCAACGACCAGCCGCCCAGCCAGGCATCGTCCGGCAGCTTGCGGTCGAGGTGGTCAAGCCAGGCGTCAACGTCGCTATGGGGCAATTCCGGCAGGGGCATCAGCTCTACCTGCAAGCGGGCATCCTGGGCACGCAGGCTGGCCGCCAGCGGCTCGAGGGAAGCAGTGCCCAGGCCCCAGCCGGGCAGCAGTACAAGGCGATTACGCATCGGCGTTCTCCAACTGTGGATAACACTCGGCCAATGCATTCAACAATAGCTGCACCTGCGCCGCGCTGTGTGCGGCGCTCAAGGTCACCCGCAGGCGTGCGCTGCCAGCCGGCACGGTGGGTGGGCGTATAGCTGTGACCAGCAAGCCACGCTCGCGCAGCATGCGTGACAGGCGCAGGGCCTGTGCACTGTCGCCGATGACGATCGGCTGGATCGGCGTCGGGCTGTCCATCAACTCCAGCCCGATCTGCTGCGCACCTTCGCGGAACTGGCGGATCAACGCCGCCAGGTGCTCGCGTCGCCAGGTTTCACGGCGCAGCAGTTCCAGGCTCTTGAGCGTGGCGCAGGCCAGCGCCGGTGGCTGGCTGGTGGTGTAGATGTACGGGCGGGCGAACTGCACCAGCGCCTCGATCAGCTCTTCGCAGCCGGCAACAAAGGCACCGGAAGTACCGCATGCCTTGCCCAGCGTGCCGATCAGCACCGGCACATCATCCATGCCCAGGCCAAAGTGCTCGACGATGCCGCCACCCTGGGCGCCCAGGGTGCCCAGGCCATGGGCGTCGTCGACCATCAGCCAGGCACCACGGGCACGGGCGACATCGGCCAGCGCCGGCAGGTCGGCCAGGTCGCCGTCCATGCTGAACACACCGTCGGTCACCACCAGGGTATTGCCGACCGCCTTTTCCAGGCGGCTGGCCAGGCTGGCCGGGTCGTTGTGCAGGTAACGGTTGAAGCGGGCACCACTGAGCAGCCCGCCATCCAGCAGCGAGGCGTGGTTAAGGCGGTCTTGCAGCACGGTGTCGCCCTGCCCTACCAGCGCGGTGATGGCGCCCAGGTTGGCCATGTAGCCGGTGGAGAACAACAGCGCACGCGGGCGGCCGGTGAGTTCGGCCAGTGCCTCTTCCACCTGGTGGTGCGGCGTGCTGTGGCCAATCACCAGGTGCGAGGCGCCACCACCGACACCCCAGCGCTCGGCACCAGCCTGCCAGGCGGCGATCACCTCGGGGTGGTTGGCCAGGCCCAGGTAGTCATTGCTGCAGAAGGCCAGCAAGCGCTGGCCGTCGACCACCACTTCCGGCCCCTGCGGGCTTTCCAACAGTGGCCGCTGCCGATACAGGTCTGCGGCGCGCCGTTCGGCCAGGCGCGCCGCCAGGTCGAAGGCCATCTCAGGCTGTCGCGGCGTTGTAGAACATCTCGCTGCTGCGCTGCTCGACCAGCGCCTGCTCGATGGCGGCCTGGTGCACTTCGTCGGCATGCTCTTCACGCGCTTCGGGCTTGATACCCAGGCGCGCGAACAGCTGCATGTCCTTGTCGGCCTGCGGGTTGGCGGTGGTCAGCAGTTTTTCGCCGTAGAAGATCGAGTTGGCGCCGGCCATGAAGGCCAGGGCCTGCATCTGCTCGTTCATCTGCTCACGGCCGGCAGACAGGCGCACGTGCGACTTGGGCATGAGCAGACGGGCAACGGCCAGCATGCGGATGAAGTCGAACGGGTCGACATCCTCTTCCTCGGCCAGCGGCGTGCCGGCAACCTTGACCAGCATGTTGATCGGCACCGACTCCGGGTGCTCGGGCAGGTTGGCCAGCTGGATCAGCAGGCCGGCGCGGTCGTCCAGCGACTCGCCCATGCCCAGGATGCCGCCAGAGCAGATCTTCATCCCGGCATCGCGCACGTAGGCCAGGGTCTGCAGGCGCTCGCTGTAGGTGCGGGTGGTGATGATGCTGCCGTAGAACTCCGGCGAGGTATCGAGGTTGTGGTTGTAGTAGTCCAGGCCGGCCTGGGCCAGGGCCGTGGTCTGCTCCTGGTCAAGCTTGCCGAGGGTCATGCAGGTTTCCAGGCCCATGGCCTTCACGCCTTTGACCATCTCCAGCACGTATGGCATGTCTTTGGCCGACGGGTGCTTCCACGCCGCGCCCATGCAGAAGCGGGTAGAGCCGATGGCTTTGGCGCGGGCGGCTTCTTCCAGCACCTTCTGCACTTCCATCAGCTTCTGTTTTTCCAGCCCGGTGTTGTAGTGGCCGGACTGCGGACAATATTTGCAATCTTCCGGGCAGGCGCCGGTCTTGATCGACAGCAGGGTCGAAACCTGCACGCGGTTGGGGTCGAAATGCGCGCGGTGCACGGTTTGCGCCTGGAACAGCAAGTCATTGAACGGTTGCTGGAACAGCGCCTTGACCTCGGCCAGGGACCAGTCGTGACGTGTTGTTGCAGTTGTGCTGGCGCTCATCGGCGTTTCCTTGTTTAGGCTGAAGCTGGCGCCGGGACAGGAAAGCCCGCCAGCGCATCACGGATAGCTCGCATAGTCATGGAAGGCCTATGAACTGTCAACCGCATTGGAAAAGACTGGTTTACAACTGCTCACTTATTAATCAATTGTGTTTGCTGTGTGATGAGCCTGCCGAGCAGGCCTACCCGCTGTGCATCGCCTGCGAGCAGGCACTGCCCTGGCTGGGCGATCACTGCTCGCGCTGCGCCCTGCCCTTGCCCATGGCCGGCCTGACATGCGCCCAGTGCTGCCGCCGCTTGCCGGCCTTCGAGCAGGTATTTGCGCTGTGGCATTTCGGTTTTCCGGTGGACACGTTGATCAGCCGCTTCAAGCACAATCGCCAATGGCCTTTGGGGCGGTTGATGGCCGAGTTGCTTGGGCATGGGCTGCTGCATCGCTTTGCCGAAGACCTGCCCCGCCCCGACTTGCTGTTGCCTGTACCCTTGGCCAAGCGTCGACTGCGCGAACGGGGGTTCAACCAGGCCGGGATGCTCGCGCGCTGGTTGGCGTCGCAACTTGGGCTGCCTTGCGACGAGCGGTTGCTGCTGCGCACGCGGGAAACACCTGCGCAGCAACGCCTGGACGCCAAGGCAAGGCGGCGCAATTTGCGCCAGGCGTTTGCGGCCACGGGTGAGCTGACGGGCAAGCATGTCGCCATAGTCGATGATGTATTGACCACGGGCGCCACCGCGCAGGCTATCGCCCAGGTGCTGCGCAAGGCCGGGGCGCGGCGGGTGGATGTGTATTGCCTGGCGCGTACGCCAAAGCCGGGGTATGTATGACCTGGCGCATCGCTGTGTGTAGGAGCGGCCTTGTGTCGCGATCGGGCTGCGCAGCAGCCCCCTGCGATATTCGCCGAGGCAGAAACCCTGGGGCCGCTTCGCGCCCCTTTCGCGACACAAGGCCGCTCCTACACACTATCCACCCACAGGCCCCACATCGACTGACTGCCCATGCCCCTACCCTCCCTACTCACCCAGCACATCGCCCGCCGCCCGCAGCGCATCGCGCTGCTGCAGCACATTGCCGAGCAAGGCTCGATCACCCGCGCCGCCAAGGCTGCCAGCATCAGCTACAAGGCCGCCTGGGACGCCATCGACGAGCTCAACAACCTGGCCAGCCAGCCCTTGGTTGAACGCAGCACCGGTGGCCGCGGCGGTGGTGGTGCGCGCTTGTCGGAGGAAGGCAAGCGGGTGCTGCGCCTGTATCAAAGGTTGCAGGCGCTGCAGGCGCAAATCCTCGAGGCCGCTGAAGAGTCCAGCGACCTCGACCTGCTCGGGCGCCTGATGCTGCGCACCAGTGCACGTAACCAGCTGCAGGGCCAAGTCAGCGGCCTGCGCCGTGAAGGCCGCTATGACCGGGTCAGTCTGGCGCTGGGTGGCGGGTTGGAGATCGATGCGCTGATTACCCACGACAGTACTGCGCGGCTGGAGCTGACGCTGGGCAGCATGGTGGTGGCGCTGCTCAAGGCAGGGTGGGTACGGTTGCTGGCGGAGGGGGAAGAGCCTGAAGTGGGGAGTAATTGCCTGCGGGCGACAGTGGATCAAGTGCTGACAGCTGTTGATGGCCCCAGTGAAGTCAGGCTGGCGTTGGGTAATGGGCAGACATTGTGTGCCATTGCCGAGGCGGATTGGTTGGTCGGCCAGCAGATGGTGGATGGCAGCGCGGTGCGGGTGCAGTTTCATCCGTCTTATGTGTTGATCGGGGTTCCTGCGTAGCCTGGCCGCGCTGTGCGCGGTTCGCGGGTAAACCCGCTCCTACAGGTTATGTGCAGGTCTCAAAGTCTGCGCCGTACCTGTGGGAGCGGGTTCACCCGCGAAGAGGCCCGCACCGGTATAACGCTGTACCATGGGCACCATGCCGCTTACCCCCGGAGCCCCCATGTCCCACCCCTTCGACACCCTCACCCCCGACCTGGTCCTGGACGCCGTGGAGAGCATTGGCTTTCTGAGTGACGCCCGGGTGCTGGCATTGAACAGCTACGAGAACCGCGTCTACCAGGTGGGCATCGAAGATGCGCAGCCACTGATCGCCAAGTTCTACCGCCCAGGCCGTTGGAGCGATGCGGCCATCCTCGAAGAACACAGCTTCACCGCCGAACTGGCCGACTGCGAAGTCCCGGTGGTTGCGCCCATGCAGCACGACGGCCGCACCTTGTTCGAGCACAAGGGCTTCCGCTTCACCCTGTTCCCACGCCGTGGCGGCCACGCCCCGGAGCCGGGCAACCTCGACCAGCTGTACCGTCTCGGCCAGCTGCTTGGCCGCCTGCATGCCGTGGGCGCCAGCAGACCGTTCGAACACCGCGAAGCCCTGGCTGTGGACAACTTCGGCCACGCCTCGCTGAACACCTTGCTGGAAGGCGGTTTTGTCCCCCGCGAGCTGCTGCCGGCGTTTGAGTCCGTAGCACGCGACCTGCTCAAGCGGGTGGAAGACATCTACGCCCGCACCCCGCACCAACTCATCCGCCTGCACGGCGACCTGCACCCCGGCAACCTGATGCACCGCGACGAGGTGTACCACGTGGTTGACCTCGACGACTGCCGCATGGGCCCAGCCGTGCAAGACCTGTGGATGATGCTGGCCGGTAGCCGCGAAGAACGACTGGGGCAGTTGGCCGAGCTGATCGACGGCTACAACGAGTTCCACGACTTCGACCCGCGTGAACTGGCCCTGATCGAACCCCTGCGCGCCTTGCGCCAGCTGCACTACAGCGCCTGGCTGGCACGGCGCTGGGACGACCCGGCATTCCCGCCCAGCTTCCCGTGGTTCGGCCAGCCCCGCTACTGGGGCGACCAGATTCTCGCCCTGCGCGAACAAATGGCGGCCCTGGATGAAGCACCGCTGAAATTGTTCTAGAAGCATGCCCGCCTCTGTCTACAATAAGCGTCGCTTTATTTAGCTACCTAAGCAAGGATTCTGCATGCACGCCGCAAACCCGCGTCGCGGGTACATACTGGGCCTGAGCGCCTACATCATCTGGGGCTTGTTCCCCCTGTACTTCAAGGCGATCCAGAGCGTCCCGGCGGTGGAGATCATTGTCCACCGGGTGCTCTGGTCGGCACTGTTCGGCTCACTGCTGCTACTGGTGTGGAAACACCCCGGCTGGTGGCGCGAACTGCGCGACAACCCGCGCCGGCTGGGCATCCTGGCCCTGAGCGGGGCGCTGATCGCTGGTAACTGGCTGACCTACGTGTGGTCGGTGAACAACGGCCGCATGCTCGAGGCCAGCCTGGGTTACTACATCAACCCGTTGATCAATGTGCTGCTGGGCATGCTGATTCTTGGCGAGCGCCTGCGCCGCCTGCAATGGCTTGCAGTGGCCATGGCCGCCGTGGGCGTGGCTCAGCAGGTGTGGCAAGTAGGCAGCCTGCCTTGGGTGTCGCTGGTGCTGGCGCTGAGCTTTGGTTTCTATGGGTTGATCCGCAAGCAGGCGCCGGTGGCAGCGTTGCCGGGGCTGGTGGTGGAAACATGGATGCTGGTGCCGCTGGCCCTTGGCTGGCTATTGCTGCACCCAACGGCGATGAGTGCCCAAGGCACGTTCTACACCAGCAGCGAGGCGCTGTGGCTGATGGCTGCAGGGCCGGTGACGCTGGTGCCGCTGGTGTGCTTCAACGCGGCGGCGCGGCACCTGCCGTATACCACGCTGGGCTTCCTGCAGTACCTGGCGCCGACCCTGGTGCTGCTGCAGGCGGTGCTGCTGTTCGATGAACATTTGTCGTCGAGCAACCTGGTGGCGTTCATGTTCATCTGGGCGGGTCTGGCAATTTATAGCGTCGATGCCTGGTGGAATTTGCGCAAGCGTAGCTGATCAAAAAACGATCAAAACTCTGCAGGCCTTATGGCTCGTGGCCTGCAGAGACATCTCCAAAGGTTATCCACACCCTCGTCCCCGTGCTTTGTGCACAAGCTGCTGATTTTTGGGTGTTTTTTGAGCAAAGCGGTGTAAGGCACGTAGTGCCTGGGCTGGAGAGGTGAGCCCCCAGGTTATCCACAAGGCCTTCCCCGTGATATCGGGATAACCGCAGGGCTGCTCTGCAGCCCATTCGCAGCACAAGGCTGCTCCTACAAGGGTTATGCATTCTCCCTGTAGGAGCAGCCTTGCGCTGCGAATGGGCCGCAAAGCGGCCCCGGCAATCTCGAATCAATCCTCCGCCCGCAACTGCAACTCCACCATCAAATCATCCGCCAGGCTTTCCAGCCGCTGCTGCAGCTCATCCAGCGGCAAGGTCAACGGCAACGCCAGCAACGCATCAGCATGGAACAACGGCTCGCTGCTCATCGGCGCCGGCCGCACCTCTGTGGAAAACCGCTCGACGTTAACCCCCAGCTCAGCCAGCAACCGGGTAATGTCACGCACGATTCCCGGCCGGTCATTACCCACCAGCTCCATGGCAATCGGCTTCCAGGTGCACGATGGCTCGATGCCGCTTTCGGCAATCAGCACACGAATGTCATACCTGGCCAGCCCCTGCAGCGACGCCACCAGTTCATCGTAATTTTCAGCCGGCACCGCCACCCGCAGGATGCCGGCAAACTGCCCGGCCATGCGCGACATGCGGCTTTCCAGCCAGTTGCCACTGTGGTCGGCGATGCACTGGGCAATGCGTTCGACCTGGCCAGCCTTGTCAGGGGCAATAACAGTCAGTACAAGATGATCCACAAGCCCTTCCTCGTGTCGGACCGCGCCGGGCGGCAGAAAAAACGGGGGATCGACTCAGTATAGGCAAGGCGCGGCAACCTGCCGCAGGGCATTCCGCACAACCAATCGTGTACTGTTTCAAGATTTATCTGGAACAATCCACCTGTTTTTTGCGAACATACCTACTCCCAGCGTGACCATACGCGACCAACGGGTCGCATAACGGCGCTTTTAGTCTGATTTTGCCCCGCCTACTGCTTCATGTAGTATCCCGTGGCGCGGACTACAAAACGTCGTTTGGATGTCTGCCAAGGCGCCTGTGAAAATACGCACACTGCCCGCCAGCCAGTCTGGCAGGCCGCACCCAGCCGCGCTCGGGTCAGCCCCGGGAGCATGCACTGGTGCCGTGTTTAGAGAAGCGCTACAGGCTTAATACAGAAGAGCGAAATAGCTGAGCAGAGTGAGGCAAGCAATGACTGGATACGTTCAAGTCGGTGGCCTTCAGGTCGCCAAGGTCCTGTACGACTTCGTGAACAACGAAGCCATCCCCGGGACCGGCATCGTCGCCGAGCAGTTCTGGGCGGGTGCAGAGAAGATCATCAATGACCTCGCTCCAAAGAACAAAGCCCTGCTCGCCAAGCGCGACGAGCTGCAAGCCAAGATCGACGCCTACCACCAGGCACGCAAAGGCCAGGCCCACGACGCCATAGCCTACAAAGCATTCCTCCAGGAAATCGGCTACCTGCTGCCACAAGCCGACGATTTCCAGGCCACCACCCAGAACGTGGACGAAGAAATCGCCCACATGGCCGGCCCGCAGCTGGTTGTTCCGGTGATGAACGCCCGTTTCGCCCTGAACGCCGCCAACGCCCGTTGGGGTTCGCTGTACGACGCGCTGTACGGCACCGACGCCATCAGCGATGAAGGCGGCGCCGAAAAAGGCCAGGGTTACAACAAGCTGCGTGGCGACAAGGTCATCGCCTTTGCCCGCGCCTTCCTCGACGAGGCCGCGCCACTGGCAGCCGGCTCGCATGTCGACTCCACCGCCTATCGCATCGAAGGCGGCAAGCTGGTGGTTGCCCTGAAAGGCGGTAGCAACAGCGGCCTGCGTGACGACGCCCAGCTGATCGGCTTCCACGGCGACGCCGCTGCTCCGACTGCCGTGCTGCTGAAACACAACGGCCTGCACTTCGAAATCCAGGTCGATGCCAGCACCCCGGTCGGCAGCACCGACGCCGCCGGCGTCAAAGACATCCTGATGGAATCGGCGCTGACCACCATCATGGACTGCGAAGACTCGGTTGCCGCCGTCGATGCCGACGACAAGGTGATCGTCTACCGCAACTGGCTGGGCCTGATGAAAGGCGACCTGGCCGAAAGCGTTAGCAAGGGTGGCAAAACCTTCACCCGTACCATGAACCCGGACCGCGAGTACGCCGCGCCCAACGGCGGCAGCGTGACCCTGCATGGCCGTTCGCTGCTGTTCGTGCGCAACGTTGGCCACCTGATGACCAACCCGGCCGTGCTCGATGCCCAGGGCAATGAAATCCCGGAAGGTATCCAGGACGGCCTGTTCACCAACCTGATCGCCCTGCACAACCTCAACGGCAACACCAGCCGCAAGAACACCCGCAGCGGCAGCGTGTACATCGTCAAGCCGAAGATGCATGGCCCTGAAGAAGTGGCTTTCGCCGCCGAAGTCTTCAGCCAGGTCGAAGACCTGCTGGGCATGCCGCGCAACACCGTCAAGGTCGGCATCATGGACGAGGAGCGCCGTACCACGGTCAACCTCAAGTCCTGCATCAAGGCAGCCGCCGAGCGCGTCGCGTTCATCAATACCGGCTTCCTCGACCGCACTGGCGATGAAATCCATACCTCGATGGAAGCCGGCGCCGTAGTGCGCAAGGGCGCCATGAAGAACGAGAAATGGATCGGCGCCTACGAAAACAACAACGTCGACGTTGGCCTGGCCACTGGCCTGCAAGGCCGTGCACAGATCGGCAAGGGCATGTGGGCCATGCCGGACCTGATGGCCGCCATGCTTGAGCAGAAGATCGCCCACCCGCTGGCCGGTGCCAACACCGCCTGGGTGCCGTCGCCAACTGCCGCCACCTTGCACGCCCTGCACTACCACAAGGTTGACGTACAGGCACGCCAGCGTGAACTGGCCTCGCGTACCCCGGCCTCGGTGGACGACATCCTGGCCATCCCACTGGCTGCCGACACCAACTGGTCGGCCGAAGAGATCCGCAACGAACTGGACAACAATGCCCAGGGCATCCTCGGCTATGTAGTGCGCTGGATCGACCAGGGTGTGGGTTGCTCGAAGGTGCCAGACATCAACAACGTCGGCCTGATGGAAGACCGCGCCACCCTGCGCATCTCGGCCCAGCTGCTGGCCAACTGGCTGCGCCATGGCGTGGTCAGCCAGGAGCAGGTGCTGGAAAGCCTCAAGCGCATGGCCGTGGTGGTTGACCAGCAGAACGCTGGCGACGCCCTGTACCGCCCGATGGCGCCGAACTTCGACGACAACGTCGCGTTCCAGGCGGCGGTGGAGCTGGTGGTGGAAGGTGGCAAGCAGCCGAACGGTTATACCGAGCCGGTACTGCACCGCCGTCGCCGCGAGTTCAAGGCGCGTAACGGGTTGTAAGTAACACCTGCGAACGGGGGCCGCTTTGCGGCCCGATCGCGACACAAGGCCGCTCCTACAGGGGAACGCAAACCCTTGTAGGAGCGGCCTTGTGCCGCGAATGGGCTGCAAAGCAGCCCCTATCCGCCTCACCCGATCTTCAATTCTTTCTTCACCAACTCCAGCAACTTGCCCAGGTCCACCGGCTTGAGCAGGAAATCCACCACCCCCAGGTGCATCGCGTCCACCGCCTCTTTCACATCGGTGTCACCCGACACCACGATGATCGACAACGCCGCCCGCTCCGACTCGCGAATCTTGCGGATCATGTCCAGGCCATCCTCGGGCTGCATGCGCAGATCCGTGATCATCAAACCGATCCGCTGCTGATAATGCAGGTACAACCTGGCCTCTTCGGCACCATCCGCGCCCACGCAGTCGATACCCCGGCTTTTCAGGTACAGGATCAGCGCCTCGCGGTTCACTGCATTGTCATCTACCACCAGCACCAAAGGCTTGAGCGCCACAGGCGCACTTACCACGGCCAATGCCTCGCGCTCGGCGTCGCTCAAGATGTCGGTGTGCTCAGGCATGGTCATCTCGTCAAAAAAATTCCGCTTCAGCTGTAGGACCGCAGAACTTGCGTAACCCGTTTCGCCTTTCGTCGGGTCTTTGACAGGGGCGCTCATAGACTTACGTCCAATGGGCACCACCCCGCCGCAAGCCGACCATGGAGGCAGAGAACAACATGGCCGGCACCTATATATAGATATATATAGTTCGGCATAGCGATACGGTCAGTTTCATGAGCAAAAAGGACGCCTACAGCCAGGCGGGCAGGACGGCAGTGCTACAGAACATCCAGGGCACGCTGCAGTTCCTGCAGCGCTTTCCGCCGTTCAACCAGATGGAGCACAGCCACTTGGCCTTTCTGGTCGAGCAATGCCAGCTGCGCTTCTATGCCAGTGGCGAGAGCATCGTCAAACCCGCCGATGGCCCGGTTGAGCACTTCTACATCGTCAAGCAAGGCCGCGTGGTCGGCGAGCGCCAGCACCTGGTAAAACCCGGTGTCGAGACCACCTTCGAAATCACCAGCGGCGAATGCTTCCCGCTGGCGGCCCTGTTGGGCGAGCGCGCCACCCGCACCGAGCACCTGGCCGGTGAAGACACCTTCTGCCTGCAGCTGAACAAGGCGGCGTTCATCCGCGTGTTCTCGATGTCTGAAGTGTTTCGGGATTTTGCACTGCGCGGGGTCAGCAGCCTGCTCGACCAGGTCAACCAGCAGGTACGCCAGCGCGCGGTGGAAACCCTCGGCACCCAGTATTCGCTGAACACCCCCTTGGGTGAGCTGGCCATGCGCCACCCGGTGGTGTGCAGCCCCGACACCCCACTGCGCGACGCCGTGCGGCTGATGCACGAGCAGCAGGTCGGCAGCATCGTGGTGGTCGACCCACAGCGCTACCCCACCGGCATTTTTACCCTGCGTGACCTGCGCCAGGTGGTGGCTGCGGCCGATGCCGACCTGGGCGCGCCCATCGAGCGGCACATGACCGCCAATCCGTTCTACCTCAGCCCCCAGGCCAGCGCCTTCGACGCGGCGATGGCCATGACCGAACGGCATATCGCCCACGTGTGCCTGGTGGAAAACCAGCGCCTGTGCGGCGTGGTTTCGGAGCGCGACCTGTTCTCCCTGCAACGGGTCGACCTGGTGCACTTGGCGCGCACCATTCGCCATGCGCCCCGGCTGGACAACCTGGTCTCGCTGCGCGGCGAAATCAGCCAACTGGTCGAGCGCATGCTGGCCCACGGCGCGTCGTCCACGCAGATCACCCAGATCATCACCCTGCTCAACGACCATACCGTGTGCCGGGTGATCGAACTGGCGCTGGCCGAACGTGGCGACCCGGGCGTGCCGTTCAGCTGGCTGTGCTTTGGTAGCGAAGGGCGACGCGAGCAGACCCTGCACACCGACCAGGACAACGGCATCCTCTTCGAAGCCGCCGACAGCGCCGAAGCTGAAGCCACCCGCGCCCGTCTGCTGCCGTTGGCGCAGTACATCAACCAATGCCTGGCCCAGTGCGGCTTTACCCTGTGCAAAGGCAACGTCATGGCCGGCAACCCCGAGCTGTGCCTGTCGCGCAGCGAGTGGGCGCGGCGCTTTGCCGGCTTTGTTCGCGAAGCCAGCCCGGAGAACCTGCTGGGTTCGAGCATCTACTTCGACCTGCGGGTGGTGTGGGGCGACGAGCAAGGCTGCGAGCAGCTGCGCCAGGACCTGCTGGCACAGGTGGCCAATAACCGCATCTTCCAGCGCATGATGGCCGACAACGCCCTGCGCCAACGCCCACCAGTAGGGCGCCTGCGCGAGTTCGTGCTGACCCGCCAGGGCAACGACAAGGCCGCCACCCTCGACCTCAAGGTCCAGGGCCTGACACCCTTCGTCGACGGTGCCCGGCTGCTGGCCCTGGCCAATGGCATCGGCGCCTGCAATACCCTGGAACGCCTGCGCCAACTGGTGGCCAAGGGCGTCATCGAGCCGCTGGACGGCGCAGCCTATGAAGAGGCCTACCACTTCATCCAGCAAACCCGCATGCAGCAGCACCAGCGCCAGACCCGCGACAACCTGCCGTTTTCCAACCGGCTCGACCCAGACAACCTCAACCACCTGGACCGGCGCATCCTGCGCGAGTCCCTGCGCCAGGCCCAGCGCCTGCAAAGCAGCCTGGCCCTGCGGTACCAGTTATGAGCCTGTTCGCCTGGCTGCGCCCCAGTGCGCCCGAACTGGACCACGCCAAGCGCCAGCGCCTGGCCCAGCAGCCCAAGGCTGCGCCCCTGGGGGTGTGCACACTGCGCGAGCAGCGCTGGGTGGTGCTGGACCTGGAAACCAGCGGCCTGAACCCCAACCGTGACCAGGTGCTGTCGATCGGGGCGGTGGCGATCGAAGATGGCGCCATCGACTTTGCCCAGCAGTTCGAACGTACCTTGCACAGGCCTTTGCAGAAGACCAACGCCAGTGTGCTGATCCACGGCCTGGGCCCTAGCGCCTTGGCCGCAGGTTGCGACCCGGCCGAGGCGTTGCTCGATTTGCTCGACTTCATGGGTAACAGCCCGGTACTGGCGTTTCATGCCCCCTTCGACCAGCGCATGCTGGCCCGGGCGCTGAAAGAAAGCCTGGGTTACCGCTTGCAGTCGCCGTTCCTTGACGTTGCCGAACTGGCACCGATGCTCAACCCCGACACGGTGCTGCGCGAGGCCGGGCTGGATGACTGGGTGGCGCGCTTTGGCCTGCAGGTGGAAGAGCGCCATCATGCCAGTGCCGATGCCCAGGTAACCGCCGAACTGGCGCTGATCCTGTTCAGCCAGGCCCGGCGCCAGCAGCTGGACAGCCCGTTGCAGCTGGAACAGCGGTTGCGTGGGTGGCGGCGGCGCAATGCCCACAATCACGGCCTGTAACACTCTTTCAGCCCGAGTGAAGATCCTGTAGGAGCGGCCTTGTGTCGCGAAAGGGGCGCGCAGCGGCCCCACATTTTCAGCTTCGTTGCAAATATCGCCGGGGCTGCTTTGCAGCCCTATCGCGACACAAGGCCGCCCCTACATCGACCGCGTTTGCTAAACACTCCCGCGATGAGGCCAAATGCTGGCAATCCGATAAGCGTCCATTGCACCCACCCCCTCCCCTCTGCAACAATCGCGAATAATTATCGTTAGTTAATGCATACGTTCCAGGGGGGACGCTGCTTGTCTTCTGCACAGAGCCCACACGCCGATCTGGTCGGTGCGCTGTACCGCGACCATCGCGGCTGGCTGCTTGCCTGGCTGCAACGCAGCATGGCCTGCCGCCAACGTGCCGAAGACCTGAGCCAGGACACTTTCGTGCGCCTGCTCGGCCGTGAGCAGCTGGACACGCCCCGCGAACCCCGCGCCTTCCTCGCCGCCGTGGCCAAGGGCCTGATGTTCGACCACTTCCGCCGCGCCGCGCTGGAACAGGCCTACCTGGCCGAACTGGCACTGGTCCCGGAAGCCGAGCACCCCTCGCCGGAAGTGCAGCACCTGATCCTCGAAGACCTCAAGGCCATCGACCGCCTGCTCGGCAAGTTGTCGAGCAAGGCCCGCGCAGCCTTCCTGCACAACCGCCTGGATGGCATGGGCCATGCTGAAATCGCCGAGCACCTGGGCGTTTCGGTTTCGCGAGTGCGCCAGTACATCGCCCAAGGTATGCGCCAGTGCTACGTGGCCCTGTATGGGGAGCCAACGTGAACAACGCGCCGGTTTCGTCCCGGGTGCTGGAAGCTGCCATCGCCTGGAAACTCAGCCTCGGCGACGCCAGCGGCACGCCCGACGAGCGCAATGAATTCATGCGCTGGCATGCCGCCAGCGAAGAACACGCGCGCGCCTGGCGCCAACTCGGCGCAATGGACCAGCGCGTCAGCGCGGCGGCCGGCCCGGCACGCCAGGCCCTGCTGCAATCGCGTGTCAGCCTGCGCCGACGCATCGGCAAGGCCGGCAGCGGGTTGGCCGGCATGTTCCTGCTGGGTTCGCTGCTGGCCTGGGTCGGCGCACCGTCGCTGGCGCCCAGCTACTGGCTGGCCGACCAGCGCACCGCCACCGGCGAGCTGCGCACCTTGCGCCTGGAAGACGGCACGCTGCTTAGCCTGAACACCCACACCGCCGTGGACATCGACTACCAGGGCGAGCAGCGGGTAATCGTGCTGCACCAGGGCGAGATTTCGGTCGAAACCGGCCACCAGGACCCTCGCCCACTGCTGGTACGCACCGACGATGGCCGCCTGCGCCCGCTTGGCACACGTTTCCTGGTACGCCGTGAAGCCGAGGGTACGCGCCTGGAAGTGCTGCAAGCCTCGGTTGCCGCCATGCCGCATAACAGCGGTGACGAACAAGTGCTGCGCGAAGGCCAGCAGGTGTTGATGAACGCCAACGGCCTAGGCCAGGTCGGTGCCGTGCCGGCCGGTGCCGATGCCTGGACCCGCGGCATGCTGGTGGTGGACGACGTACGCCTGGGCGACCTGCTGGCCGCGCTGGGCAAGTACCGCAGCGGCTACCTCGGGGTCGACGCCGAGGTCGCCGACCTGCGCGTGACCGGTAGCTTCCCGCTGACCGACACCGACCTGGCGCTGGCGTCGCTGGTGCCGGCCTTGCCGGTGAAGATCGAGCGGCATACCCAGTGGTGGGTGAAGGTCACTTCCAAGTAAACCTGTGCCGGCCTATTCGCGGGTGAACCCGCTCCTACAGGGACCTCCACCCGTTGTAGGAGCGGGTTCACCCGCGAATAGGCCGGCACAGGCAAAACCCACCTTCAAATAATTCTCAACAATTTTCAGATTCGCTCTGTCACTTTTCAAATCTCGCTCGGCAAGGAAGCAGTAAGCACTTATCCGTCGAGGAACCGCCGCATGTCCCGTGCCGTTGATCGTATCCTGCGCCCCAGCCTGATGGCCCTGGCCATTGCCGTGGCCGCGCCGCTGGCCAGCCCTGCCCTGTTCGCCGCCGAGCAATCCGCTCCGCGCGCCTACAACCTGCCCAGCGCGCCACTAGCCACCACCCTCAACCAGATCGCCAGCCAGGCCGGTATCGCCCTGGCCATCGACCCGGCACTGGTCAGCGGCCGCACCTCGGCCCCGGTGAACGGCCAGTACGACGGCCTCGGCGCCCTGCAAGCCGCGCTGCGCGGCACGGGTTTGCAGTTGCAACAAAGCAGCGTGGGCAGCTACAGCCTGGTGGCGGTCCCGGACGGTACCTTGGCACTGCCGGAAACCACAGTGAATGCCGACAGCGCCAGCGAAAGCGCCTGGGGCCCGGTTGAAGGCTACCTGGCCAAGCGCACTGCCGCTGGCACCAAGACCGACACCGCACTGGTCGAAGTCCCCCGCTCCATCTCCGTCGCTACCCGCGAGCAGATGAAAGACCGCGGCGTGCACAGCCTGGATGATGCCGTGCGCTACATGCCGGGCATCGTCTCCGCCAGTTTCGGCAGCGACACCCGGTATGACTGGATGCGCGTGCGCGGCTTCGAGCCAACCCAGTTCCTCGATGGCCTGCCGCTGCCACGCGGTGTGTACGCCAACCCGAAAGCCGAAACCTGGAACCTCGATCGCCTTGCCTTGCTGCGCGGCCCGGCCTCCTCGCTGTATGGCCAGACCCCGCCTGGCGGCCTGCTGGACATGGTCAGCCGCCGCCCGCAAGCCGAAAGCGCCAACGAAATCGAACTGCAGTACGGTAGCGACAACCACCGCCAGATCAACTTCGCCAGCACCGGCAAGATCGACGACCAGGGCCAGTTCCTGTACAGCGTCAGTGGCGTAATTCGCGATGGCGGCACGCAGATCGACCACATCGACGACAAGCGCTACAACATCGCCCCGAGCCTGACCTGGAACATCGACGAGGACACTACGCTGACCTTGCTGACCCAGTTCACCCGCGACGATACCGGTGCCACCAGCCAGTTCAGGCCAATTCAGGGTACCAAGATCGACATGCCGTTCGGCAAGATCTCGCACCACAAGAACCTGGGTGACCCGGACTACGAGTTCTACGACCGCACCTACTACGCGCTGGGTTACGCCTTCGAGCACCGCATCAACGACGTGTGGCAGTTCCGCCAGAACCTGCGCTATACCAAGTCGGACCTGGCGTTCCAGACCATCACGCCCGGTAGCTACAACCAGGACAACCCTCCGGTGCAAGACGACGGCACAGTCAGCCGCATGTCGACCAACACCGACGAAGACATCAGCCAGTTCGCCGTGGACAACAACTTCCAGGCCGACTTCGCCACCGGCGACGTTACCCACACACTGCTGCTGGGCCTGGACCATCAGCGCATCAACACCAACTACCTGTCGATCTTCGGCTTCAACGTGCCGGACAGTAACGTCAACAACCCGGTCTACGGGGTATCGATCACCCGCCCGGACCGCTCCACGGCGTTCTACGACTACAACCAGAAATCCCGCCAGACCGGCCTGTATGTCCAGGACCAGATGGCGCTGGGCAACTGGCGCCTGACCCTGGGCGGGCGTGAAGACTGGGTGCATACCGGTACCAAGTACCTCAACCAGGGTGATGCCACCAATACCCAACGCGACAAGAAGTTCAGCGGCAACGCGGCCATCAGCTACGTATTCGACTCGGGCTTTGTGCCCTACCTGTCGTATGCCGAGTCGTTCCAACCGGCCAGCAATGCCAGCGCTTCTGCAACCGAGTCGTTCAAGCCTACCGAAGGCAAGCAGTGGGAACTGGGCATCAAATACCAGCCACCGGGCTCCAACACCCTGCTGTCGGCAGCCGTGTATGACCTGACCCAGAAAAACGTCTCGGTTACCAACAACGTAGGTGGCGTAACCGTAACCAGCCAGACCGGCGAAGTGAAAGTCCAGGGCCTGGAGCTTGAAGCGGTTTCCGACGTTACCGACAACCTGAAGGTGATTGCCGCTTACACCCTGGCCAAATCTGAAGTGCAGGACGGCTTGTATAAAGGCAACCGCCTGCAACTGATGCCGAACCAGCAAGCCTCGGTATGGACTGACTACACCTGGCACTCTGGCGTGCTCGACGGCTTCGGCATTGGCTTGGGCGCACGTTACACCGGCAATACCTATGGCGACCAAGGCAACACTTACCTGGGCAAGGCCAAGGCCTACACGGTGTTCGATGCGTCGGTGCACTACGACCTGGGTCGCCTGAGCGGCAGCCTGAAAGGCGCGTCGGTGGCGGTCAATGCCACCAACTTGCTGAACAAGGACTACCTGTCCACCTGTGACTCGTTCTACTGCTACTACGGCGACGAGCGTAGCGTCGTGGCCAGCGCCACGTATAAGTTCTGAGTGAGCGGGGGCCGCTTTGCGGCCCATTCGCAGCACAAGGCTGCTCCTACATGAGAACGCGATCCCCTGTAGGAGCAGCCTTGCGCTGCGAATGGGCTGCAAAGCAGCCCCAGGTTCCAACAGACAAAAAACGGTACCGTGATGAAAAGCCCAACCATCCGCCGCTGGTCCGTGGTCCACACCTGGAGCAGCCTGGTCTGCACCCTGTTCCTGCTGTTGCTGGCAGTCACCGGCCTGCCGCTGATCTTCCACCACGAACTCGAACACCTGCTCGGCGACGCCCCCGAACTGCGTGAAATGCCGGCAGGCACCCTACACCTCGACCTGCAGCAGCTTGTACTGAAAGCGCAGCAGCACCGCCCCGGCGAAGTCATGCAGTACTTCGGCTACGACGAAGACGAACCCAACGGCGTGGTCGCCATCACCGCCGCCACCGCCGGCACCGACCCCAACCTGTCGCACACCTTCATGCTCGACGCGCGCACCGGCGAAGCCGTGGCCATGCCGGCAGCCAACGGCGGCTTCATGATGCTGATGCTGCGCCTGCACGTGGACATGTTCGCCGGCCTGCCCGGCAAATTGCTGCTGGCCTTCATGGGCGTACTGTTCATCGTCGCGATCGTCTCCGGTACCGTGCTCTATGCGCCGTTCATGCGCCGCCTGGAATTCGGCACCGTGCGCCACGACAAATCCCGCCGCCTGCGCTGGCTCGACCTGCACAACCTGATTGGCGTGGTTACCCTGGCCTGGGCGCTCACCGTTGGCGTAACCGGCGTGATCAGCGCCCTGTCCGACCTGGTCATCGCCGCCTGGCGCAATGACAGCCTGGCCGCCATGGTTGCCCCCTACCGTGATGCCCCGCCGCTGACCGAACGCGCCCCGGCTACCCGCCTGCTGGATATCGCCGAGCAAGCTGCACCCGGCATGCGCCCGGATTTCATCGCCTTCCCCGGCACGCGCTTCTCCAGTGAACACCACTACGCAGTATTCATGAACGGCGCCACGCACCTGAGTTCACACCTTTTCACGCCAGTGCTGATTGATGCCCGCACGCTGGAGGTGACTGCGGTCGGCGAACGCCCTTGGTACATGGACGCCATGGGGCTGTCGCAACCACTGCACTTCGGTGACTACGGTGGCCGGCCAATGCAGATCCTCTGGGCAGTACTCGACGTGCTGACCATCATCGTGCTCGGCAGCGGCCTGTACCTGTGGTGGGGCAAGCAGCGCAAAGCCAGGGAGGCACGCGCATGAGCCACAAGTCGCAATCCACTGCGCGCCTTTTCGCCTGGCCTGCGCTGATCGCCCTGCTGAGCGCACTGGGGCTGTTCGCCGCCTTGCTCGGTGACGGCTGGTGCGATGGCCTGTCCTGGCTAGGCCTGGGCCTACCCGCGTGGTTCTCGATACGCGGCCTGTGGCGCCGCTGAGGTAGCCGGCTAACGCAGCTGCCCTGGCGCCTTGGCGCAGCATGGTCCGCCCCGCAACAGGAGCCGGACCATGACCATCCCGCCAAACTTCCAGACGCTGGATAACCAGCTTGATGCACTGCTACCGCCCCTGCACGGCGTCGAGCACAGCCTTGACCTGACGCTTTCCCAACTGTTCCCGGGGCTTGCCATTAGTGCCCGCACATTGTTTTTCGGCAATCATCACTTATTGCAACTGGTGGGCTTTCATCTGATCGACGGCGGTACTTTTCGCCTGCTCGCGGGTAGCCGGCCAAGGCATGCCGACTACCCGGCCCTTAGCTTGCCGCATGACTTCAACAACCGTATCGACAGCTTCTGCAAAACCCTTCGCCAGGCGCTGCACGCCCGCCTGGCGGCCTATTGGATGGAGCGTGACAGCAAAGGTTTGACCCGCACCGTTCGCCTGGCATCGCTGTACCGTGATCAACTGGATGCAGAAATCCGCCTGCGTCACACCGACCAGACCCTGTCGGCGGCGCATGCCCAACTACTCAGAACGTGCCTGGAACTGCCACAGGCCTGGCAACGGCGGCATTTGCCAATCACCATGCGCCCACAGGTCTATCGCTTGTTGCTTACCAGCAGCGCCCCCAACTGGCGCAGCCATGTGCCGGGTTTCCTGGTACTCACCGAACAAGGCGCTGAAGGGCAAATGCTCGAACACCAAGAGCCGGTTGGCCGAGCGCTACTGTGCAGCGTTGCTCACGGGATCGAAGCATTCGACAGCCTGGCCGATCTTCATCAGGAACTGTGCGAGCGCCTGGAAGACCCGCAGCAAAGCGAGCACCTGCTCAAGCTCATGATTGATCCCGATGACCAGCAACGCGCTCGTCGCTCGGAACGTTTACGTTATGACTGGTATGCCGAGGACTTGGCTGAATACCTGGCCTCGACCCTGCGTGATGCCCAGGCCAAGCACTTGAGCCATGCCTGGCAGAAGGCATGGCAACAGGGCAAACAGCGGGATATCGAACAGCTGGACGACGTATTGACCACGGCGCTGGACATACGCAGAGCCGTCGGCAGCCGTGGCCCCCTTGCCAACCGCTACGGCCTGCTGCTTGAAAAGCACCTGCCCAATTGGTTGCGCGCTACATCGCAGCAAGGCGTCGCTCACATCATGCAGGCCATGCAAGAACAGATTCTGGCCATCGAAGCAGCCAGCGCCCCCGGCATCCTGACCCTGGAGCAATTCACCCAGCGGCACTCCCTGCTGAGCTGGTTGAACCTGCGCCTGCGCGAGTACCTACAACGCGATCCGGGCCTGGACTGCGACCCGCGTGATATCACCATCAGTGTCACCCTTGCCCGTCAGGTCGGGCCGATCCTGAACCCGCTGCCTCTGGGCAGTACCGTGGGCTACGTTCCGGTAGTCAGCCGACACCAGGTAGGTGGCACCATCGAGCTGGTGAAGCACACCTACCGGCTCGACGAGCTGGCCTTGTTGAACATCAGCTGGTTCGATGTGGACTATTGGCTGACCGCTCGTGTTTACCTTTATGGTGATCAACCGTTGCCAGCGCTCACCCCTCTACGGGTAAAGCAGATCGTAAGGCGCCTGAATGCCGGCAGCGGTTACTCGGCTTACCTGCACACCCAACTGCTCGACTCGCCCGAAGGCCGTTGGCGCCAGACGGCCTATGCGCAGATCAGCCGTGCCCGGCTGAATGCCGAAGCCGTGAAAGCTCGCTATGTCGGCCATTTCCTCAACGACACATTCGAACAAGGTTATGGATGGGCCAGCACGCTCATCCACGCCCCCGACAGCCATGCACGCCCGCACGCCAACGAGCAGCAGGTCGTGGTCCAACAACTGCTCGTGCAGGGCGACACGCTGATGGGCGTCTTGCTGCTGATTTCGCCAGAAAGCTCGAAGCGCATAGTCGTTTACTGCCCTGACGTTCCCGACAGGCGCTATTGGCGAGAGTACAGCGATGTCAAAGCACTTATCCGCGCCATCCGCAGTGACCTGGCGCTGCAAGACTACCTGGTCCAGCGTCTGCCGCAGGCCAGCGGGAAAAAGCTCAAGGCACGTTTGCTCAAGGGCCGACTAGGCGCGCTTATCACCCGGCAGACCATCACCGGCAATCTGTATCACGCGCTTTACCGCGCAGAAGTCAAAGCCCTGATCGCCCAGACGGATACTGTCACCCGCAGTAACCAGGAACTGCTGGGGGAGTTCTCGGTAAACGTGCTCAGGCTGATACTGGACATAGTCACCTTCGTGCTGCCGCAACGGGCATTGGTAGCCCTGGCGTTCGGCCGCATGGCGATTTCCATCTGGGACGGCTTCGACGCATTCGAGCAGGATGACCACTCGGGCGCCTTGCACCATGCCGTGGCCGCCCTCGGCCACGCTACCGCTGGGCTAACTGAAATGGCAGGCTCCAGCCTGATGCGCCGGACGTTGCGGGGGCTGCCCAAACCACCCCCGGTGCCACTACCGAAACACTACGAAGCCGCGCCCGACCTGGCCAGGTTGCGCTACCGGATCGACTCGGCCCATGGCGAGGCTGTCTATGAACAACTGTCCGCCACGCCGGGCCTGACCCAGTACTTCGTCCGGGATAACCTGGGTCGCTATTTCAATGTCAGTTTTGACGGTGCACGCTGGCGAGCCACCGACCCCGACCAGCCCTATGCCTACCTTAAGCTGCCGATAAAGCGAAATCTGGATGGCAGCTGGATAGTGGACTCTCCCGTGCTCTGGCATGACGGTTTGCCAGACATCGCGCAACTGCTTGAGCAGTGCCGGCTGGCAACGCCACTTCAGAGCGCCGTAGATGATAAGGATCAGCACCTGTTCAGCCACGGCAGCATGCTGTACCTGCAGCTGCGCAACCATCAGCTACCGGTACGCCGCCACCTGCTGACTGGGCACTATCACCTGGTCTTGTCCGATAGTCTGACTGGCGCAGTGCCCGCCTGGGCGGTGTTGCGCCATCAGGATGGCGAATGGCGCATCCGCGTGCGCCAGCCCGGCCGCGGCAGCGACTGGCTGGCACTGCCGGCGGATTACTCCGAAAGCCGTGGCAACAGCCGGTCCAGCCGCTGATGCAAGGCACTGCTGCTCGGCCAGTTGCGCAACAACCGCGCCCGGTCACGGGCGTAGGCCGGGGCGAAGCTGAGCTGGGTGGCGTGCTGGCACATGGCGTCAAGGTCGATCAGCGACCACTGGCCGTTGTCCCAGAACAGGTTGTGGCCCTTGAAATCGCCATGGCTGATGCGCTCGCGAATCAGCTGCTGCATGACATGCACCAAGGCATCGACCTGTTCTTCAGGTGCATCACCATTTTCCACGTAGGGCGCAAAGCACGCGGTCAGGTCCGGGCCATCGACATATTCGGTGACCAGGTAGGCGCGGCTGCGCAGGCCCATCACCCGCTGCTCCAGCACCGCCAGTGGGCGCGGCGTAGCGATGTCGAGGAACTCCAGGCGGTGCCCTTCGATCCACGAATGCCAGGCCCGGCTCGGGCGCCAGAAGCGCTTGAACCAATGGGCAGTGTTCTTGATGTTGTAGCGCTTGAGCACCACTTGGCGGCCATCAACCTCGATGCGCGCCACACTGGCAGCACCACCGGTCTTGTACAGGTGGCCCTTGTCGATCAACGCATCAGCCTGCTCCAGTACCGGCAGCATGGCCTCGACCTCGCTGCGGCGGATCGCCCGCAGGCCCGAAAGGCTGCGTTCGACGCTGAACAGGCTGCACTCGCGACCGGCCTTTTCCAGGTAGTCCTTCTGCCGCCAACTGCGCACCTTGTCCACCTGCTTCTGCAAGGCTTCCAGTGGCAGTGCATGCTCGGCATTGGCCAGCAGGTAGTGCACCAACAGCTCTTCGATGAACGGCTCCAGGCGCTTGGGCAACTGGGCGAAAAACACCCCAAGGTTTTCTAGCACGCGCGGGCGTGACAGCTGCTGGCCAGGCGTCTCGGCCTTGATGCCGGCGCCATCGATCAGGTACAGCTTGCCGCCATGACGCAGCAGGTTGTCCAGGTGCAGGTCCTCCTGCCACAGGCCTTGGGCGTGCATGTGCGCAACGGCAGTCAGCGCTTCGCCCAGCACCAGGTGCTGCTCGTCGGCCAGCACCGGCAGGTTCTCCACTGCCGCCCAGGCATCGGCCAGGCTTTCGGCGCCGTCGAGGAACTCGAACAGCAGCCAGCCGCCCTCGCCTTCCTTGAGGCCGTCGGCCAGCAGCTTCGGCGTGGTCAGGCCCTGCTCGGCCAGCTGCTTCACACCCTGCAGCTCACGCTGGAAATGCCGCGCCGCGCTACCCCCAACCAGCAGCTTGGCCAGCACCGGGGTACCACGCCACACGCCAGCACCCACATAACGCTGGCCCGGCAGCACACGCAGCAGGCTGAGCAGTTGCAAGTCGGCGCTGCCAGCGGCATCGGCCAGGGTGATGCTCAGCGGCAACGACGGGCTGCGCCCGGCATCTTTCAATTCAGACAAGCGCATCAGCGGGCCTCTTTTTCACGACGGCGTTGCGTAAGGCGTTGCAGCCAGGTATCGACCAGCGTTCCGTCAGCCGGCTGCGCTAGGTAGGTGGCCAGCAGCGTGCGTACATCGGCCTCGCTCCAGGCCCGCGCGCGGCGCAGCAGCGGCTCCAGGTCCTTGAGGCGGTCACGCATGCCGAACAGCAATGGCCGGGTCTTTTCCAGGTCGATCAGTTGCGCGTCCCAGCCTTCGCGGCGTTGGCGCAGGAAGATGTGCTTGGGGTAGAAGCAGCCGTGCACCTGGCCGGCGCTGTGCAGGGTGCGCGCCAGCTGGCCGCAGGCCTGCAGGACGCCATTGCGCTCGGCATCGCCCAGCTGTGGCCATTGGGCCAGCAGGCTGTCGAGGTCGGCCCACTCGTCCAGGGCACGGGTCATCAGGATGGCGCGGTGTTTGCCGCCCTGCTTGCGCTCGCCATAGAACACCGCCTGCAAGGCTGGAATGTGCAGTTTCTGGTAACGGCTGATGTTGCGGAATTCACGAGCGAAGGTGGGCTCGCCGAACGGCCGATGCAGGGTACGGGTGAGGTAGTCGCACTGGCGCTTGAGGTAATAGCCCTTGCCTTCGAGTTCCAGGCGGAACACGCTGCTCCAGCCACCACGACCGGTGTTGGGTTCGTCCACGGCATCGAGCTGCAGCGCCCATAGCGCCTCGAAGTCGTCCAGGCCATGGCGTTTGAGCAGCGCGAGGTCCGCGCTGGCCAGGTAATCGGTCATTCCCTTCCCTCGAAAAAGCCCAGCACCTGGCGAATGCGCTTCTTGTCACGCACATTCAGCCGGTCGCGGCCACGGTATTGCAGGTAGAAACGCAGTCGCTGGGTGGCCGACAGGTGGTATTTGGCCACTTTGTCCAGGCACGCCAGGTCCTTGATCATCCGGTGTCGCCACATGAAGCCGCGCCAGAAGTCGCCGGTGGGGCAGTCGATGAAGAACAGCGTGCCCTGGTCGTCGACCAGCAGGTTGCGCCACTTCAGGTCGTTATGGGCAAAGCGGTGCTGGTGCATGACCCGTGTGTAGTGCGCCAGCTGGCTACTCACATGGTTGACCCAGGCGCGGTCGGCCAGGCGTGCATCGTTGCGTTCGGCCAGCACCGACAGGTCTTCGGTGCGCGGCAGTTCGCGGGTGATCATCGCACCACGGCCAAAGGCCAGGCCATTGCGCTCCAGCCCCCAGGCCACCACTTCGGCAGTGGGGATGCCCCACTTGGCGAACTGCTTGAGGTTCTGCCACTCGGCCTTGATGCGCGGCCGGCCCAGGTAGCGGCGCATGTGCTTGCCGGCACCGGTGTAGCGTTTGACGTAGTAATTGACCTCGTCACGCTTGATGCGCACCACTTCGCTGAGCGGGTCGTGGGTCAGGCGTTCACCCTGCAGGGCAAATACCGCATCGAGGCTGCCGAAGTCCGCCGCCAGGTGTTCATAGCCCGGCGCCAGTGTCCAACCCGCCATCAGAGTGCATCCCCATAGCGTAGCTTGCGATCGTAGAGCTTCTGCGCCTTGCGCTCCAGCCAGGCAAGCAGCGCGGCCTCATCCTTCAGCACCTGGCGCAGCGGGCGCTGGAAGTAACCACGCAGGAAGCGCAGCTTGTCGCGTTGGGTCAGGCCGATGTCCAGCGCCGAGAAGTACAGCGCGGCCAGGTCCTTGTCGCGCCAGCGGCGGCTGATTTTCGCCCGGGTCTGGGCGCGGTGCAGGTCGATGACCGACAGTTTGAAGTCTTCTGGCGTCACCGGGCGGTCGGTGTGCAGCAGGAAGTGGCAGATGTAGCAGTCACGGTGGTTGACCCCGGCGCGGTGCATGCCGCCGGTCATCTTCGCCACTTCGGCAATCAGCGCACGCTTGAGGCGTGGCTCGGGCGGCTGTTTGACCCAGTCGATGCTGAAGTCTTCCAGGCTGATGGTCGGCGCCAGTTCTTCGGTGATGATGAATGAGTGCTGCGTGGCCGGGTTGCTGCCGCGCTCGCCGTAGGCGACTGCAGTCATGGTCGGCACGCCGACTTCATGCAGGCGCTGGATGGCCTGCCATTCCTGGCCGGCGCCGAGCACCGGCAGCTTGGCGGTAAACAGGTTCTTGAAGATCTCGCCCCAGCCGATGCCGCGGTGGATCTTGACGAAAAAGCCCTCGCCAGCCACCTCGGTACGCAGCGTGCGGCGCCCTTCCAGCTCGCGATAGACCTCGCCTTGCAGCGCCTCTACGGCGTCGAAGGCATCACGCCCGGCCCACAGGCGTTTGAAGGGTTCGGCCAGTATCAGCTTCATGCGGTTTTCTGCCCCAGGATCACGTCGGCAGCATGTTGCGGCATGCTGTACAGATCGGCGGTTTCAGCAAATGCCAGGCCGTTGCGCGACCAGCTGGCACGGGCCTGCGGGTCTTCGAGCATGCGCTGCAGGTAGCCGTTGAGCTGCTCCTGTTCGAACGGCTCGTCCAGCACCAGGCCGCTGTCGGCCTCGGCAATGTAATGGGCGTAGCCACACACCTTGGACACTAGCACCGGCAAGCCGGCCACCAGCGCTTCGAGCAGCACCGTGCCGGTGTTCTCGTTGTACGCCGGGTGAATCAGCAGGTCGGCGCCCAGCAGGAAGCGCGGGATATCGCTGCGGCCCTTGAGGAACTGCACCTGGTCACCCAGGCCCAGCGTGGCGCTTTGCAACTGGAACACCTTGGGGTCGTCCTGGCCGATCACCATCAACTTCGTGCGCTTGCGCAGGGCCGACGGCAGCGCGGCCAGGGCCTTGAGGCTGCGGTCCACGCCCTTGGTCTTGAAGCCCGAGCCAATCTGCACCAGCAGCAGGTCGTCATCACCCAGGTTGAATTCCTTGCGGAACTCGGCGCGGACTTCGGCGGCGTTGGCCGGTGCGCGGCGGTCCTGGGAAATACCCGGTGGCAGCAGGTGGAAGCGCTCTTGGGGGGTGCCGTAGTGCTTGATGAACAGCGGCTGCTGCACTTCGGAAATCATCAGCACTTCGGTATGGGCGTCCTTGCCGAACACCGCGCGCTCGTACTCGGCAAAGTGCCGGTAGCGGCCCCAGCGACGGTACAGGCCGCCACGCAGGGTCTGCGCCTTGTCCTCGAAGCAGCCGTCGGCGGCGTAGTACACGTCCAGCCCCGGCATCTTGTTGAAGCCGATCAGGCGGTCGACCGGGCGCTTGGCCAGGTCGGCCGCCATCCAGGCGCTGAGCTTCTCGTTGCGGCGGTGGTTGAAAATCGCCTTCACCGGCGCCACCAGAACCTCGAAGCCCGGCGGAATGTCACCCTCCCAGATCAGCGTGTAGACACGGATCTGGTGGCCCCGCTTCTGGCACTCCAGGGCAATGCGCATGAAATCGCGCTGCAGCCCGCCGAAGGGGAAATATTTGTAAAGCACGAAAGCCAGTTGCATCAACGGACATCCTCAGCCAGCAGCAGCGCGCTCAAGCGGCTCGCCACATGCTCGGGATTCAGGCGAGTGAAGCACAGCGGCCACTCGCGTTTCAGATCGAACCGGGCCAGGTCATCGGCGCTCGGTTTATAAGTGCACTTCTTCTGCAGGCAAGGAGCGCAAGGCCAGTCACTGGCCTGGTGAATCTGGGTCCGTCCGTAGGCGCCGGTAAGGCCCGGGTTGGTCGGGCCGAACAGCGAAATGGTGGGCACATCGAGTGCCGCCGCCAGGTGGCCGAGGCCGGTATCGACTGCCACACAGGCTTTTGCCGCCGCCAATACGCGCGCGACGCCGGCAAGGTTCAATTTGGGGAGCACCTGGCAGTTGTTCAAGCCCTGGGCGATGCGCTCGGCCCGTTCCTTCTCGGCCTGGTTGCCCCAGGGCAGGCGCACTTCCAGCTTGCGCTGGCCCATGCGTTCGGCCAGCTCGCGCCAGTAGGCTTCGGGCCAGTGTTTGGTCACCCAGGTGGTGCCATGCAGGAACACCACGTACGGCGCGGCCGGCGGCAGCTGCAGGCGCTCAAGGTCCAGGCCATAGTTGCCGATGCCTTCCGGCAGGTCGTAGGCCAGGGCCATGGCGAACAGCTGGCGCACCCGCTCCACGGCGTGCTGGCCGGTCGCAACCGACAGGCGCCGGTCATAGAAGCGGCTGGCCAGGCCTTCGCGGGCCGAGTAGCGGTCCAGGCCGGCTACCGGGGCTTTAACCAAACGGGTCAGCCAGGCCGACTTGACCAGGCCCTGGGCGTCGATCACCAGGTCGTACTTGTGCTCGCGCACACGCTGCTTCAACGCCTTCCACTCGCCACTCTTGATGGTTTGCCAAAGGTTCTTGCGCCAGCGGCGGATGGCCACCGGGATAACCTGGTCGACCGCCGGGTGCCAGCTGGGGATTTCAGCGAAGCCTTCTTCCACCACCCAGTCGAAACGAATGCCCGGGATGGCGTGGGCGGCATCGGTGAGCGCCGGCAGGGTGTGAATCACATCACCCAGCGACGAGGTCTTGATGATCAGTACCCGCACTTAATCGGCCTCTACCACGGTATCGATCAGATCCGGCCCGCTAAGGCTGTGCAGGGCGGCGATGACTTTGCCCGGCTCCAGAAGGCGCAGGCAGTTGTAGTGGCCGAAACGGCAGGTGCGGTCGAAACACGGGCTGCACTCGATACCGGTGCGCACCACTTCTACCTGCTCGGCCAGTGGCGGGGTGAAGCCTGGCGAGGTCGAGCCGTACACTGCCACCAACGGGCGGTTCAGCGCGGCGGCCACATGCATCAGGCCGGAGTCGTTGGACACCACGGCGTGCGCGCAGGACATCAGGTCGATAGCCTCGGCCAGAGAAGTCTCCCCGGCCAGGTTGGACGATTCTTCACGGAAACCCGGGATCAGCCGGTCGCGGATCTGCTCACCGACCGGGTGATCGTTCTTCGAGCCGAACAACCATACCTGCCAGCCCTGGCGGATCATTGCATCGGCCACGGCGGCATAGTGCTCGGCCGGCCAGCGCTTGGCCTCGCCAAACTCGGCACCAGGGCACAGTGCCAACACCGGGCGGTCAAGCTCCAGGCCGAACTTGGCCAGGGCGGCCTCGCGGCTTTGCGCTTCGATCTGCAGGCTGGGACGCGGGTACGGCTGCGGTAGCTCGGCACCGGGCGCGTAGGCCAGGGCCATGAAGCGCTCGATCATCAGCGGGTAGCGAGCCTTGTCCAGCTTGCGCACGTCGTTGAGCAGGCCGAAGCGCATTTCGCCGCGCCAGCCGGTGCGTTTGGGGATGCCGGCGAAGAACGGCACCAACGCCGACTTCAGCGAGTTGGGCAGCAGGATGGCCTGGTCGTACTGGCCGGCCAGCGACTTGCCGATGCGCCGCCGCGTGGCCAGCTCCAACGCGCCGTGGCCGAGCGGGAAGCTCAGGGCCTGACGCACCTCGGGCATGCGCTCAAGTATCGGCCGGCTCCACTCAGGGGCCAGCACGTCGATCACGCAGTCGGGGTGCTGCTGTTTCAGGCACTGGAACAGGGTCTGCGCCATCACCATGTCGCCGACCCAGCTGGGGCCAATGATCAGTATTCTCATGCTTAGTCCAGAAACGCTCGGGGAGGCTACAGGCTACGTACAGCCTGGCCTCCCCTCTTTATATTCAGGCTATGTGGCGGACAGTGTACCACTCAGGCATATCTGCCGCTGATCGCAGACCCTGTGGGAGCGGGTTCACCCGCGAACACCGGCGAAGCCGGTGCCATGCACCGCGTCGCCTTCTTCGCGGGTAAACCCGCTCCCACAGGGCTGGCGGGGGCTTCAGGTCAGGCCCAATTCACCCCAGATCCGCCGCACTTCGCGGCGTTCATCGGCAAACTGCGCCGCATCGATCACCCCAGCCTGCTTCTGCAGGGCCTGGCGGTGCGAGGCCGAGCGGAACGCCTTGTACACTTCACGCAACAGCACCGCGTCACTGGCCGGCATCAAACCTGCCTGCTCCAGCTCTTCCAGAATGCGGATGTTATCGGTCCATCGGAGTATGGCCGGGTGGTCGTGGGACCAGGCCAAAGCGGCGTATTGCACCATAAATTCAATATCGACGATACCGCCGGCATCCTGCTTGATATCGAAGGGTACGCCCGCCTCGAAAGCATTGGCCGCAGTACCGGCAGCCGTGGCCTTGGTGCCGAGGTTGTCGCGCATCTTGGCGCGCATTTCGCTCACTTCGCTGCGCAGTTTTTCCAGGTCGCGGGCCTGGCCCAGCACCTTGGCGCGTACACCTTCAAACGCCGCGCCCACCTGCTTGCAACCCACCAGCACGCGGGCCCGCACCAGGGCCTGGTGCTCCCAGGTCCAGGCTTCGTTCTGCTGGTAGCGTTCGAACGCGCCCAGCGAACTGACCAGCAGCCCCGAAGCGCCGGACGGGCGCAGGCGCATGTCCACGTCATACAGCTGGCCCGAGTTGGTCTGGGTGGTCAGCAGGTGAATGATGCGCTGCCCCAGGCGGGTGAAGAACTGCGCGCTGTCGATGGGCTTGGCGCCGTCGGTCTCGGCCTGCGGGTCGCCATCGTGAATGAACACCAGGTCCAGGTCCGAGCCGTGGCCCAGTTCCAGGCCGCCAACCTTGCCATAACCAATGATGATGAAGCCCGGGTCGCACAGGCTGCCGTCGCTGCGCTTGGGTTGGCCGTGGCGGGCCACGGTCTGGCGCCAGGCCAGGGCCAGCACCTGGTCGAGAATCGCTTCGCCCAGCCAGGTCAGGTAGTCGCTGACTTTCATCAAGGGCAGGTTGCCGCTGATTTCCGAGGCCGCCACACGCAGGCTGTGGGCCAGCTTGAAGTGGCGCAGCGCCTCCATCTGCTGTTCCAGGTCATCCTCGGGAATGCGCGTCAGGCGCTCACGCAGTTCGCTGGCCAGTTCTGGCGCCAGTGGCGGGCTGAACAGGCGGCCTTCATTGAGCAGTTCGTCAAGCAGCAGCGGGTAGAGGGCGATTTGCTCGGCAATCCACGGGCTGGCGGCGCACAGGGTCAACAGGCGGCGCAAGGCGCCGGGGTTTTCGGTAAGCAGTACCAGGTAGGCAGAACGCCGCGCCACGGCCTCGACCAGTGGCAGCACCCGCTCAAGCACCAGGTCAGGGTTGGCATGCTCCACCGCCTGGGCCAGCAGCCGCGGGATAAAGGCATCCAGGCGCTCCCGGCCAATACGCTGCATCGAGCGCAGCTGCGGGCTGGAGCGCAGCCCGGCCAGGCGCCGCAGGGCTTCGGCGGGTTGCTTGAAGCCAGCCTCTTGCAGCTGGCGGCCAGCGGCTTCTTCATCCTGCGCCTGCTCCCACAGCGGCGACCATTCACCACCCACCACCAGTTCGCCTTCGCCGTCTTCATCATCCGGGTCGGCGATCACCTGGCGGAAATGCCAGTCGATACGGCCACGCCAGTACATCAACTGGTCGTGGAAGCTCTGCCAGTCGGCAAAGCCGAGCATGTAGGCCACCCGCGCCTGGTCGGTCTCGCCTTCCGGCAACATCTGCGTCTGGCGGTCGGCGATAGCCTGGATGGCGTGTTCGGTGTAGCGCAGGAACTCATAACCCTCGCGCAGCTCGGCAACCACCGCTGGCGGCAGGTAACCCTGGCCCTCCAGCGTGGCTAGCACCTTGAGCAATGGCCGCTGCTGCAAGCTGAGGTCGCGCCCGCCGTGAATCAGCTGGAAGGCCTGGGCGATGAACTCCACCTCGCGGATGCCACCGGCTCCCAGCTTGATGTTGTCGGCCATGCCCTTGCGCCGCACTTCCTGCTGGATCAGCTGCTTCATGGTGCGCAGCGCTTCGATCGCGGAAAAGTCCAGGTAGCGGCGGTACACGAACGGGCGCAACATCTCTTGCAACTGCGCGCCGGCCGCCTGGTCACCGGCCACCACCCGCGCCTTGATCATCGCATAGCGTTCCCAGTCGCGGCCCTGATCCTGGTAGTACTGCTCCAGCGCATTGAAGCTGAGCACCAGCGAGCCGGCAGAGCCATAAGGGCGCAGGCGCATGTCGACGCGGAACACAAAGCCGTCGACGGTAACCGGGTCCAGCGCCTTGATCAGCCGCTGGCCCAGGCGGGTAAAGAATTCCTGATTGTCCAGCGAACGCTTCACCCCTTCAGTTTCACCGCCTTCGGGGAAGCCGAAGATCAAGTCGATGTCCGACGACAGGTTCAGCTCCACCGCACCCAGCTTGCCCATGCCCAGCACCACCATGTGCTGCGGCTGGCCGCTGCGGTTGCCGATGGGCGTGCCGAACTGCTGGCAATGGCGCGGGTACAGCCATTGGTAGGCTTCGTCGATGGCGCCATCGGCAAGGTCGGACAGGTCACGGCAGGTTTCGCCCAGCTCGGCCTGGCGGGTGATGTCGCGCCAGATAATGCGCAGCTGCTGACGGTTGCGCTCGCGGCGCAGGTTGCGCGCCAGCTCGTCCTCGCTTTGCGCTGCCTGGGCTGCCGCGGCGATTTGCCTGCGCAGCTCACCCGGGGCATAACGCCGCTCCAGCTCGCCACTGGCCAGCAGGGCGAACAGCATGGCCGGCTCGCGCTGAGCCAGGCTGAGTACGAAGTCGCTGGCGGCAGCAACCTGATCGAACTGTTGCCGCTGCAGCGGGCTCCAGGCCTTAATGTCGAGTTCGGGGTGGGAGGCCACCGCATCACTGATGAACTGCTGGTTGCGAGTGATCAGCGGCTGCAGGGTGGCGGGCAGGTCGGACGGCAAAGGTAGGCGCATGGTCTATCCTTGATCGGCGTGAAAGAGAGGGGAAAAAGCGGCCAAGGGGAAGCCGGACCACGGTTGGACTGTCGTACAAAAGTTGGAAATAGCTGAAAAAAACAAATAATTGGCAACAAACATCAAGAACCACCCGTTCGCGACACAATGCCAACCAACATGAACGTTTTTCCTCACAAGCCAAGGTGCGACCAAACGTCGCACAAATGTAGTTTTACTACTACTCATGTCGTGTAAAAGCATGAAATGCGAAAGCAAATGTAGTAAAACTACAACGCGCCGGAAGACACCCCGGTAATCCAAGAATTCACGACGTCTGCCCATAAGGCCAGTCGCAATCTCAGGCAATCGATTCTGGTTGCCTTTCCGCCCTGGAGCAAGCCATGCAAGACCTCGATCCAATCGAAACCCAGGAATGGCTGGATGCCCTGGAGTCGGTCCTCGACAAAGAAGGCGAAGACCGCGCTCATTACCTGATGACCCGTATGGGCGAGCTGGCCACCCGTAGTGGCTCCCAGCTGCCGTATGCGATCACCACGCCATACCGCAACACCATCCCTGTCACCCACGAAGCACGCATGCCTGGCGACCTGTTCATGGAACGCCGCATTCGCTCGATGGTGCGTTGGAACGCCTTGGCCATGGTCATGCGCACCAACCTGAAAGACTCGGACCTGGGCGGACACATCTCCAGCTTCGCCTCCAGTGCCACCCTGTACGACATCGGCTTCAACTACTTCTTCCAGGCCCCGACCGAAGAACACGGCGGCGACCTGATCTTCTTCCAGGGCCACGCTTCGCCAGGCGTCTATGCCCGTGCCTTCATGGAAGGCCGCATCAACGAAGACCAGATGAACAACTTCCGTCAGGAAGTGGACGGCAACGGCCTGTCTTCGTACCCGCACCCATGGCTGATGCCTGACTTCTGGCAGTTCCCGACCGTTTCGATGGGTCTGGGCCCGATCCAGGCCATCTACCAGGCACGCTTCATGAAGTACCTGGAAGCCCGTGGCTACATCCCGGCCGGCAAGCAGAAAGTCTGGTGCTTCATGGGCGACGGCGAGTGCGACGAGCCGGAATCCCTGGGCGCAATCGCCCTGGCCGGCCGCGAGAAGCTGGACAACCTGATCTTCGTCATCAACTGCAACCTGCAGCGCCTCGACGGCCCGGTTCGCGGCAACGGCAAGATCATCCAGGAACTCGAAGGCGTGTTCCGTGGCGGTGGCTGGAACGTCAACAAGGTCGTCTGGGGCCGCTTCTGGGACCCTCTGCTGGCCAAGGACACCAACGGTGCCCTGCAGCGCCGCATGGACGAAGTCATCGACGGCGAGTATCAGAACTACAAAGCCAAAGACGGCGCGTACGTTCGTGAAAACTTCTTCAACACCCCAGAACTCAAGGCCATGGTCGAAGACCTGTCCGACGACGAGATCTGGAAGCTCAACCGTGGCGGCCACGACCCGTACAAGGTCTATGCGGCGTACCACCAGGCGGTCAACCACAAAGACCAGCCTACCGTCATCCTGGCCAAGACCATCAAGGGTTACGGTACCGGTGCTGGCGAAGCCAAGAACACCGCGCACAACACCAAGAAGGTCGACGTCGACAGCCTGCGTCACTTCCGTGACCGCTTCGACATCCCGGTCAAGGATGCAGACCTTGAGAACCTGCCGTTCTTCAAGCCGGAAGAAGGTTCTGCCGAAGCCAGGTACCTGGCCGAGCGCCGCAACGCCCTGGGTGGTTTCGTGCCACAGCGCCGCGCCAAGAGCTTCAGCATTCCGACCCCGCCACTGGAAACGCTGAAAGCGATCCTGGACGGCTCGGGCGACCGCGAAATCTCCACCACCATGGCCTTCGTGCGTATTCTGGCGCAGCTGGTCAAGGACAAGGAAATCGGCCAGCGCATCGTTCCGATCATCCCGGACGAAGCCCGTACCTTCGGTATGGAAGGCATGTTCCGCCAGCTGGGCATCTACTCGTCGGTCGGCCAGCTCTACGAGCCAGTCGATAAAGACCAGGTGATGTTCTACCGCGAAGACAAGAAGGGCCAGATCCTCGAGGAAGGCATCAACGAAGCCGGCGCCATGTCGTCGTTCATCGCTGCCGGTACCTCGTACAGCTGCCACAACCAGCCGATGCTGCCGTTCTACATCTTCTACTCGATGTTCGGCTTCCAGCGTATTGGCGACCTGGCCTGGGCCGCTGGCGACAGCCGCACCCGTGGCTTCCTGATCGGCGGTACCGCCGGCCGTACCACCCTCAACGGTGAAGGCCTGCAGCACGAAGACGGTCACAGCCACATGATGGCGGGCACCATCCCGAACTGCCGCACCTACGATCCAACCTACGGCTACGAGCTGGCGGTGATCATCCAGGACGGCATGAAGAAGATGACCGAAGAGCAACAGGACATCTTCTACTACATCACCGTGATGAACGAATCCTACCAGCAGCCAGCCATGCCGGCCGGTGTCGAGGAAGGCATCATCAAGGGTATGTACCTGCTGGAAGAAGACACCCGCGAAGCCGCGCACCACGTACAGCTGATGGGCTCCGGCACCATCCTGCGCGAAGTCCGCGAAGCCGCGAAGATCCTGCGTGAAGAGTTCAACGTCGGTGCCGACGTGTGGAGCGTCACCAGCTTCAACGAACTGCGCCGCGACGGCCTGGCCGTAGAACGCGCCAACCGCCTGAAGCCTGGCCAGAAGCCACAGCGGACTTACGTCGAAGAGTGCCTGGCTGGCCGCAAAGGCCCGGTCATTGCCTCCACCGACTACATGAAGCTGTTCGCCGAGCAGATTCGCCAGTGGGTACCGAGCAAAGAGTTCAAAGTCCTGGGTACCGACGGTTACGGTCGCAGCGACAGCCGCAAGAAGCTGCGTCACTTCTTCGAAGTCGACCGCCACTTCGTGGTGCTGGCTGCCCTGGAAGCCCTGGCTGACCGTGGCGAGATCGAACCAAAGGTTGTTGCAGACGCTATCGTCAAGTTCGGTATCGACCCGGACAAGCGCAACCCACTGGACTGCTGAGGAGTATTTTTAAGTGAGCGAACTCATTCGCGTACCTGACATCGGCAGCGGTGAAGGTGAAATCATCGAGCTGTTCGTCAAGGTCGGTGACCGTATCGAGGCTGACCAGAGCCTGCTGACCCTGGAGTCCGACAAGGCCTCCATGGAGATCCCGGCCCCCAAGGCCGGCGTCATCAAGGAACTCAAGGTCAAGCTGGGCGACCGCCTGAAAGAAGGCGACGAGCTGCTGGTACTGGAAGCCGAGGGCGCCGCTGCGGCGGCCCCCGAGGCCCCGGCCGCCGCTGCTGCCCCGGCTGCTGCTCCAGCGCCAGCCGCTGAAGCCGCCCCTGCCCCTGCTCCGGCCGCAGCCCCGGCTGCCGCCAGCGTGCAGGACATCCACGTGCCGGACATCGGCTCGTCGGGCAAGGCCAAGATCATCGAAGTGCTGGTCAAGGTCGGCGACACCGTCGAAGCCGACCAGTCGCTGATTACCCTGGAGTCCGACAAGGCCTCCATGGAAATCCCTTCGCCGGCTGCCGGCGTGGTTGAAGAAGTCCTGTGCAAGCTGGAAGACGAAGTCGGCACTGGCGACCTGATCTTCAAGCTGAAAGTCGCTGGTGCTGCACCGGCTGCCGCTCCGGCACCTGCCGCTGCTGCCCCGGCCAAGGCTGAGGCGGCTCCGGCTGCCGCACCTGCCGCTGCCGCCCCTGCTGCTGCCCCTGCACCGGTTGCTACCGCACCGGCTGCCGGCAACAACTCCAAGGTTCACGCAGGCCCGGCTGTTCGTCAGCTGGCCCGTGAATTCGGTGTCGAGCTGGGCGCTGTTGCTGCTACCGGCCCGCACGGCCGCATCCTGAAAGAAGACGTGCAGGTTTACGTCAAGGCGATGATGCAGAAGGCCAAGGAGGCACCAGCAGCCGCTGGCGCAACCGGCGGCGCCGGCATCCCGCCGATCCCGGCCGTGGACTTCAGCAAGTTCGGTGAAGTGGAAGAAGTGGCCCTCACCCGCCTGATGCAGGTCGGTGCTGCCAACCTGCACCGCAGCTGGCTGAACGTGCCGCACGTGACCCAGTTCGACTCCGCCGACATCACCGAGCTGGAAGCCTTCCGCGTTGCGCAGAAGGCCGTGGCCGAGAAGGCTGGCGTGAAGCTGACCGTGCTGCCACTGCTGCTCAAGGCCTGCGCCTTCCTGCTCAAGGAACTGCCGGACTTCAACAGCTCGCTGGCGCCAAGCGGCAAGGCCATCATCCGCAAGAAGTACGTGCACATCGGCTTCGCCGTGGACACCCCGGACGGCCTGCTGGTCCCTGTGATCAAGAACGTCGACCAGAAGAGCCTGCTGCAACTGGCTGCCGAAGCGGCGGCGCTGGCTGAAAAAGCCCGCACCAAGAAGCTGTCGGCTGACGAGATGCAGGGCGCTTGCTTCACCATCTCCAGCCTCGGCCACATTGGCGGCACCGGCTTCACGCCGATCGTCAACGCGCCGGAAGTGGCTATCCTGGGCGTCTCCAAGGCGACCATGCAGCCAGTCTGGGATGGCAAGGCTTTCCAGCCGAAGCTGATGCTGCCGCTGTCGCTGTCCTACGATCACCGTGTGATCAACGGCGCTGCTGCCGCGCGCTTCACCAAGCGCCTGGGCGACGTGCTGGGCGATATCCGCACCATGCTGCTGTAAGGCAGCACACTGCCCCTCCCTGCGAGGGGCAGTACCCTTTTCGAGCTGCCACGCTCGTACCTCAACCCCGCCAATTGGCGGGGCTTTTTTTGCCTGGATATTTTGCGAGGGCTGCGCCCTCTGTGGGAGCGGGTTCACCCGCGAAGATTCCAACTCGGTACATGGCACCGGCTATGCCGGTGTTCGCGGGTAAACCCGCTCCCACAGGCCGCACAGTTGCCCCAAAATCCCCAGCCAAGCTACAGATTCCGGCCAAACCGCCGATAACCCGTACACAGCATCACGCATGGCCGCTTGCCAGCCCTCGGGACATGATGCAACCTTGCCGAACCCGCCGCCGCCCCAAGGCCGCGTCCCCTCTTCAAGCGAGTCTTCGATGAAAAGCCAACCCGATGCCGCCAGCCGTGTGGCGGCCGAGGTCGTCACGCAGTTACCCGTGCCCTCGCGGCTCGGCATGCTGCGTTTCGAAAGGCTCAACGAAGCCACTTGGGCCATGCTTTACCTCGACCCGGCCTGCGAGCGCCAGTTCGGTTTGCACGCCGGCGACCTGTGCGCCCTGGTAGACGCGCCCTACGCCAGCCTGATGGAACCCGAGGCACGCTACCGGCTGCATGACGAGATCCAGCTGCAATTGGCCCAGTGCGGCTACTACCGCGTGCGCTACACCCTGCACACGCCAAGCGCGTCGCTGCGCCTGCTGGAGACCGGTGAAGCCTTCAAGCAGCACAACCGCCAGCTACTGCGCGGCTACCTGAGCGTTCTCGACGACCAGGCCGAAGATACCGGCGAGGGCGATGCCAGCGACCTTGAGTCGCGCAACAACCGCCTGCAACTGGCCCTGCAACTGAACCAGCGCGCGCAGCAGGAACAACTTGAGCACCTGGAGCGGGTGCGCGGCCAGCAAGACCTGATCCTGCGTCTGGCCCGCCAGCGCTACAGCGCCGGCAACTCGCTGCTCGAAGCCGCCCAGCTGATTACCCAGAGCGCCTGCGAAATCTACAAGGTCGACAGCGCCAGCATCTGGCACCTGGAAGACCAGCGCCTGGAGCCGATCATCGCATGGTACCGCGAGGCGCAGGAGCACCGCCAGCCCGAAGCCATCGATGCCAGCCGCTTCCCCGACTACCTCGACGCGCTGCATGCCAGCCGCGCCATCGACGCCCACAACGCCGGCCACGACCCACGCACCCGCGCCCTGACACAAAGCCTGCGCCCAGAAAACAAGGCCATGCTCGATGCCAGTATCCGCGTCGATGGCCAGGTTGTTGGCGTGCTGTGCCTGGAGCAAACCTGCCAGCCACGGGCCTGGCAGTCGGACGAAATAGCCTTTGCCGGCGAGCTGGCCGACCAGTTTGCCCAGGTCATTACCAACCACAACCGGCGCGCCGCAGCCAACGCCCTGCACCTGTTCCAGCGTGCGGTCGAGCAAAGCGCCAGCGCCTTTCTGCTGGTCAACCGCGATGGCCGGGTGGAGTACGTCAACCCAAGCTTCACCGCGATCACCCAGTACAGCACCGACGAAGTGCAGGGCCGCCACCTGGGCGAACTGCCAGCACTGGAGAACCTCAGCGAACTGCTGTTCGATTCGCCATCCAGCCTGGCCATGGGCAACAGCTGGCAGGGCGAGTTCAAGAGCCGGCGCAAGAACCTGGAGCCCTACTGGGGCCAGTTGTCGATCTCCAAGGTGTACGGCGACAACCGTGAGCTGACCCACTACATCGGCATCTACGAAGACGTCACCCAGACCAAGCTGGCGCAGCAGCGTATCGAACGCCTGGCCTACACCGACAACCTGACCAACCTGGGTAACCGCCCGGCGTTCATCCGCAGCCTGGACGAACGCTTTGCCCGGGATGGCGAAAACACCATGTGCCTGCTGCTGGTGGACATCGACAATTTCAAGCGCATCAACGACAGCCTCGGCCACCAGACCGGCGACAAGCTGCTGATCAGCCTGGCCAGGCGCCTGCGCAACAGCCTGCACACCGGCGGCATCCTGGCGCGGTTTGCCAGTAACGAGTTCGCCGTGCTGCTTGACGACACCAGCCTGGAGGATGGCCAGGGCGTTGCCCAGCAGTTGCTGCGCACCCTCGACAAGCCGATGTTCGTCGACAACCAGCTGATCAACGTCACCGCCTCGGTCGGCCTCGCCTGTGCGCCGCTGCACGGCACCGACCCCGCCAGCCTTATGAAAAACGCCGGCCTGGCACTGCACAAGGCCAAGGCCAACGGCAAGCACCAGGTGCAGGTGTTTACCGAAGTGCTCAACGCCGAAGCCAGCTACAAGCTGTTCGTCGAGAACAACCTGCGCCGCGCCCTGACCCAGAACGAGCTGGAAGTGTTCTACCAGCCCAAGCTGTGCCTGCGCAGCGGCCGCCTGCTGGGCCTGGAAGCGCTGCTGCGCTGGAACCACCCCGAGCGCGGCATGATCCGCCCGGACCAGTTCATCAGCGTGGCCGAAGAGACCGGCCTGATCATCCCCATCGGCAAATGGGTGGTGCGCCAGTCGTGCCGCATGAGCCAGCAACTGCGCGAGGCGGGCATGGGCAACCTGCATGTGGCCATCAACCTGTCGCCCAAGCAGTTCTCCGACCCGGACCTGGTGGCGTCGATCAGCACCATCCTCACAGAAGAAGACCTGCCTGCGCACCTGCTGGAGCTGGAACTGACCGAAGGCCTGCTGCTGGAAGCCAGCGAAGATACTCACCGCCAGCTGGACGAGCTGAAGGCCCTGGGCCTGACCCTGGCCATGGACGACTTCGGTACCGGTTATTCGTCGTTGAGCTACCTGAAGAAGTTTCCGATCGACATCCTCAAGATCGACCGCAGCTTCATCAACGAAATCCCGGATAACCAGGACGACATGGAAATCACCTCGGCGGTGGTGGCCATGGCACATAACCTGAAGCTGAAGGTAGTGGCCGAGGGGATCGAGACGCCGGAGCAGCTGGCGTTCCTGCGCCGGCACCGCTGTGATGTGGGCCAGGGGTACCTGTTCGACCGGCCGATCCCCGGGCGCGAACTGGCTGAGCGGTTGAAGCGCTACCCGCGTGGCCCGGTGGCCTGACAGCGACTTAAACCTCGGGCACTATAGAGACCATACGGGCCCCTTCGCGGGTGAACCCGCTCTCACAGGTACACCACAGTATTCGAGACCGTGGTGTACCTGTAGGAGCGGGTTTACCCGCGAATGCCCCAGCCCCCATCTCAAAGACATACAGAGGAACGGCCATGGTCCTGCGTTCGGAAATCCTGGTGAACAAAAACGTCATGCCTACCGCGGAACAGGCCCTGCCTGGCCGCGACACGCCAATGAGCCTGCCCGAGTTCCACTACGTGTTCGAAGGCACCCCACTGCTCGGCCCGTTCTTCGAGGGCGCCATCGACTTCGCCATCTTCGGCCTGGGTTGCTTCTGGGGCGCCGAGCGCCGCTTCTGGCAGCGTGAAGGTGTGGTCAGCACCGTGGTCGGCTACGCCGGCGGCTTCACACCAAACCCTACCTACGAAGAAGTCTGCTCGGGCCTGACCGGCCACACCGAAGTGGTGCTGGTGGTGTTCGACAAGGACAAGGTCAGCTACCGCGAGCTGCTGGCGATGTTCTGGGAACTGCACAACCCGACCCAGGGCATGCGCCAAGGCAACGACATCGGCACCCAGTACCGCTCGGCTATCTACTGCACCAGCCCGGAACAGCTGAAAGAGGCGCAAGCCAGCAAAGCCGAGTACCAGGCTGAACTGCAAAAGTCTGGCTTCGGCGAGATCACCACCGAAATCGACCAGGCGCCAACCGTGTACTTCGCCGAAGCCTACCACCAGCAGTACCTGGCAAAGAACCCGGACGGCTACTGCGGTATCGGCGGCACCGGCGTGTGCCTGCCACCGAGCCTGCAAGGTAACTGACGCATGAGCACGATGACCCTGTTCCACTCGCCGTTGTCGCCTTTCGTGCGCAAGGTCATGGTGGTGCTGCACGAGACCGGCCAGCTTGAGCGGATAACGCTGCAGCCGGTGAACATCAGCCCGGTGAGCGGCGACCCGCAGCTCAACCAGGACAACCCGATCGGCAAGATCCCGGCCCTGCGCCTGGACGACGGCACCGTGCTGCATGACAGCCGAGTGATCTGTGAGTACCTCGACCTGCAGCACGTCGGCCTGCCGCTGCTGCCACGCGAAGGCTCGGCGCGCTGGCGGCGCATGACCTTGGTGTCGCAGGCGGATGCAATCATGGATGCGGCGGTGTCGAGCCGCTATGAGAGCTTCCTGCGGCCTGAAGACAAGCGCTGGGATGGTTGGCTGCAGGCGCAGGGCGAGAAGATCCGCCGTAGCCTGGCCAACCTGGAGCAGGAGCACCTGCCCGAGCTGATGTCCGGGTTTGACCTGGCGGCGATTGGCGTGGCCTGTGCACTGGGGTATCTGGATTTGCGTCAGCCGGAGTTTGGCTGGCGTGAGCGCCAGCCTGGGCTGGCGGCGTGGTATGCCGAGGTGGCCAAGCGGCCGTCGATGGTCGCCACTTCTCCGGTGGCCTGAAGGGCCTCTTCGCGGGTAAACCCGCTCCTACAAAGGTCAACACTGTCTTTGTAGGAGCGGGTTCACCCGCGAAGGCCTTACCTCTATATCACAGGAAACAGCAAACCAATCCTGAGGGCCAACCACCGCCCGATCTCTTTATCCTCCCTCATGCCGCCCTCCCCACCCGCGCCCAGTCCAGCCGCCGGGTCAGCACCATGAACACCCCCAGCAAGCCAAAGCACAGCAGCGAACCCATCAGCAGCGCATAGTCCTCGGCACTCAACAGCCCATAAAGCAGCGCATACAACGCCGCCAGCCCCGCCGCGAACCCGACCCCACGCCCAGCCCTGCGCAGCACGTGGCTCAGGTAAAAGCCAATCAGCAGCACACACGCCGCAGCCGAAAGCCCATAGGCCAAGCCAAATCCGATGTGCTCGGACAACGACAGCAGCAACAAGTAGAAGAACGCCAGCGCCACACCTACCAGGATGTACTGCACTGGGTGCACGCTGAGGTTCTTCAGCACTTCGAACAGGAAGAAGCCGGCAAAGGTCAGGGCAATGAACAGCAAGGCGTACTTGATCGCCCGTTCGCTCTTCAGGTACTGGTCCACCGGGTCAACGAAGCTGACGCCGAAGCTGCGCTCGCTGAACTCGGCGCACTGCCCGGCCCCGGCACACTGGCGCAGGGCGTCTTCAAGGTTGGTGGCAAAGAACGAGGTCTGCCAATGGGCTGTGAACCCCTGGGCGTCGATGTCGCGGCGGCTGGGCAAGTAGCTGCCAACAAAGCTCGGGTGCGGCCAGTTGGCGCGCATGTCCACGCTGCTGGTACGGCCCACCGGCACCACGTGCAACTGACCGGTGCCTTGCAGCGCCAGGTCGAAGCCGTAGCTGAACTCCCGCGCCTGCAGGCCATCCAGCCCAGGCAGGCTGGCGTGCACACCGCCACGCATCCAGTCGAGCTGGGTGCCGGCTTCGAACGGTACCTTTTGCTCGTCCATGCTCAGTTCAAGGCCGTTTTCGATACCGCGGATATCGCTGATGCCCACCACCAGGAACGGTTTGTCGAAACGGTAATCGTCGAAGTCCTTGTCGATGCCCCAGCGCTCCGGGAGCTTGAAGCGGCCGCTGATACGGCCCTTGGCATGGAACAGCCGGGCCTGGTGGATACCACGGGCGCGCAGTTCGGTGTCTACGCCAAGGTCGGCGTCGAAGGTTTCCGGCAGGAAGTACAGGTGGCCGGCGATAGTGCTGGTCTCCTGGGTGCGCTCGCCGTCTTTGTCGATCCAGCGGCGCTGGTACTTGCGGTAAGGCACCACCAGCAGCGGGCCGCTGAGTTGCTGGTCGAAGCTGGCGCTCTGGGCGATATCGCGCAGCACGCTGTCGCGCAGGGCCTGGCGTTCGTCGATCAGGCCGTTGATCAGCAGTAGCGGGATGAGCAGCAGCAAGATCAGCATGGTGATCATGCCGAGTTTGAAACCGAGGGTCTTGTTCATGGGGCCTCCTGTGGCAGTGGGCGCAGTGTCTGCGCCTTGCGTGGAGGCTTTGTGGAGACCGTGTGGGATTTGAGTGTATTTGGGGCCGCTTTGCGGCCCGTCGCGACGCAAGGCCGCTCCTACAGGGACCGCGTAAAACCCGACATTGCGCGGTCCCTGTAGGAGCGGCCTTGCGTCGCGATGGGCTGCAAAGCAGCCCCGGCTATCTCAGCTGATCCGCCGCAGCGGCAGCCACAACCTCACCCGCACCCCGCCATCAACGTTATCCACCGCCAACGCCCCACCATGCAGCTGCATCACCTCCGCCACAAAATTCAGCCCCAGCCCGGTGCTCTTGCGCCCACTCCCCGGCCGCGGCAGCGAATAGAACCGCTCGCTCACCCGGCCAATGGCATACGCCGGAATTGCCTGCCCCTGGTTGAACAAACTCAACGCCACCCGCTCGCCATCGCGCTCCAGGTCGAACAGCAGCGCGCCACCCTCCGGGGTAAAGTCCAGCGCGTTGTCGAGCAGGTTGGCCAGCGCCTGGCGCATCAAAAACGGATCACACAACAAACGCATACCAGCCGGCACCCGCTGACGCACCTGCAAATTGGCGCTTTCAATGCGCGGCGCATGGGCCAGCAGCAACTCGTCCACCAACGCCGCCAGCGCCACTTGCTGTTCGTCTTCCAACGCCTGCATCTGCTCCACCCGGGCCAGGTTGAGCAAGCGCTCGATCATCTGCTGCAAGCGGTCGCTTTCCCGCTCGATGTTGCTGGCAAAGCGCACGCGCTGTTCGGCTGGCATGTCGTCCTGCAATAACTCGGAAGCACCCCGAATGGCCGCCAGCGGGCTCTTCAGCTCGTGGGTCAAGGTATGTACGTAGCGTTCGACATAGGCCTTGCCCTCCAGCTGGGTGCGCATGCGTTCCACCGCCTGTGCCAGGTTCGCCAACTCACCGCCCTTGTAATGCGGCAGTTCCGCACGCTCACCTTCACTGACCGCCTGGGCATAAGCCGCCAACTTGCGCAGCGAGCGCGCCAACCACCACGACAGCACCGCGCCAATCAGCAAGCCCAAACCGATCAGCCCTAGGCCCAGGATGAGCAACCGCTGCTCGGAGCGGTCGATGTACGGCTGCAGCGAGCTGTTGGGCTTGGCCACAGTGACCACGCCGATGATCTTGCCGTCGTCGAGGATGGGGGCGCCAACGTGCATCACCGAGGTGCTTTCATCGTTGGGGTCGCTGCGGGTGGAGCGGGCGCCATACTGGCCACGCAGGGTCAGTAGCACGTCGTTCCACTTCGAATAGTCCTTGCCCAGGGCCTCACCGCTGGAGTCCAGCAGCACAATGCCCTTGGCGTCGGTGACATAGATACGATGGCTGACCTGGTTCTTGGCCAGCCCCCAGATCTGCGCGCCCGGGCTGCGCGAGCCGTAGGCCTTGAGTACCTCGGGCAGCCGGCCCTGGTTCAGGGTGCCGGCCTTGACGTCATCGCGCAGGATCTCGGCCAACAGGTTGGCGGTGTCCACCAGCGTTTCTTCGGAAGACTGGCGCACCACCGGGCGGATCTGCTCGCGCACCGTGTTGAGCAGGAAGTAGCCCGCCAGGCCGACGAACAGGAAGTACACCAGGAATATCCGGATACCCAGGCGCATCAGGCATGCTCCGGGTTGTAGCTGTAACCGAGGCCGCGGTGGGTCTGGATTGGCTCGGCGCTGCTGGCCACCTGGCGCAGCTTGGCGCGCAGGCTCTTGATATGGCTGTCGATGGTACGCTCGTAGCCCACGTCGGAGGCCACACCCAGGGCGTCGAGCAGCTGTTCGCGGCTGAACACCCGCTGCGGCTGTTCCAGCAGGCATTGCAGCAGGCGGAATTCGTGACGGGTCAGGGTCAGGGCCTGGCTGCGGTAGGTGATCTGCATGCGCAGGGTGTCGAGCTGGAACAGTGCGGCTTCATTGGCAGGCTCGGCCCTGGGAGCCATGCGCTTGAGAATCGCCCTTACACGTGCGGCCACTTCACGCGGGCTGAAGGGTTTTATCACGTAGTCGTCAGCACCGATCTCCAGGCCTACCACCCGGTCGATTTCACCGTCGCGGGCGCTGAGGAACATCACCGGTACTTCACTGAAGCGGCGCAGTTGGCGGCAGGTCTCGAAGCCGCTGATATCGGGCAGGCCGATGTCGAGGATGATCAGGTCAGCCGGGCGCTGGCGCTGCTGGTCGAGGGCGGCGCTGCCCAAGGTCACCCATTCGGTGCTGTGGCCGTCGGCCTGCAGGGCGTAGACCAGGGTGTCGGCGATGGCAGCTTCGTCTTCGACGATGAGGATATGGGGCATGGCGTCCGGGCCTGTGCAGGTCTCTATGGCGACGCCTTATAGTGTAGGAGCGGCCTTGTGTCGCGATAGGGCCGCAGAGCGGCCCCTCGGAATTCAACGATAACGCATGAATTGCCGGGGCTGCGTTGCAGCCCTATCGCGACGCAAGGCCGCTCCTACAAAAAGCGGGGCCAGTCTGGCTTTGGGTCAGCAGCCAGGCTTGCCAGCCGTAAACTTCTTCGCCGGGTTCACTGCCGCCTTGAACTCGCGCAGCGCCTTGGAGCCGATCAGCAGAGGGTAGTTGAAGCTGCTGCGGTCCACGAGGTTCACTTCCACGGTGCGCTTCACGTCACCCAGGCACAGCTCCAGGTCGACCACCGGGCGCTTGGAGATTTCCGGTGCATCGCCTTCCTCCTCTTCATCGGCACGGCCCTTGATCTTGCTGATGCGCGAGACCTTGTGCTCGTACACCTTGCCATCCGAATCCTTGGTCGCCAGGCGGAAGCGCACCCACTCGTCACCATCACGGGTGAACAGCTCGATGTCCTTGGCCGACAGCGACGCAGTAAAGGCACCGGTGTCCATCTTGGCTTTCAGGGTTTCGCCCAGTTCGGGCAGGGCGATGTTCTCGTACCGACCGTAGATCGTGGGTTCGGCGGCCATTACCGGCAATGCCAACAGCGACAATATGGCAAACAGAGATTTCACAAGCAGGCTTCCTTGAGAAGGGTCAGTGCTTAGACTGCACTGGCAGGATAGGTTCGATGAAACAAGCCTAACCAACATAATGTGAAACATTTGTCCCCGCCGTCGGGCATCGGATATTTGGCGTAGGCCACGGCGCTGCTTATCATTGCCAACCGTTTATCTCCCACAACAAGAGTCTCTTTATGCGTCGCCTGCTGACCGGCATTCTTACAACCACCCTGCTGCTGCTCAACACTGTGGTGATGATCTGCCCGCTGCTGGTCTTCGCCCTGCTCAAGCTGGTGTTGCCGGGCCGGTGGCGAGACTATGCCTCTGCAGCGGTAATGTGGGTGGCCGAGGCGTGGTCGGAAATCGACAAAGCGATCTTCGCCTTGTGCATCCCCACCCAGTGGGACATCCGCGGCGTGGAGAACCTGCGCAAGGACACCTCCTACCTGGCCGTGAGCAACCACCAGACCTGGGTCGACATTCCGGCACTGATCGAAAGCCTCAACCGCCGCACGCCGTTCTTCAAATTCTTCCTGAAGAAAGAGCTGATCTGGGTGCCGCTGCTGGGGCTGGCCTGGTGGGGGCTGGATTACCCGTTCATGAAGCGCTACAGCAAGGCGTTTCTGGAGAAGCACCCGGAGCTGAAGGGCAAGGACCTGGAAATCACCAAGGCGGCCTGCGAGCTGTTCAAGCGCCAGCCGGTGACTGTGGTGAACTACCTGGAGGGCACGCGGTTTACAGAGGCCAAACGCCAGGAACAACAGTCGCCGTATCGTTACCTGCTAAAGCCCAAGGCCGGTGGCGTGGCGTTCGTGCTGGCGGCGCTGGGTGAGCAGCTGGATGCCTTGCTCGACGTGACGATCGTCTACCCGGGCAACAAGGCGCCAGGGTTCTGGGACTTGCTCAATGGCAGCATCAGCCGGGTGATTATCGACATTCAGGTGCGCGAGCTGGACCCGGCGCTGTGGGCGGGGGATTACGAGAATGATCCTGAGTTTCGTCAGACTGTGCAGGCCTGGGTGAACCAGTTGTGGGTGGACAAGGATCAGCGGATCGAGAAACTGCGGGCGGAAATGAGCTGAGATCTTTACCGCCTGATCCGGCCTCTTCGCGGGTAAACCCGCTCCTACACTGGCAACCTTCAGGCCTGCGCCGCCCCTTGTAGGAGCGGGTTCACCCGCGAAGAGGCCGGACCTGCCATAGCCAGAACCCGATTAAAACCAAGGCTAATAATCAGCATAAGGATTACTTTTTTGTCATCCCCCACCTAAGTGGATAAAAATCGACCAAAGCACAACTACAAAAACGCTCTGGATCGAACGATGGCCAACCCACCCAGCTCCACCCCCGCCCAGCTCCGCCGTGTCCTCGGCCTGCCCGCCCTGGTGTTTTTCGGCCTGGTGTACATGGTCCCGCTGACCATCTTCACCACCTACGGCATCGTCACTGAACTCACCGGCGGCCGCACCGCTGCCGCCTACATGGTCACGCTGGTGGCCATGCTGTTCACCGCCGCGTCCTACAGCTTCATGGTCAAGCGCTTCCCGGTTGCAGGCTCGGCATACTCCTACACCAACATGGCGTTCGGCCCCAACGTCGGCTTCCTGGCCGGCTGGTCGCTGCTGCTGGACTACCTGTTCCTGCCGATGATCAACTACCTGCTGATCGGCCTGTTCCTCAACATCGCCTTCCCGGCTATCCCGGCGTGGTCCATCGCGCTGGCCTCGATCGCCCTGGTCACGGTGCTCAACGTGATCGGCATCCACTCGGTTGCCAAGACCAGCAACCTGATCGTTGGCGCGCAGATCGTGTTCATCGTGGTATTCGTCGCCCTGTCCTGCCAGTCGCTGGCCGGCCAGCCGCTGGACCTGTTGTCACCGCTGCTGGGTGATGGCTCGCAGCCTGGCTTCGGCCCGATCATGGCTGGCGCGGCGGTACTGTGCCTGTCGTTCCTCGGTTTCGATGCCGTCTCGACCCTTGCCGAAGAATGCCGCGATGCCCGCCGTGATGTGCCACGGGCGATCATCCTTACTACGTTGTTTGCCGGCGTGCTGTTCACCGTGCTGGCGTACGTCAGCCAGTTGGTATTGCCGGGCAGCAGCTTTGCCAATGCCGACGCGGCGGCCAACGAGGTGATGTTCAAGGCTGGCGGGCAGTTCCTGGCCAACTTCTTCACTGCTGCGTATGTTGCTGGCAGCCTGGGTTCGGCGCTAGCTTCGCAGGCGGCGGTATCGCGCATCCTGTTCACCATGGGGCGCGACAACGTGCTGCCACGTCGCACCTTTGGTTACCTGTCGCCGCGTTTCGGCACACCGGTGTTTGCCATTGCGCTGGTGTCGGCGTTTTCGCTGCTGGCCTTGGTGATCGACCTGGCGACCCTCGCCTCGCTGATCAGCTTTGGTGCGCTGGTGGCGTTTTCGGCGGTGAACCTGGCGGTGGTGAAGACACACCTGATGGACGATGCCTCGCAGCGTAACTTCAAAGGCCTGCTGAGCTATGGCCTGGTGCCGCTGGTGGGGTTGGGGCTAACCTTGTGGCTGTGGACCAGCTTGTCGGCGCTGACCTTGGTGATTGGCCTGTGCTGGTTTGCCCTGGGCCTGGCGTACCTGGCGGTGCTGACCGCAGGCTTCCGACGCCCGGTGCGCCTGGTGGACTTCACAGAAGCGGGCTGACGCCAGCTTCGTGCACTGACAGTTTTGCTAGTTGTGCGTGGCCTCGCGAATAGCAAGACTACAAGCATACAAGCATTGCGAGGTCAGACGCGGTGTCATTCCCACGCTCCTATAGCCCTTACGGGCAACATTCAAACAAAGGCAGCCAGGCAATCATGCTTGGCTTCAATGGTGAGCGATATGACCCGCTCTCCCGCACATATGCACTGGGCCAGGGCTACCGCAGCTACAGCCCGGCCTTGATGCGCTTTCAGGGCCCCGACGATCTCAGCCCGTTCGGTCAAGGTGGTATTAACGCTTATGCTTTCTGCGCAGATGACCCTGTAAACTATCGTGACCCCACGGGGCATATGCGATTGAAACTGGTGATAAACAATATTGTCAAACTGGTTTCTGGTTATTTTCGAAACCCCAGTACCGCTAGGGCCGAAAATGGATTGCCACGTGGCATTTTGAAAAACCCTGAGACCGCCGGGGTAAAAAAAACGCTACATTTTAGCAACATACCTTCACGTGCGACCTACTCAAAAGAAGCGCCCCTTTCAAAACAGGAACAATTTAGATACCGGATCGACCTCATGAAGCATTTCGAAAGAGAGTTCGCAGCTAGCGAACACCTACTTAATGAACGTGCCTATCTTAACGAGGAAAGTACAGCATTCACGTTCAACAGGTTCACAGTGAATGTCACATACGAAAAAAGGCTTGATAGCCTTAACGAAGTAAAACGACGATTTGACTATCTTGAGCGGGAGATTCGCAAAACACGCTCATGAAAATCTACTGGAAAAATTCGTTCAAAAGCAAGGGGCACTGATCGCTCGTCCCTGCGCGGTATATCTGTGAGCTCCAGTGCCCTCTGAACTCATACCGACGGTGCGGATGCGATTGCCGGCGTAGTCCACAAACTCCCCAGACTCTGCAGCAACGACCCAGCAATCCCCTGCTGCCCCAGGTACTGCAACAGCAACGGCGCAAACTGCCCGATCATCCCGGTATCCATGCCCAGTGCCTTGAACGCATTGTCCAGGTCGCTGCGGTTCTCCACATTGCCACCCAGCGCATTGTTCAACGCCGACGGGTTCTCGCTGTTCTTGCCCAGTAAATCGCCCAACCCACTCAACCCACCCAGCGCATTGGCCCCCGCCAGTAGGTCCAGCCCCGGCACTGCCTTGGTCAGCTGGCCATAGTCCTCGCTGCTGAGATTGTTGCGTGCCAACCCCAACATCGCCCCCGCCCCGCCCACAGCTTGTTCGGGGGTGATCTTCAATTCGCTGCCCAGGGTGTTAAGCAAATTGGCCTGCGCCTCGGGCGCCTGCACCTGGCCTTGCTGTTGCTGGTTTTGCATGGCGGAGACGGCGTTGGCGGCGTCGCTGAGGTTGAAGGCGAACGCCGGGCTTGCGGCCAGGGTCATCAGGGTTGCAAGGGTGAATGCTTTCATCGGGAGGGACCTCGGTTGGCCGGGATGGCCTGGGAAACGAGGGATTTGACTCGGGGTTTGGAGATTTGTTCCAGATGCCTTGCCACCTGATAAATCTGCCAGTTGTTGCCATCCACGAGAACGCGCAGAGTTGATCACCACCCATCCCTAGAGGCAGATAAAATGACAGACGGGACGAACGGTAAGGTCGAGCCTGACAATGCAAGCACCACTCAAAAGCCTGTAAACCTGGCGAGCGGAAAAGCCATGCTCTTTTACCATCAAGGCAAAATTTCTACACGCATCTCTGAGCAGGGTAATCATCGGATTTTATGGGCGCAAGAGATACCTACAGCTCAGTCTGAACCTACACAGGTAGTCAGTTTTTTAAACATCGACTACAACAACTCCGTACTTGGCATGCCGGGTAGCTGTAAGAAATATACACCTTACGGTTACGTTAAGCAGGAACAAAGCACACCGTTTCTTGGCTTCAACGGACAGTGGCTCGACTCATCGACAGAGGGCTATGCGCTGGGCAACGGGTATAGGCTATACAATCCTGCACTTCTGCGATTCCACAGTCCTGACGAACTTAGCCCCTTTGACAGGGGCGGGATCAATTGTTATGCCTATTGTGAAGGTGACCCTACAAACAACACAGATCCAACAGGACACTCGATTCTTAAGGGCTTCAAAAATTTCTTCGGAGGCAGAAGAGCGAAAAAATTAGAAAGAATTGAATACCGCAATATTAAAGCAAAGGAGCACAATAGACTTAACAACTTATTCGATGAAAGACCCAACTTAAATAAGGACGGCACAGTCAACTTAAAAAACCTACTAGAAAACGACGATTACTACTCCACCTATGTAACCTCAAAATTCAAAGACCCCCTTAAGAAGAAAGATATGGAATATGCAAAAAAATACGATCTTCTTACTCCTACAAACCAGCACAGCCAGCGTGCCGAAACCTTCGAACTAGCTTCAAAACACAAAAAGAATCTTTCAAAATTGGCAAGAGCAGTTGAACGACAACATAACGAAGAGTTAGAAGCCATTCTTCCAGGCAACCCAATCGATACAAGACACAATTTCCTCAGCCCCACTAGAATTAGAGGGGAACAATCGTAATACGTAGTTCGTGAAAATTCTAAAAAGCCCCTTGGCTAGAGGGGCTTTTCTTACACAATATTGATTACGCCGCACCCCACATCTTGTGCGGATCAATCACAAACTTCTTCGGCACCCCTGCATCAAACTCGCCATACCCTTCCGGCGCCTGGTCAAGGTTGATCACCTGCACGCCCACCACTTCGGCAATGTTGATGCGGTCCCACATGATCGCCTGCATCAGCTGGCGATTGTACTTCATGGTCGGAGTCTGGCCGGTGTGGAAGCTGTGCGACTTGGCCCAGCCCAGGCCAAAGCGGATGCTCAGCGCGCCGATCTTGGCAGCAGCATCCACCGCGCCCGGGTCTTCGGTCACGTACAGGCCCGGGATACCGATCTGGCCGGCAACGCGGGTTACCTGCATCAGCGAGTTCAGCACGGTGGCCGGGGCCTCATGCTTGGCGCCTTCATGGCCATGGCCACGGGCCTCGAAGCCTACTGCGTCGACGGCGCAGTCCACTTCCGGCTCGCCGAGGATGTCGACGATCTGCTCGTGCAGCGGGGTGTCCTTGGACAGGTCGACCACTTCGAAGCCCTGGGACTTGGCGTGGGCCAGGCGGGCCGGGTTCAGGTCACCGACGATGACGCAGGCGGCGCCCAGCAGGCGCGCCGAGGCAGCGGCGGCCAGGCCGACCGGGCCGGCGCCAGCGACGTAAACGGTGCTGCCTGGGCCAACGCCGGCAGTGACGGCGCCGTGGTAGCCGGTTGGCAGGATGTCGGACAGGCAGGTCAGGTCACGGATCTTCTCCATGGCCTTGTCGCGCTCTGGCAGTTTCAGCAGGTTGAAGTCGGCGTATGGCACCAGCACGTATTCGGCCTGGCCGCCGGTCCAGTCGCCCATGTCGACGTAGCCGTAGGCACCCCCGGCGCGGGCCGGGTTGACGGTGAGGCAGACACCGGTGTGCATTTCTTTGCAGGAGCGGCAACGGCCGCAGGCAACGTTGAACGGTACCGAAACCAGGTCGCCGATCTGCATGCGCTCTACGTCGCTGCCCTTCTCGACGATTTCACCGGTGATTTCGTGGCCCAGGACCAGGCCGACCTGGGCAGTGGTGCGGCCGCGAACCATGTGCTGGTCGGAGCCGCAGATGTTGGTGGAGACCACCTTCAGGATTACGCCGTGCTCGATCTTCTTGCCGCGTGGGTCCTGCATTTTCGGGTAGTCGATCTTCTGCACCTCGACCTTGCCGGCGCCGAGATATACCACTCCACGATTGCCAGACATGCTCTTACCTCGCTTGATTTTTATTTATGCAGCGGTGGTGGAACGCGCCGCCATCCGTGGGCGGCATGTGTTTCTGGAATGAGGGGAATTGTGGGCCGGATGGGGCGAAGTGCGCTGACTGGGAACGACAGAGAGATGCCTTTTAGCGGCAGGGTTGTCGTTGGAGGATATGGAAGGAAAGAGAGTGCTGGCCTGTGCCGGCCTCTTCGCGGCTAAAGCCGCTCCTACAGGGTTTGATGCAGGTTTCAAGAGCATCGGTACCTGTAGGAGCGGCTTTAGCCGCGAAGAGGCCAGTACAGGCTATTACAAAACTACAGTCCGGTTGGCGTTGAGGAACACTCGCCGTTCAATGTGATACCCCACCGCCCGCGCCAAGGTCAGGCATTCGATATCGCGCCCTTTGGCAATCAGATCTTCCGGGTAATGGCTGTGGTCCACCACCTCGACACCCTGGGCAATGATCGGCCCTTCGTCGAGGTCGTTGTTGATGTAGTGCGCCGTGGCACCGACCATCTTCACGCCCTTGTTGTACGCCTGGTGATAAGGCTTGGCGCCCTTGAACCCTGGCAGCAACGAGTGGTGAATGTTGATCGCCCAGCCATCCAGGCGTCGGCACAGCTCTGGCGACAGCACCTGCATATAACGCGCAAGAATCACCAGCTCGGCGCCGGTTTCCTCGATCACCTGCAACACCTTGCGCTCTTGCCCCGCCTTGTCGTTGGGGTCGAGAGCAAAGTGGTAGTAAGGAATCTTGTGCCAATGCGCCAGTGGCTCGAGATCAGGGTGGTTGGACACCACCGCGACCACGTCCATGCCCAGCTGGCCGATACGCTGGCGATACAGCAAATCGTTAAGGCAATGGTCGGCCTTGGACACCATGATCACCACCTTGGGGCGATGATTGGGTGCAGTCAGCTCAAACGTCATGCCAAACGCATCGCTGCGCTCGGCAAGGCCGGCACGGAAGCCGGCTTCGTCGAAATCGTCCGGCTGGCGGAACTCCACGCGAATGAAGAAACGCCCCGACTGCCGGTCATCGAAGGAGTGGTGCTCCGTCACGTAGCAGCGCTGCTCGAAGAGGTAACGCGTCACCACGTCGACGGTGCCGAGCATGCTCGGGCAGTCGGCGGTGAGAATCCAGGTATCCGGTGCCCGACTCATGTTCTGTTCTCCTTAAGCTTCGATGCTCAGGCCGTACTCGGCCGAAGCGTCCTGCAGCCACAGCCACCAGTAGTCGGAGAAGCTGCGGCGAATCACCAGTTCCCAGGTGTCTTCGGCGGTACGGCGGATCACCAGTTGCGACTTGGCGAACACGGTGCCGACAGCTTTGCCTACCGGGAAGTTGTTCGGGTGAACATCATAGCTGGTGGATTTCATCAGCACTTCGCGCACGTTCGGGCCGCGCAGTTCCAGCAGGCTTTGCCCACCGCTGACGTTGACCACCTGGATGTGCTGGCCTTCAAGGGCCGCGCGCAGCTTTTGCTCGACCGCCAGTTCCTGGCCGCCGGGTACGATCAGCAGCCACTCGTCGGGGCCGACCCATTGCAGCGACATGTCTTTGTTGGCGACCACGGTCAGTGCCACGGGCAGCTCCAGGCCCAGGGCCTTGTGCACACCGGCGGCGAATTCCGGGTTGTGGCCATCGCCACGAATGGTCAGGTGGCCGAGGAACTTGCGTTCACGCAGGGTTACGCCTGCGTTCTTGCGGCCTTTACCAACCAGGCTGGCCAGGTCGGCGTGGTGCAGTGGCGACTGGGCCTTGGCCTCGGCGCCGGGGTTTTGCTGGAAGACGTTGATAGCGCTCATTTCTTACCTGCCTTGAATTCTGTTGATCGCGAAGACCTGAGGTAGAACCTGTAGCCACTGGTTGTAGAGATCCATTGTAGGAGCGGGTTTACCCGCGAAGAGGGCGGTAAATCCACCATCGCATTCGCGGGTAAACCCGCTCCTACAAGGACCGCATTCCAATCAGTGCTACCGGTGAAGCCTCAAACGTTCTGCCGCTCACCCTTCGGATCGAAGAACACCGAAGACACGATCTCCGCCTCGATCACGCTGCCATCCGCCTGCGGCGAGTACACACGTTCGCCCATGCGCTTGAGGCCGCCTTTGACCACGCCCATGGCAAACGAGTAGCCCAGGGAGTTGGATGCGTAGCTGGAGGTGACGTGGCCAACCATGTCCATCGGGATCGGCTGCTTCGGATCGAACACCAGCTGGGCGCCTTCCGGCAGCCATTGGGTCGGGTCGACCGGCTTCAGGCCTACCAGCTGCTTGCGGTTCTCGCGCACGCAGTCTTCGCGGTTCATGCCACGCAGGCCGATCCACGAGTACGGCTTGTTGCGGCCCACACACCAGCTCATGTTCAGGTCGTCCGGGTTCATCGAGCCATCGGTATCCTGGCCAACGATGATGAAGCCCTTCTCGGCACGCAGTACGTGCATGGTTTCGGTGCCGTACGGGGTCAGGTTGTACTTCTTGCCTGCCTCGATGATCTTTTCCAGCACGCCCATGGCGTAGTTGGCCTGCACGTTGACTTCGTACGACAGCTCACCGGTAAAGGAGATGCGGAATACGCGGGCAGGTACGCCGCCAACGTTGCCTTCCTTCCAGGTCATGAACGGGAAGGCTTCCTTGTCCATGTCGATGTCGGTCAGCTCGCTGAGCAGCTTGCGGCTGTTGGGGCCGGACAGGGTCATGGTCGCCCAGTGGTCAGTGACCGAGGTGAAGTACACCTTCAGTTCCGGCCATTCGGTCTGGTGATACAGCTCCATCCACTGCAGCACTCGGGCGGCGCCGCCGGTGGTGGTGGTCATGATGAAGTGGTTGTCGCCGACGCAGGCGGTTACGCCGTCGTCGAAGACCATGCCGTCTTCCTTGCACATCAGGCCGTAACGGGCCTTGCCCACATCGAGCTTGGTCCAGGCGTTGGTGTAGATGCGGTTGAGGAACTCGCGGGCATCCGGGCCCTGGATGTCGATCTTGCCCAGGGTGGAGGCGTCCAGCAGGCCCACGCTGTCACGCACGGCCTTGCATTCGCGGGCCACGGCAGCATGGATGTCTTCACCGGCTTTCGGGAAGTACCAAGGGCGCTTCCACTGGCCGACGTCTTCGAACTCGGCGCCGTTCTTCACGTGCCAGGCATGCAGGGCGGTGAAGCGCACAGGTTCGAACAGGTGACCACAGTGGCGGCCCGCTACTGCACCGAAGGTAACCGGCGTGTAGTTGGGGCGGAACATGGTGGTACCCATTTCCGGGATGGTGATGCCGATCGAACGGGCGGCGATGGCCAGGCCGTTGATATTGCCCAGTTTGCCCTGGTCGGTACCGAAGCCCAGCGCGGTGTAGCGCTTGACGTGCTCGACCGATTCGAAGCCTTCACGGGTGGCCAGCTCGATACCGGCGGCGGTCACGTCGTTCTGCTGGTCAACGAACTGCTTCGGCCCTTTGGTGCCCTTGTCGTGCGGCACCTGGAACAGTGCCACGGTGGCCTCTTCCTTGCGCGCAACGGTTTTCGGCAGGCTGCCAACGGTGGCCTTGAAGCCTGCTTCGGTCGCTGCGCGAACGCCGCCTTCGAAACCATCGGCAATCACATCGCCCAGGGCGTAGACGCCATTGATGCCACCCACGCACTCACGTTTCTGCGGGGCATCGCCCGGCACGAAGCCGAGGATGTCGTCACGCCATACCGGGCGACCGCCCAGGTGCGACGCCAGGTGAACGATCGGGCTGTAGCCGCCCGAAGTGGCGATCAGGTCGCACTCGAGGGTTTCGCCAGGGCTGGTGACCTTGTGTGCCTGCACATCGATGGCCGCCACGCGGGCGCCGGTGACGTGCTTGCTGCCTTTGGCCTCGACCACGGCGCTGGAGGTGAGGATGCGAATGCCTTTGGCACGCGCTTCTTCAACCAGCGAGCCACGCGGGTTGTGGCGGGCGTCGGCGATGGCGACCACTTGCAGGCCAGCGTCATGCCAGTCCAGCGCGGCGCGGTAAGCGTGGTCGTTGTTGGTCGACAGCACCAGCTTGCGGCCTGGGGCCACGCCGTAACGGCGCACGTAGGTGGACACGGCACCGGCCAGCATGTTGCCCGGCACGTCGTTGTTGCCGTAAACCAATGGGCGCTCGTGGGCGCCGGCAGCCAGTACCACGCGCTTGGCGCGGACGCGGTGCACGCGGTGGCGTACCTGGCCGATCGGGGCGCGGTCGCCCAGGTGGTCGGTGAGGCGCTCGTGGATGGTCAGGAAGTTATGGTCGTGGTAGCCGTTGACCGTGGCGCGTGGCAGCAGGGTCACTTCCGGCAGGCCTTCCAGCTCCTTGACCACCGCGTTGACCCAGTCGGCGGCAGGCTTGCCGTCGAGGGTTTCGCGGGTGTCGAGCAGGCTGCCGCCGAACTCTTCCTGCTCGTCAGCCAAGATCACGCGGGCACCGCTGCGCGCGGCGGCCAGTGCGGCAGCCAGGCCAGCAGGGCCGGCGCCGACGATCAGCACGTCGCAGTGCTGGTTCATGTAGTCGTAGCTGTCCGGGTCGTTCTGCAGCGGCGCACGGCCCAGGCCGGCTGCCTTGCGGATGTACTTCTCGTAAGTCATCCAGAACGATTTCGGGTACATGAAGGTTTTGTAGTAGAAGCCCGGCGGCATCATGCTGCCGCCCACCTTGCCAAGGATGCCCATGACGTCGTTGTTGACGTTCGGCCAGCCGTTGGTGCTGGTGGCTACAAGACCTGCGTACAGCGCTTGCTGGGTGGCACGCACGTTGGGGATCTGGGTGGCTTCGCTGGAGCCAATCTGCAGGATGGCGTTCGGCTCTTCGGTACCGGCAGCAATGATGCCGCGTGGGCGCGAGTACTTGAAGCTGCGGCCAACGATGTCGACGCCGTTGGCCAGCAACGCGGCAGCCAGGCTGTCACCGGCATAACCCTGGTAGGTCTTGCCGTTGAAGGTGAAGTTCAGGACCTTGCTGCGGTCGATGCGGCCGCCGCTGGCGAGGCGATAGGTCTGGCTCATACTTTTTCCCCTTGGCCTTTGACGGCGGACGGTGCGGTCGCAGCTTTGCCATCAGCGGTCACTTGCGGCTTCTGGCCAATCTTGTAGGTTTCCAGAATCTCGTAGGTCACGGTGTTGCGGGTGACGTTGAAGTACTGGCGGCAGCCGGCAACGTGGTCCCACAGTTCATGGTGAATACCGCGTGGGTTGTCACGGTAGAACATGTAGGTACCCCACTCCTCGTCGGAGCAGGCGGCAGGGTCCAGCGGGCGGGCGATGTGCGCCTGGCCAGAGGCGTGGAACTCTTCTTCGGAGCGCAGCTCGCCGCAGTGGGGACAAAAAATATGCAACATGACGGTGTCTCCGGTTAGTGGGCGACGGCGGCGGCGCCGTGTTCGTCGATCAGTGCGCCGTTGTAGAAACGGTCCATGGAGAACGGCGCAGCCAGTGGGTGCATTTCGCCCTTGGCCAGGCTCGCGGCGAAGACGTTGCCCGAACCCGGGGTCGCCTTGAAGCCGCCAGTACCCCAACCGCAGTTGAAGAACATGTTCTTGACCGGGGTCTTGGTGATGATCGGGCAAGCGTCCGGCGAGGTATCGACGATGCCGCCCCACTGGCGGTTCATGCGAACGCGCGACAGGTTGGGGAACATCTCGACGATGGCTTGCAGGGTGTGCTCGATCACCGGGTACGAACCGCGCTGGCCGTAGCCGACCCAACCGTCGATACCGGCACCGATCACCAGGTCACCCTTGTCGGATTGGCTGATGTAGCCGTGTACCGCGTTGGACATGATCACGCTGTCGATGATCGGCTTGATCGGCTCGGATACCAGGGCTTGCAGCGGGTGCGATTCCAGCGGCAGGCGGAAGCCGGCCAGCTTGGCCATGTGCCCGGAGTTACCGGCGGTGACCACGCCGACGCGCTTGGCGCCGATGAAGCCTTTGTTGGTTTCCACACCGATGACCGCGCCGTTTTCCTTGCGGAAACCGATCACTTCGGTCTGCTGGATCAGGTCTACGCCCAGGGCGTCGGCGGCACGGGCATAGCCCCAGGCCACGGCGTCGTGACGGGCCACGCCACCACGGCGCTGAACGGTCGCGCCCAGGATTGGGTAGCGGGTGTTCTTCGAGCAGTCCAGGTACGGGATTTCGGCCGCGACCTGGGCGGTGTTCAGCAACTCGCCATCAACGCCGTTGAGGCGGTTGGCAGAGACGCGACGCTCAGAGTCACGAATGTCCTGCAGGGTGTGGCACAGGTTGTACACACCGCGCTGGGAGAACATCACGTTGTAGTTGATGTCCTGGGACAGCCCTTCCCACAGCTTCATGGCGTGTTCGTACAGCTGCGCCGACTCGTCCCACAGGTAGTTGGAACGCACGATGGTGGTGTTACGGGCGGTGTTGCCGCCGCCCAGGTAGCCCTTCTCGATCACGGCAACGTTGGTGATGCCGTGCTCTTTGGCCAGGTAGTAGGCCGTGGCCAGGCCATGGCCGCCACCGCCAACGATGACCACGTCATACACCTTTTTAGGGGTCGGCGTGCGCCACATGCGCTGCCAGTTTTCGTGGTGGCTGAGGGAGTGTTTGAAAAGGCCGAAGCCCGAGTAGCGTTGCATGGTCGTTTACTCCACTCAGCGGTAAACAGGGAAGTCGGCGCACAGGGCTGCGACATTCTTCGCCACATCGGCTTCGACGTCAGCGTCACCGAGGTTGTCGAGGATGTCGCAGATCCAGCCGGCCAGGGCCACACACTGGGCTACCTTGAAGCCACGGGTGGTGACGGCCGGGGTGCCGATGCGCAGGCCCGAGGTGACGAACGGCGACTGCGGGTCGTTCGGCACGGCGTTCTTGTTGACGGTGATGTGCGCGCGGCCCAGGGCGGCGTCGGCATCTTTACCGGTCAGGCCCTGGCGAATCAGGCTGACCAGGAACAGGTGGTTGTCGGTGCCACCGGAAACCACGTCGTAGCCGCGGTCGATGAACACCTGGGCCATGGCCTGGGCGTTTTCGATCACTTGCTGCTGGTAGGCCTTGAAGCCAGGCTCCAGCGCTTCCTTGAAGCACACGGCCTTGGCGGCGATCACGTGCATCAGCGGGCCGCCCTGGGCGCCAGGGAATACCGCGGCGTTGAGCTTTTTCTCGATCTCTTCGTTGGACTTGGCCAGGATCAGGCCGCCACGTGGACCGCGCAGGGTCTTGTGGGTGGTGGTGGTGACTACGTCAGCGAACGGGATCGGGTTCGGGTACAGGCCAGCGGCAACCAGGCCGGCAACGTGGGCCATGTCGACGAACAGCAGCGCACCGACCTTGTCGGCGATGGCGCGGAAGCGTGGGAAGTCGAGGGTCTTGGAGTAGGCCGAGAAACCGGCAACGATCATTTTTGGCTTGTGCTCGACCGCCAGGCGCTCGACTTCGTCGTAGTCGATCAGGCCGGTGTTGGTGTCGATGCCATATTGCACAGCGTTGTACAGTTTGCCCGAGGACGACACCTTGGCGCCGTGGGTCAGGTGGCCGCCGTGGGCCAGGCTCATGCCGAGGATGGTGTCACCGGCTTGCAGCAGGGCCAGGTAGACAGCGCCGTTGGCCGACGAGCCGGAGTGCGGCTGGACGTTGGCGTAGTCGGCACCGAACAACTGCTTGGCGCGCTCGATGGCCAGGGCTTCTACCTTGTCCACGTGCTCGCAGCCACCGTAGTAGCGTTTGCCTGGGTAGCCTTCGGCGTACTTGTTGGTCAGGCCGCTGCCTTGGGCCTGCATCACGCGCTTGGAGGTGTAGTTTTCCGAGGCGATCAGCTCGATGTGGTCTTCCTGGCGCTGTTCTTCGGCATTCATCGCCGCCAGCAGTGCATCGTCGTAACCCTGGATTTGGTCTTGCTTGCTGAACATCGTGTATCTCCCGGCAGCGATCGTTTTTTGTCGTGGGGCACTGTGGCCCTTTGTGGCGATGTTATGACTGGGCGGGGCAGGTCAGATGCCTGCGCACGCCTTGCAATGGCGCGTTTACGACATTCGCGGCCTTTATCACCTCACTGATCTACGGTTCGTCTCTTCAAGCTTCCTTCACGTAGCTCAAATCGGCGAAATGGAGCCAGGTTTAAGAAGATTTCCCCCTCATGCAAGCGGGCATCAAAACTATCATTTTTGACAGTAGCCGCGCCTCGGGCCGAGCAATATATTTGGCAAACGCCTCAGGAGAGCAATTATGTTCACATCAAAAAAGCATTCTTGTAATATATTATTGCTTGCACTGCTTACTCTTGCGGGGTGCAGCACCCGCAATGACCCAACAACTTCACAGTCGCCAACGCCTCAATCGATATCTGATGGGTGCGAGGTAACCTATAGAGACACATCGCTTTTTGCCAACTACATTTCCGGGAACTGGCAAGCTTCCAACAACCTCCAGAAACTGATCATTGCCTCGGACACTCAAGCCTTTCGATACCTCGACTCTTCAGGCAATGATCAAATAAGCGAGAGCTCATGGAATAGAGTCATGGGAAGCATTACGTCTTTACTCAAAGTTGAACGAAACGGCGACAAATACGTCCCATTAATCATCAATGGCGACATAACCGATTATGGCCATGGTAATGAACGAAAGAGTTTCCGTTCTCAAATTACCAAATCGCCAAGCAGCACCCCAGGGCCATTGTTCCTCCCCGGGTTAGGCAACCATGATTACGATCAGAATGTTGGTAACTGCGCAAACAATGGGTGTGCACGCGACGCCGTATGCGACCATATCATGTGGACCAAGACCATTCAAAACAGCGGCAGCGCAGTTAACTTTGATCACACCTTTGCCGGCGAAACACATACGGGGTCATTGGCCTACTCCTTCGACATCGGTAACATTCACGTGATACAGCTCAACAACGAGCCCACTTACACAAACTACTTTGAAACCGGTGGCAGTACTGCGGTGGGCGCCAAACGAAAGTTTAATATAACTTCGTCCATGGCGTGGCTAGAGAAAGACCTTATCGCTGCCAAATCACGCGGAAAATATACAATCATAAACCTGCATAAAATCAATCAATGGGAGAATGAAAGCGTACGCCTGGGTAAATTCACACAACTCATCCAAGACAAAAAGGTGATCGCGATTTTCGCCGGACACTATCACAAGCTACTCGGCAAGTACGGGAACTTTGGTAAAATCCCTTCATTCCAGAGTGGTGCATTGATGGGTAAAACCTATATAAGACTCCTTTACAACCACAACGAGCGGGCAGTACAAGTCAACTGGTACCACGGCCCGACCGAAAGGGGAGAATACAAATACAATGCTGACACGTACATCCCCATAGCCCCACCGATCGGAGCCCCAAAGGCCATCCTTACTTATTATAAAGGCAAGAATTTCATGGGCGCCTCATGCACAGTCGAGCTTTTACCCGGTGCGGTTAAAAAAATAAACAGCGCCTGCCCGGGATACGGTTCGCAAGCGGGAACATCCTTTAAAATCAGGGGATTCGGAGACGGCAAAAAACTGCACCAGTTCTGCCTCGCCATCCCCTACTTCGGTGGAAACCGTTGCTACATAGGAACGTATAAAGGTGATTTCGAAGTTCCTGATCTGACCCCGCTGGCCAAACTTCCTATTGGCCTTTTAGAAACACGGCTGGGGAACGACAACGGCTATGAAAATTTCACCTATCAAGATTACGACTCGCGTGCAGAAGCTCAAGCAGATTAGACGCTGACGCTGTAAACGCAGGCAGCACCTTGGCAGACGGAATGCGCCAGGGCGCTGCCTTGCTCCGAAACTCAGTAGACACACTTGTATAGTCATTCTCCAATTCGATGGTTTACAGTGCTCTCCTGCGTCGTTCACAGGACAGTGCCATGACAGACAAGAGCCAACAATTCGCCAGCGACAACTATTCCGGCATCTGCCCCGAAGCCTGGGCGGCGATGGAAAAGGCCAACCACGGCCACGACCGCGCCTACGGCGACGACCAGTGGACCGAACGGGCTTCGGAGTATTTCCGTAACCTGTTCGAAACCGACTGCGAGGTGTTCTTCGCCTTCAACGGCACCGCCGCCAACTCCCTGGCCCTGGCCTCGCTGTGCCAGAGCTACCACAGCGTGATCTGCTCCGAAACCGCCCACGTCGAAACCGACGAATGCGGCGCGCCGGAGTTTTTCTCCAACGGTTCCAAGCTGCTGACCGCGCCCAGCGTCAACGGCAAGCTGACACCCGAATCCATCCGCGAAGTGGCGCTCAAGCGCCAGGACATTCACTACCCCAAACCACGCGTGGTCACCCTTACCCAGGCCACTGAAGTGGGCACTGTGTACCGGCCTGACGAGCTGAAGGCGATCAGCGCCACCTGCAAGGAGCTGGGCCTGAACCTGCACATGGACGGCGCACGCTTCACCAATGCCTGCGCGTTCCTCGGTTGCAGCCCAGCCGAGCTGACCTGGAAGGCTGGCGTTGATGTGCTGTGCTTTGGCGGCACCAAGAACGGCATGGCGGTGGGTGAGGCGATCCTGTTCTTCAACCGCCAGCTGGCCGAGGACTTCGACTACCGCTGCAAGCAGGCTGGGCAACTGGCTTCGAAAATGCGCTTCCTGTCGGCGCCATGGGTAGGCCTGCTGGAAGATGGCGCCTGGTTGCGCCATGGCAAGCATGCCAACCATTGCGCGCAGTTGCTGGCCGCGCTGGTGAGTGACTTGCCGGGGGTTGAGCTGATGTTCCCGGTGGAGGCCAACGGGGTATTCCTGCAGATGCCGGAGCAGGCCATTGAAGCGCTGCGTGGCAAGGGCTGGCGGTTCTATACCTTTATTGGCAGTGGTGGGGCGCGGTTCATGTGCTCGTGGGATACCGAGGAAGAGCGGGTGCGTGAGCTGGCGGCGGATATCCGCAGCATCATCACCGCCTGACCGGGCCTCTTCGCGGGTAAACCCGCTCCCACAGGGATGGCACAAGCCTCAAGGCTGGTGATTCACCTGTGGGAGCGGGTTTACCCGCGAAGAACCCAACACCGATCTAAAGCCTGAACCCACCCATCTGCCGCGCCAGATCATCGGCCAGCCCACGCAACGCCTGGCACTCTTGCCGACACCCTTGCACCTCGGCCGCCGTCTCCCGCGCCAAATCGGAAATCCCCTGTACCGTACGGTTGATCTCATCGGTCACCGCCGACTGCTCTTCGGTCGCCGTCGCCACCTGATGGTTCATGTCGCTGATGTGCTCGACCTGATCGGTAATCGCGCCCAAAGACGCCCCAGTACGCTGGCTCGACTCCACGCCACTGCCGGTCGCCTGCTGCCCCGCCTGCATCGAACTCACGGCTGAACCCGCGCCCTGTTTCAGCCGCTGGATCATCTGTTGCACTTCATCGGTGGACAGCTGCGTGCGCCGGGCCAGCGTGCGCACCTCATCGGCCACCACGGCAAACCCGCGCCCCATCTCCCCTGCCCGCGCGGCCTCGATGGCAGCGTTCAGCGCCAGCAGGTTGGTCTGCTCGGAAATACTACGGATTACCGCCAATACTTCATCGATCGAGGCGACTTCATCAGCCAACTGGCTGACCGCATCGGCCGCCTTGCCGATATCGCCCGACATACCCTCGATACCCCGAATCGATCGTTGCACCACCTCGCGCGCCTGCAACGCTTCATCCCGTGCCGACTGCGAGGCCTGGGCCGCATCGCCGGCATTGCGGGCAATGTCCTGCACGGTCAGGCCCATCTCGTGCACGGCGGTGGCGACCATTTCGGTCATTTCCTGCTGGCGCCCGGAGCGCTCGGCGGTGTTGTCCACCACTTGGGTCACCTGCTCCACGGCCAGGTGCAGCCGTTCGGAGGTATTCAACACCTCGCCGATCAGGCTGCGCTGGCTGTCGAGGAAGCGGTTGAAGCCCCGGGCCAGGTCACCCAGCTCATCCTGGCGTGAATCGTCCAGGCGGTGGCTGAGGTCACCCCCGCCGCTGCCAATCTGTACCAGCGCAGCAGTGACACGGCGGATCGGCCGCACCAGGCCACGCGCCAGCAGCACCACCAACAGCAGTGACACCAGGGCCACGGCGCCGCCAATCAGGCTGGTCAGCCCAACTGTCTGGTGCATTTGCGCGTAAATTTCTTCTTCCGGCACCTCGGCCACCAGGGTCCAGTTGAGGTCGCGCAGGGGCAGGCCGAGTGCCAGGTAGCGTTCGCCGTCGCGGTCGAAACGACCATTGCGCAAGCTCTCTTCTCCGGTCATTACGGCCTTGGCAGCGTCAGCACCGAGCTGCTCGGTGAGTTGGCGCTTGCCGCTGAAGGCGCTGTCCGGATGCACCTGGATCAGGCCATCGTTGCGCACCAGGAATACCTTGCCATGCTCGCCGAAGCTGAAGTCGTGGATCAGCTTCGACAGTTCGGTCATCAACAGGCCCATGCCGGCCACGCCGACCAGCTTGCCGTTCTTCTCCACGCGGTAGTCGATGAACAGCGCCAGCTGGCCAGTGGCTCCGTCGATGTCGATATTGATCAGGCGCTCGGCGCCGCTGTCGACGTAGCCATAGAACCAACTGTCCTTGGGGTTGCTGCGGCTGAGGGTGCGGTCCAGGCCGTTCTCGTTGTAGTAGTGGCCGGTTTCGGTCGAGGCGAACAGGGTAGTGAAGGCCTGGTTGCGCTGTTTGGCAGCGGTCAGGTATTCGAGAAATTGCGGGGCTTGGGCGGGGTCTTCGCCGGCAGCAAGCCAGTCGCGCAGCAGGGTATTGCCGGCAATGTCCGCCGCTGCCACCAAGGGCTGGCCAAGCATGCGCTCAATGTCGTTGCGAATGGCTTCGATGCTGGCTGGCAGGGCAGTGTCGACCAGGTAACGTTCGGTGAGGCGGTTGAGCGCCACGGTGAAGATGATGACCACCACCAGGATACTCGCCAGCAGGGCGGCGCCCATACTGGTGATCAACTGCCACTGGATGCTCTTGCGCCAGATACCCATGCCCTACTCCCCGCAACATTATTGTTTTGCGGAAAGTGTATACACTTGCGTATCCAGTTAATCCAGTGATCTGAAGCAATCAGATGCACCCTGTGGGAGCGGGTTCACCCACGAATGCTTTACTGGGTTCACCATCGCATTCGCGGGTGAACCCGCTCCCACAGAGGCCGGTGCTGGACCTTATTGCTCGGCAATGGTCCGAACGATTGCATCCACCGTGGCGTCAATCTGCGCCTGGGTGCGCGCCAAGGTCTGCTGGTGTTCTTTCTGCAGTTCAACCTGCTTGGAGCAGAGGTTGAGGGCAGCCAGTACCAGCAATTTGTCACCGATCAGGGTCGGGTACTGACGCTTGGTCTCGTTCAAGGCGGTGTTGAGCATCCGCACCGCCTGGGCCAGGGTTTCTTCCTGGCCTTCGGGCGCCTTGATCGAATAGTCGATGCCGAGAATCGACACGACATTGATCGGCTGCTCTTGCAGTCTCATGCGCCGACAACGCCCGCGCTGGCGCGCTCAACCAGCGCCTGAATACGTGCGGCGGTAGCGCCGTTCTTCTCTTCCTGCTCCATCAGCGACAGCTGCAGGGTTTCGTTCTCTTCCTTGGCCTGGGCCAGTTCCTGGCCGAGGGCGGTGTTCTGCTCGGTGAGTTGAGCGTTTTTCTGCATCAGGTCGCTGACCAGTTGCTCGATTTGATTCAGGGAGGCTTCCAGCATGGGTCTATCTCAGGTTGTTGCGAGAGGGGGCACACGATAAAGAAAAGTGCGGCCTATCGCCATTAAATATCGGATTCAGAAGGTGTCTAACCCGCAGATTGACAGAGTAACCACCCCCTTGTTCCGACCTGGGTCAACCGCTGGTCAGGAAAAGGTTAGCTACCTCACAATTTTTACGGGTCGTGCTCAAGACTGGGCAGTCACGACCGATAGCCCGGCAAGTCCCATTTCGGCGCATTTGGCGCACGCTTTTTCCCCTTGCCTGGATCCCTTCCTCCATGTCTCTACGCAACATGAATATCGCCCCGCGCGCGCTGCTCGGCTTCGCGCTGATCGGCCTGCTTATGCTCGGCCTTGGCATTTTCTCGCTGATACAAATGGGCAACATCCGCCAGGCCGGCGTGGCCATCGAGCAGGTCAGCGTGCCGAGTATCAAGATTCTTGACGAGCTCACCGCGCTGAACCTTCGCATGCGCACCCTCTCCTACCGCCTGCTGCTCAACCGCGAGCCGGAAACCCAGCGCGATACCCTGAACCTGCTGGACCAGCGCAACACCCAGATCGACCGCGCGCGCCAGGCCTACCTGCCGATGATCGGCGCCGCCGACGAACAGGCCGCGTTCGACCAGTACGGCCTGCTGCTCAACCAGTACCGCCAGCTGGAGTCGCGCATGCGCAGCCTGAGCCAGGCTGACCGTACCGACGAATTGCGCGACCTGCTCAACCGTGACCTGCTGGCCAACTCCGAGCAGATCAACAAGGTCATGGACACCTTGGTACGCATCAACACCGACCAGACCCGCGCCACCAACGAAAAAGCCGCCAGCCAATACGCCGCTGCCTTCGCCCTGGTAATCGGCCTGCTGGTCGCCGCCACGCTGCTGACCTTCGTCTGCGCGTTCCTGCTGACCCGCAGCATCGTCAAACCGATCGAAGAAGCACTCAAAAGCGCCGAGCAGGTCGCCGACGGTGACCTGACCCACGTCATCCGCGCCGAAGGCACCGACGAAGCTGCCCGCCTGTTGCGTGCCATGGCCCGTATGCAAGACAAACTGCGCGACACCCTGCAGTTGATCGCCGGCTCCGCCACCCAGCTGGCCTCGGCCGCGGAGGAGTTGAATGCCGTTACCGACGAAAGCGCCCGCGGCCTGCAACAACAGAACAACGAGATTGAACAAGCCGCCACTGCTGTGACGGAAATGACCAGTGCCGTGGAAGAAGTGGCGCGCAATGCAGTTAGCACCTCCGAGGCTTCCAGTGAAGCCAGCCGGTCCACTGGCGACGGTCGTGATTTGGTAATGGAAACCGTAGGGGCCATCGAGCGCATGAGCGGCGATGTGCAGGCTACGGCCAAATTGATTACCCACCTGGCCGAGCAGTCGCGTGATATCGGCAAGGTGCTCGATGTGATCCGCGGCCTGGCCGACCAGACCAACCTGCTGGCACTGAACGCCGCCATCGAAGCGGCGCGTGCCGGTGAGGCGGGCCGTGGTTTTGCCGTGGTGGCCGATGAGGTGCGCGCACTGGCTCACCGCACCCAGCAGTCGACCAGCGAAATCGAGCGGATGATCGGCAGCATTCAGGGCGGTACCGAGGAAGCCGTGGAGTCGATGCGCACCAGCACCGAGCGTGCAGAGTCGACGTTGAATATCGCCCGCGGTGCCGGCATGGCGCTGGATACCATTGCCGGGGCGGTGGCGCAGATCAACGAGCGCAACCTGGTGATTGCCAGCGCGGCGGAAGAGCAGGCGCAGGTGGCGCGCGAGGTGGATCGCAACCTGGTGAATATCAATGATTTGTCGGTGCAGAGTGCTACCGGGGCGCATCAGACCAGTGCGGCGAGTGCCGAGTTGTCGCGGTTGGCGGTTGATTTGAACGGGTTGGTGGCGCGCTTCCGTACCTGATTTGAGAAAGCCGGGGCCGCTTTGCGGCCCATCGCGACTCAAGGCCGCTCCTACAGGGATATGCGTTTACCAGTGGGTACGCGTTCCCCTGTAGGAGCGGCCTTGTGTCGCGATGGGCTGCGCAGCAGCCCCCTGCATTTTCGGATCAGTAATCGATCCGCACATCCCCTTTCGGCACACTGCAGCACGACAGGATGTAGCCCTCGGCTTCGTCCTCTTCGGTAATGCCGCCGTTGTGCTCCATCTCCACTTCACCGCCCAGCTTCAGCACCTTGCACGTCCCGCAAATGCCCATGCCGCAGGCTTTCGGGATCATCAGGCCTACCTTGGCCGCCGCCGCATGCACAGTTTCGCCCGGGGCAATGCGGATGCTCTTCTCGCTGCCAATGAACTCCACCAGGTTGAGGTCGGAAACATCCAGCTCCGGTGCATCGGCGGCCTGTTCGGCGTGCTCCACCGCATCGGCCTTGGCCTCTGGCGGCGTCGCGCCGAACGATTCCTCGTGGTAGTTCTTCATGTCGAAACCGACCGCCTCAAGCATGCGCTTGACCGCAGTCATGTACGGCGTCGGGCCGCAGCAGAACACCGTGCGCTCCATGTAGTCTGGCGCAATCAGCTCCATCAGCCGCTGGTTCAGGTAACCACGGTAACCCGCCCACGGTTCGCCCAGGCCATGCTTTTCGCAAATGATGTGCAGGCTGAAGTTGGGGATGCGCGAGGCCATCTGTTCCAGCTCGCGGTGGTAGATGATGTCCTTCGGCGAACGGGCGCTGTGCACGAACACCATGTCGACATTGGCGTTGGTGTCGTAGAACCAGCGCGCCATCGACATGACCGGGGTAATGCCGACGCCACCCGACAGGTACAGCGTCTTGCCCGCCGGGAAGTCGATGGCGTTGAACAGGCCCACCGGGCCGTGCACTGGCAGCTCGGCGCCTTCGTGCATAGTGTCGTGCAGGAAGTTCGACACCAGGCCACCTGGCACTCGCTTGACGGTGATCGAGAAGCTGTAGGGCACCGACGGCGAACTGGAGATGGTGTAGGAGCGCATCACCGGCTTGCCTTCGATCTCCAGCTCCAGGGTAACGAACTGCCCCGGTTTGAAGAAGAACATGATCGGCTGGTCGGCCATGAAGCAGAAGGTGCGCACGTCCCAGGTCTCCTGGATGACCTTGACGCAGCGCACGATGTGGCGGCCGTTGGCCCAGGTCTGGGTAGTGACCGGATTGAGGAAGGTATCGGACATGTTCATCTCCAGCAGCCGACTATTGGCCTTTTTATGGCTTGGATAATGCGCAAGCTTGGGGCTACGTACATTCCTGCCAGCGACATCGACGTGCTTATCGCGACCAGCCCCGCACTGCAAGGGCTGGCGCGTCGTTATTCAAATCGACCATGTCGTCCATGGATACGGTTCGTGGCGTCTTCGGACGCACACTCCACGGCAAAACAACTAGCTGTTTTGTCTGAAGCAGCCTTGCGGCACCACAACAACGATTAGCCACCTTTTGCCGGCCGCACACGGCCCCGAGGAATACACGATGGACGTCACCGCAACCCTGAGCCTGGGCGATCCACTGGAACCTGCACGCAAGGCCACCGCCGAGATGCTGCAGACCCGCGAGCGCACCTACTCGCTGCCCCAGCCTTTCTACACCGACGAGCGTCTGTTCCAGATCGACATGCAGGAGATCTTCCAGAAAGAATGGCTGATCGCCGGCATGACTTGCGAAATTCCGGCGAAAGGCAACTACATCACCTTGCAGATCGGCAAGAACCCGATCCTGGTGGTGCGTGGCGCCGAAGGTAAAGTGCATGCATTCCACAACGTCTGCCGCCACCGCGGTTCGCGCCTGTGCGTCAGCGACAAAGGCAAGGTGGCCAAGCTGGTCTGCCACTACCACCAGTGGACCTACGAACTGGACGGCCGCCTGCTGTTCGCCGGCACCGAAATGGGCGCCGACTTCGACATGAAGGAATACGGCCTGAAGCCGGTGCACGTAAAGGTTGCCGGTGGCTACATCTTCATCAGCCTGGCGGAAAACCCGCCTGCCATCGACGAGTTCCTGGCCACCCTGGAACACTACATGGAACCGTACGACATGGAGAACACCAAGGTGGCGGTGCAAACCACCTTGATGGAAAAGGCCAACTGGAAACTGGTGCTGGAAAACAACCGCGAGTGCTACCACTGCTCCGGTTCGCACCCGGAACTGCTGCAAACCCTGCTGGAATGGGACGACACCAACGACCCGCGCGCCAGCCAGGAATTCAAGGACCACGTAGCCAGCTCTGCTGCCGCCTGGGAAGCCGAGAAAATCCCGTACCTGCACAAGAGCCATGGCCTGCGTAACCGCATCGTGCGCATGCCGCTGCTCAAGGGCACCGTGTCGATGACCATGGACGGCAAGCAGGCCTGCCAGAAGCTGATGGGCCGTATCAAAAACCCCGACCTCGGCTCGATGCGCATCCTGCACCTGCCGCACTCGTGGAACCACTGCATGGGCGACCACATCATCGTCTTCACCGTGTGGCCGATCAGTGCGCAGGAAACCATGGTCACCACCAAGTGGCTGGTGCACAAGGATGCCGTGGAAGGTGTAGATTACGACCCAGAGCGCATGCGCAAAGTGTGGGACGCCACCAACGACCAGGACCGTCGCCTGGCTGAAGAGAACCAGCGCGGGATCAACTCCACGGCTTACCAGCCTGGGCCGTACTCGAAGACCTACGAGTTTGGTGTAGTCAACTTCATTGACTGGTACAGCCAGCGGGTGTTGAACAACCTAGGGGCGGAACCGGCGCCGTATCTGAAGGAAGTGCAGGCGCAGTAAGTACTCAGCGCAAACCTGACTGCGCTCCGACCTTTTTCAGGTCGGAGCGCAACAAGCTACCTGTTGCCACTGTGGACCGATGCTAGATCTGGACCTCATAGGAGGGCGTTCTCCAAGACCTTAACTTGTTCGCAAGACCCGTAAGCCCCCTGCCTACGTTGGAGAGCATCTCGTCAATCATCGTGACGTCCATGAACGTCTCCAGAGCCACTCCAGGGATTTCACGCGGATCATTCCAAAGGTAACTTACCACCTCACGCGCTGCAGCAAGGTTGCCAGTAAAACCACCGCTAAGGTTAGTTACTGTGTTTACTACACCCAGCACATCCGTAGCCGTCTGCACGGTTGGCCTCACGCCAGAGATCGCAGCGATCACTTGCCCGGTAAAACCTGCGCTCCCCGTCATGAAAAACTGCTGGTTCGAAACCCTTGATAAATGGGGCAACTCATTGTGGGCAACCTGGCCTTCCCGCCCTGCATTGGTAGTGCTGGCCCTGAAAGCGGCCCTGCGCGTCACCACATTCTTGGCGGTACGCACCACAGAGCCGAACAAAGTGGCACCACTGGACGCCACGCTGACGGTCCTGAGCAAAATGCTCCAGGCCGCCCCGCCTGGGTCATGGCGATTCACAGGATCAGCGCCACAATACGCATAACAATTGATACCCCCTCTGGCAAACGGGCTTAGCCTGTCGGGCACCATGAATCGCATCAGGTTCGGGTTATAGAAGCGATGGCCACTTCCCAATGGATAATGGCCGGTCAAGGGATCTCGATACTGCCCACAAAAAGCCAGCCCTGGGAACGGCCCAGCGCTCAATACGCCGTAAGGCGAGTAAGCTCGCGAGCGGCAGGCAAGCCCATTTAGCACAGAGTGTTGCCGATCGGTATGCAGCAAGAGTGTTTCCATGAGTTATCCACACTTATGAATACCTAGCCGCACGGTAATGGCTACTCGGGAATTTGCGAACTAGCAAAAATGTCAGGTAGATCAGTGATCATTATTTGATCATAACGACGAAAGCAGCGTAATTAATGGGCTACAGCGAAGTTCGTACACCTTGTCCACAGAGACACCAACAGAGTTTGTGAGCAACGCACCAATACGTGCCGATTCGTTTGTGGATAAGCGGCTCAAGACCCTGATTTTTATGGATCAGCATGATTTCAGGTGAGTTTGATCATTTTTTAGTCAAAACTCTGGAAGCCTTTAGTATCAAGGCTCACAGCCTCTACCGAACAGATTATCCACAGACCGGCTAACAGCGATTGTGGGCAAAACCTGGTAGAGGCATGCGCACGTGGAGAAGATGAACTTGCTATAAGCTGTTCATTTTTTGATCAAAGCCATGAAAGCCCCGCCACTTATGGCGCCTAGCCATGCGCCAACACTTTATCCACACCTTGGCGAACAGATTCCGTGGGCAAAACCTGGTGTACCTGGCATTTCTGCCAGTTTCACAAATTTCGGCGCTGTGATTGCTTAGTAGCCACTATTTTGGCATTACCCAGGGAGACACTTATGCACAGCCGCCAGGCAGGGACTGTGAAGTGGTTTGATGAAAGGCATGGAATTGGGGTTATCAGCGCTGAGGGGCAGTGCTGGGATTACCTGGTTTTGCGCTGTGCGGTGGGTGACAGAGGGCTGGCTGCAGGGGAGCGGGTGTCATTTGAGCCTGTGAATGAAGCTCTTGGCTGCTGGGCGTTCAATGTAGTTAGCCAAGAGGTGTTGTCTGTAGGAGCGGCCTTGCGTCGCGATGGGCCGCAACGCGGCCCCGGCAATTAATGCGATGTCGCTGAAATCGTGGGGCTGCTGCGCAGCCCATCGCGACACAAGGCCGCTCCTACACGGGACCGCGTAAGGCGTCAGCGCAGCACGCCCTCTTCCACCAACAACTTGAGGATGGCTTCGGCGCCTTCCTGTGGTGAAACATCCTTCAGTACCTTGCCACCACCACCGCTGGCCTTGGCCGTCGCCGCCTTCATCCGGTCAGCACCGCTCTTGGCCTTGATCACCTTCAAGCGTTTGGGCCGCGGACGGGCCGGTTGCAGCTCGGCCTCAGCCAGCAGTTCGTCATCGACAATTGCCACGTTACGTGCCGCCAACACGCCGCGGCGTGCCGGCCCGAAGGCGCTCTGGCGCGGTTTGGGCGCTGCGTTATCTACAGTCGCCAGCAACGGCAGGCGAACCTTCAGGCGACGCCGCTGACCACGCGGCAAGGCCTGCAGCACCTGCGCCGTACCGTTGTCGATCGACTCCACCTCGGCCAGCCCGACAATCAACGGCCAGCCGAGCTTTTCTGCCAGCAGGAACGGCAACATGCCCGACCCCTCACCTGTCTCTGCCTGGCTGCCGGTCAGCACTAGCTGCGCCCCGGCATCGCGCAGGTAATCCCCGAGCACGCCCAGCACATCGGCCCCGGCCGGCTGTTCCAGCACGTCCAGGTGGTCCAGGCCCATGCCCAGGTAGGCACGCAGCGCTTCTTCACGCGGGTCGCCGGCATGTACCACCTGCAAGTTATCCCCAGCCAGCTGCAAACCCAGCTCCACCGCGCGGGCATCCTGCTCGGCGCGGCGGGCGCGACCCGAGCTTGGGTGGGCACCAATGGAAACCAGGCTGATCACTTTCGTACTCATGCTCGTGCCCTTATGCCGCGTCGCGCTGGCCGCCGCTGCGGTAGTTGTCCACAGCCTCGATCAGTGCCTTGAGAATTGCCGAACTGTCACCAATCACCGACAGGTCGGCCCGTTTGATCATGTCGCAGCCCGGGTCCATGTTGATCGCCACCACCTTGTCGCAAGCGCCGATGCCCTGCAGGTGCTGGATCGCGCCAGAGATACCCACAGCCACGTAGACCCGTGCGGTAACCCAGGTACCGGTCGCACCGACCTGGCGGTTGCGCGGCATGAAGCCGTCGTCCACCGCCACCCGCGACGCGCCTTCGGTGGCGCCAAGGGCCGCGGTCGCCTGGTGATACAGGTCCCAGTCCTTGACCCCGTTGCCACCCGAAACGATGAATTCGGCCTCGGCCATGGCAATGGTGGCCGGGTCGACGGCCACCGAGCCGAGGTCTTCGATGCGCGACAGGCTGCGCGCCACGCTTGTGGACAACTCCACCGGCAGCGCTTCATGACGGGTTTCGCTGACCGGCTCGGCACACTCCGCCGCCGCCAGGATCAGGCGTGGCACGGCGCGTTGCAGGTCTTGCTGGCCGGCACCGGCACGGCCGATGCACTGGCCGTCCTTGACCTGCCATACCCGCGTCGCCGGGCGTTCGCCCAGCGCTGCGCCCAGGCGCCGACCCAGTTCGCCGCCACCGGTACGGCTGTCGGGCAGCAGCCAGTGGCGCGGGGTGAACTGGTTATCCACAGCGCGAAGACCTTGAACAAGTTGCTCCGGTGCATAACCTTCGAAGGCCTCGCCCTCGATGACCAGCAGGCGGTCGACGCCGGCTGTGGAAAAGTTGCTTTCCTTGTGCTCGCCAAACACCACCGCCAGCACCGCACCGTCGCTGCCAGCCAGGCTATGGGCCAGGCCGAGCAGGTCGCGATCGTGGCTGCTCAGGCGGCCGCCGACCATGTCTGGCACCACGGCGATGTAGAACGCCGGCGCTGGCACCTGGTGCAGCGGCAGCTTGACCTCGGCCGCCGCCGTGCGCCGCCCGCCCACACCGGTGCCCTGCTGGGCGCCGCTGCGGTCGATGCGCTTGATACCGGCCGGGCCAATGAAGCCTGCGGCGATCGCATGGGGGTTCTTGCGGATGACGCCGTTTGGCCCCATCCAGCTGGTCTGTTGCGTCTGCATCGCTGCGTGCAGCGGGTGCAGACGGTTACGGGCGATCCACTCGGCGCGTGGGTCGCGGCGGATAATGTCGCTCATCAGTGCACCTCCGCAGGTTCGCGTTTAGCCGTTTGCGGCTTTGGGGCGGCTGGCGTGTCCTCTTCGATCAGCACGTCAGCCACCAGCTCGGCCAGGTCCTTGATCTGTGGGCGTGGTTCGACCACACCTTCGAGCATGGCGGTGCACTGCGGGCAACCCACGGCCACCAGTTCGGCTTCGGTTTCGCGGATGTCGTCCATGCGCATGTCGGGGATACGCTGCTTGCCCGGGATGTCGGTAATCGGCGCGCCGCCACCACCGCCGCAGCAACGGGAACGGAAGCCCGAACGCTGCATCTCGCGCACTTCGATACCCAATGCCTTGAGCACTTCGCGCGGGGCTTCGTACTCGCCGTTGTAACGGCCCAGGTAGCACGGGTCGTGGTAGGTGACGCTGCCGCCCTTGTGCTGGCCCAGGTTCAACTTCTTGGCCGCGATCAATTCGGCGATGTAGGTGCTGTGGTGCTGCACCTGATAGTCGCCGCCCAGGGCGCCGTATTCGTTCTTCAGCACATGGAAGCTGTGCGGGTCGCAGGTGACGATGCGCTGGAACTTGTACTTGGCCAGGGTCTGGATGTTGCGCTTGGCCAGCTGCTGGAAGGTCGCTTCATCACCCAGGCGGCGTGCCACGTCGCCGCTGTCGCGTTCTTCCAGGCCGAGCACGGCAAAGTCCACGCCCGAGGCCTTCAGTACTTTGACGAACGAGCGCAGGGTGCGCTGGTTGCGCATGTCGAAGGCACCATCGCCCACCCAGAACAGCACCTCGGTGGTTTTCACCTCCGACAGCAGTTGCAGGTTGAGGTCGGCGGCCCAGTTCATGCGCCCGCCAGGGGCGAAGCCGCCGGGGTTGTCGGTGGCGATCAGGTTGTCCAGCACCTCGGCACCCTTGTTCGGGGTGGCGCCCTTTTCCAAGGTGAGGTGGCGGCGCATGTCGACGATGGCATCGACGTGCTCGATCATCATCGGGCATTCCTCGACGCAGGCACGGCAGGTGGTGCACGACCACAGCGTTTCGGCGTCGACCAGGCCATTGACGATCGGTTGGTGCGGGTGGCCGCCGTGTTCACCGATCGGCTTGCCAGGGTACGGGCTGCCGGCGAACTGGGCATCGGTGCCACCGGCCAGGCCGATGACCATGTCCTGGATGAGCTTTTTCGGGTTCAGCGGCTGGCCGGCGGCAAACGCCGGACACATGGCTTCACATTTACCGCACTGCACGCAGGCATCGAAGCCCAGCAGCTGGTTCCAGGTGAAGTCCACCGGTTTTTCCACGCCCAGCGGCGCGTTCGGGTCTTCCAGGTCCAGCGGCTTGAGGCCGGTGGAGCGGCCGCCGCCGAAGCGTTCAGCGCGGCGGTGCCAGGCCAGGTGCAGGGCACCGGCGAAGGCGTGCTTCATCGGGCCGCCCCAGGTCATGCCGAAGAACAGCTCCGACACGCCCCACAGCACACCCAGGCCGAGCACGGCGACCATCACCCAGCCGCCGGTGTTGGCGGGCAGGATGCCGGCCACCGGCAAGGTGGCGATGAAGAAGCTCGCGGCAAACGCCAACAGGCTCTTCGGCAGGCGCATCCACGGGCCCTTGGACAGGCGTGAAGGCGGGTTGAGGCGGCGTTTGAAGACGAACAGGGCACCGGTGAACATGATCACCGTGGCTACCAGCAGCGCGTAGCCAAGGATCTTGCTCTGCAGGCCAAAGCCGTGCACCAGGATCGCCAGGGCCGCCGACAGCACAAAGCCGCCCGCCGTGGCCACGTGGGTCTTGGACATGTACTTGTCGCGCTCGACCACGTGGTGCAGGTCTACCAGGTAACGGCGCGGCATGGCCAGCAGGCCGCCGATCAGGTCGACCTTGGAGGCCCGGCCACGGCGCCACATGCGCACCCGGCGCAGGGCACCGAGCACTGCCAGGCCTAGGGCCGCGAACAGCAGGATGGGTAAAAGGGTGTTCAACATGGGAGGCTCCCACAACAGCTGGATTCTTGCGCCGACCGGAGGGCGAGACTGGCCCCATGTAGGAGCGGCGGTTCGCCGCTGCGATTCACCCGCGAATGCGTCCGGTCAGGCAACGGTGTTGTCAGTGCTGACGCATTCGCGGGTAAACCCGCTCCTACAGGGATCGCGCCCGATGGCGGCGACTGTTAACGATCAGAAGTCCTTGCACAGGCGCAAGGCGTCGTAGATCGCCGCATGCACGTTGCGCTGGGCCACGCAGTCGCCGATGCGGTACAGCAGGTAGCCTTCGCCCGGCTGGCTGAGGATCGGTTGTGGCTTGATGGCGAACAGCGCCTCCACGTCGATCTGGCCTTTGTTGCGCGAACCTTCCTTCAGTGCGTAGTACAGCTGCTCGTCAGGACGCACGCCGTTTTCCACTACCACCTGGTCGACCACGCGTTCTTCCTTGGCGCCGGTGTATTCGTTCTCCAGCACCGCCACCAGCTTGTCGCCTTCGCGGTAGACCTTTTCCAGCATCATGTCGCCGGTCATGATCACTTCTTTCGGGTACATGCTGCGGTAGTAGGTCGGGAAGGTGGTACCGCCCATGGCCACGCCCGGCTTGATGTCGTCGGTGACGATCTCGACCTGGCTGCCCTTGTCCGCGATGAAGTCGGCCACCGACATGCCGGTGAATTCGCAGATGGTGTCGTACACCAGCACGTTCTTGCCCGGCGCAACCTTGCCATCGAGCACGTCCCAGCTGCTGACCACCAGCCCTTCGGCGGCGCCCCAGTGCTCGTTCTGCTCCAGGAACGAATGCCCGCCCACGGCCAGCACGATCACGTCGGGGCGCAGGTCCTGGATGGCGGCCACGTCAGCGGCGGTACCCAGGCGCAGGTCGACCTTCAGGCGCGCCAGCTCCAGCTGGTACCAGCGGGTGATACCGGCAATCTGGTCGCGCTGCGGGGCCTTGGCGGCGATGGTGATCTGCCCGCCAATCTGGTCTTTCTTCTCGAACAGGGTCACGTCGTGGCCACGTTCGGCGGCCACGCGAGCCGCTTCCATGCCGGCAGGGCCGGCGCCCACTACAACTACCTTGCGTTTGACGCCGGTGGTCTTTTCGATGATGTGCGGCACGCCCATGTATTCACGGGAGGTCGCGGCGTTCTGGATGCACAGCACATCCAGGCCCTGGTACTGGCGGTCGATGCAGTAGTTGGCACCGACGCACTGCTTGATCTGGTCGATCTGGCCCATCTTGATCTTGGCGATCAGGTGCGGGTCGGCCATGTGCGCACGGGTCATGCCGACCATGTCCACGTAGCCGCCTTCAAGAATGCGCGTGGCCTGGTTCGGGTCCTTGATGTTCTGCGCGTGCAGCACCGGGACCTTGACCACTTCCTTGATACCGGCCGCCAGGTGCAGGAACGGCTCCGGCGGGTAGCTCATGTTGGGGATGACGTTGGCCAGGGTGTTGTGGGTATCGCAACCCGAGCCGACCACGCCGATGAAGTCGAGCATGCCGGTGGCATCGTAGTAGGCGGCGATCTGCTTCATGTCCTCGTGGCTGAGGCCATCGGGGTGGAACTCGTCGCCACAGATACGCATGCCCACGCAGAAGTCGTCACCGACTTCGGCACGCACGGCTTTCAATACTTCCATACCGAACTTCATGCGGCCTTCAAAGGTACCGCCCCATTCGTCGGTACGCTTGTTGACCCGTGGGCTCCAGAACTGGTCGATCATGTGCTGGTGCACAGCGGACAGTTCCACGCCGTCCAGGCCGCCCTCTTTGGCACGCCGCGCAGCCTGCGCGTAGTTGCCGATCACCCGCCAGATCTCTTCCACCTCGATGGTTTTACAGGTGGCGCGGTGTACCGGTTCACGGATACCCGACGGCGACATCAGGGTCGGCCAATTGAAGCCGTCCCAGCGCGAGCGACGGCCCATGTGGGTAATCTGGATCATGATCTTGGCGCCATGCTTGTGCATGGCGTCGGCCAGGTTCTGGAAGTGCGGGATGATACGGTCGGTCGACAGGTTGACCGACGCCCACCACTCCTGCGGGCTGTCGATGGCCACCACCGACGAGCCGCCGCAGATCGCCAGGCCGATGCCGCCCTTGGCCTTTTCTTCGTAGTACTTCACGTAGCGGTCGGTCGTCATGCCGCCGTCAGTGGCGTAGACCTCGGCGTGCGCGGTGCTGAGCACACGGTTGCGGATGGTCAGTTTGCCGATCTGGATCGGCTGGAACATTGCTTCGAATGCCATGACGCTATCTCCGGCTTACAACGGCTTTGTAACGAACAGGCCATCTTCGTGGCCTTCTTCCGAACCGCCGTAGACCTGTTCGGCCACGGTGCGGATCGAGCTGCCGCGGGCAGCGAGAATCTGGTCCATGGCGCCGGCGAACCAGCCGGTGAACATGTAGTCGACCTTGCGGCCGCACTTGCCATAGACGTACACGAACGCAGAGTGCTTGAGCTTGACGCTGCAGGTGCCTTTGTCCAGGTCGATGTCCTGGATTTCGAACAGGCCCCAGCCACGCTGGCTCAGGCGCTTCATGTAGTGCTCGAACACCGCAACGCCTTCCAGGCCATGGCACTCGGCTTCTTTTTCACACCAGTGCCAGGCGGACTTGTAGCCGGCCTTGTAGAGGATCTCGGCGTAGGCGTCGGCGCCTAGCACTTCCTCGATGCCAATGTGGTTGTTGACGAAGAAATGGCGCGGCACATACAGCATCGGCAGGGCGTCGCTGGTCCATACGCCGGTTTCGGTATCAACTTCGATTGGCAATTGCGGGGCGATCTTGGCCATGGAAACTCAACTCCATAAAATTTTCATTTGGGATGCCCCGGCGTTGCTGGCAGGGGCTTTCAGGCTTGGAGAGCGGCTTACTCGCCCCACACGTCCTTGAGGACGTTGACCCAGTTCTCACCCATGATCTTGCGCACCACGCGCTCGGAGTGGCCGCGCTTGAGCAAGGTTTCGGTGAGGTTGGGGAATTCGCCCACGGTGCGGATGCCCAGCGGGTTGATGATCTTGCCGAAGTTGGTCAGGCGACGGGCGTAGCCCTTGTCGTGGGTCAGGTACTCGAAGAAGTCCTGGCCGTGGCCCTGGGTGAAGTCGGTACCGATACCGATGGCGTCTTCACCGACGATGTTCATGGTGTACTCGATGGCCTCGGCGTAGTCGTCGATGGTCGAGTCAATGCCCTTGGCCAGGAACGGCGCGAACATGGTCACGCCAACGAAGCCGCCGTGGTCGGCGATGAACTTCAGCTCTTCGTCCGACTTGTTGCGCGGGTGCTCTTTCAGGCCCGACGGCAGGCAGTGCGAGTAGCACACCGGTTTTTTCGATTCGAGGATGACTTCTTCGGAAGTCTTGGAGCCAACGTGGGACAGGTCGCACATGATGCCGACGCGGTTCATTTCCGCCACGATCTCGCGGCCAAAGCCCGACAGGCCGCCGTCACGCTCGTAGCAACCGGTGCCTACCAGGTTCTGGGTGTTGTAGCACATCTGCACGATGCCCACGCCCAGTTGCTTGAACACGTCGACGTAGGCGATCTGATCTTCGAAGGCGTGGGCATTCTGGAAGCCGAACAGGATGCCGGTCTTGCCCAGCTCCTTGGCCTTGCGAATGTCGGCGGTAGTGCGCACTGGCATGACCAGGTCGCTGTTGTCGCGGATCAGCTTCTGGCTGGCGGCGATCTGGTCAACGGTAGCCTTGAAGCCTTCCCAGACCGACACCGTGCAGTTGGCCGCAGTCAGCCCGCCTTTGCGCATGTCCTCGAACAGCTCGCGGTTCCATTTGGCAATGATCAGGCCGTCGATGACGATGCTGTCGGCGTGAAGTTCGGCTGGGCTCATCAGGCTGTCCCCTTTGTTGATTTGGGCCGCGCCGAATCTTCTGCCGGCGCTTTGGGGCCAGCATATGCCTGTGCCTTGCGACGCCCCGATGCAAAAACGACAGGGGGTTTGCCGAAAGCGTCAATGCGCGACAACAGCCCCTCTGCGGCGCAGTCTGGCGATGAGAGGCAGTCTCGATAACGACGTTTGCGGCCACTTTATGAACATTTGGACAGGTAGCTACCGCCGCGCCTTCGTCTGAGCGAGAATCCCTGCGATTCGTCAGCCTGTTGAGGAGAAAAGGGATGAAATCATTGGCATGGCTGGTACTGCTGGCTGTCGTTACGGGCGCACAGGCCGGCGAGGAAGAAAGCACCCCGTGCGACAACGTCGAGACCGACCAGCAGACGTTCGCCTGTGCGGCGTTCAACAAGCAAACTGCTGAGCGCGAGCTGAAAGCGGCGTATGACGACCTGATCCAGCGCATTCGCGACCAGTATGCCGATGAAGGCGACCAGGCTACCGCGCTGGTCGCGCGCATGGATGCGGCCGAGAAGCTTTGGACGCAATTGCGCGATGCTGATTGCAAGGTCGAGACCTATGCCGAGAAGCCCGGCAGCAAGGCGTTCCAGGCGGCTTGGGATACCTGTGTGGCGCAGCGTAGTGATGACCGGTCTGAGTATTTGCAGTCCATTGGTCAGCAGTAAACCTGTACTGGCCTCTTCGCGGGTAAACCCGCTCCTACAGGCCATGCATAAGGCCCACAGGTGGTGATTTCCCTGTAGGAGCGGGTTCACCCGCGAAGAGGCCGGCACAGGAGGACATCAAACCGCCCTGGCCAGGCGGTCTTCCCGCGGGCAACGCTGGTACCGGGCCCGATAGCAGCGGGTAAAGTACGAAGCCGACTCAAACCCACAGGCCACCCCCACCTCCAGCACGCTCATGTCGGTCTGGCGCAACAACTGCCTGGCTTTATCCAGCCGCAGTCGCAAATAGAACCCACTGGGCGTGTCATCCAGGTGCACACGAAACAGCCGCTCCAGCTGCCGCCGGGTCACCTGCACCGCTTCGGCCAGCACCTGGGTATTGAGCGGCTGCTCGGTGTTGCGCTCCATTTCGCCAATCACCTTCACCAGCTTCTTGTTGCTGATGCCATAACGGCTGGCGATCTGCATGCGCTGGTGGTCCTGTCGCTGGCGGATACGCCCGAGCACGAACTGCTCCGACACCTGCACCGCCAGTTCACTGCCATGGGCCTGGGCAATCAGGTCGAGCATCAGGTCGATAGACGCCGTGCCACCCGCGCAGGTAATGCGCCGCCGGTCGATCTCGAACAGTTCCTGAGTCGCCTGCAGGCTCGGGTAGCGCTCCTTGAACGCCTCCAACGCCTCCCAATGCACGGTGGCGCGGTGGCCGTCGAGCAGGCCGGCCTCGGCCAGCACCACCGCGCCGGTATCGATGCCGCCCAGAATCACCCCGTCATGGTCCAGCCGGCGTAGAGCCTGCTGCAGCGCCGGCCCGTAGCAGGCCAGCGGCTCAAAGCCGGCCACAATCAGCATGATGCCACCAGGCTCTCTTGCCGCCAGCGCCGCATCGGCATTCACCGACATGCCATTGCTGGCCTCTACCGCGCCGCCATCCAGGCTCAGCACCTGCCAGCGGTACGACGGACCCTTGAAGCGGTTGGCCACCCGCAGCGGCTCCAGGGCACTGATGAAGCCCATGGCCGAGAACCCGGGCAACAACAGGAAGTGAATGATTTGCGGCATTGCATGCTCCACGGCAAAGGTGGTCGCCTCCGTGCAAGTGTTGGTCGCCAGGGTGCGATTTTTCACCCTGCCAGCAGCGTAGCGTGTTCACACGGCCCAGAGAGATCGAACCCCATAACAATATGCACTGCCGATGGAGAGCCACCATGCACAGCTTGATCCGCCGCAGCCTGTTGACCCTTGCCCTGAGCAGCCTCGCCACCTCCCCGCTTTTCGCCGCCGAACCCGCGGCTTGCAAGAACGTCCGCCTGGGCGTGGTCAACTGGACCGACGTCATCGCCACCAGCGCCATGGCTCAGGTGCTGCTCGACGGCCTGGGTTACCAGACCAAACAGACCAGCGCTTCGCAGCAGATCATCTTCGCCGGCATCCGCGACAAACGCCTGGACATGTTCCTGGGTTACTGGAATCCGATCATGACCCAGACCATCACCCCGTTCGTCGACGCCCAGCAGGTCAAGGTGCTCGACAAGCCCAGCCTGGACGATGCCCGCGCCACCTTGGCAGTGCCCAAGTACCTGGCTGACAAGGGCCTGAAGACCTTCGCCGACATCCACAAGTTCGAAAAAGAGCTTGGCGGGAAAATCTACGGCATCGAGCCGGGCTCCGGCGCCAACACCCAGATCAAGGCGATGATCGCCAAGAACCAGTTCGGCCTGGGCAAGTTCCAGCTGGTCGAGTCCAGCGAGGCCGGCATGCTCGCCGCCGTCGACCGCGCGGTGCGGCGCAAGGAGGCGGTGGTGTTCTTCGGCTGGGCGCCACACCCGATGAACGTCAACATCGACATGGCCTACCTGGGCGACAGCCAGGACGCCCTGGGCCCGGACGAAGGCCGGGCGACGGTGTGGACGGTGACTGCGCCGGACTACGCCGAACGCTGCCCCAACGCCCACCGCCTGCTGGCCAACCTGAACTTCAGCGCCGAAGACGAGAGCCGCATGATGCAGCCGCTGCTCGACCACAAAGATGCGCTGGAATCGGCCCGCCAGTGGCTCAAGGACCACCCCGAGGACAAGGCCCGCTGGCTGGAAGGTGTGACCACCTTCGATGGCAAGCCGGCTGCGGGCAACCTCAAGCTCAGCGCCAACTGATCCAGCCCTTTCGCGGGTGAACCCGCTCCTACACCTGCCATGCGCATGCCGGGGTTACTCACATCCCGGTGTAGGAGCGGGTTTACCCGCGAAAAGGCCAGCACAGACACCACAAGGAACCCGCCATGAACCACGACGTCATCATCACTTGCGCCCTCACCGGCGCCGGCGACACCGCCTCGAAAAGCCACCTTGTTCCCGTCACCCCCAAACAGATCGCCGAAGCCGCCGTCGAAGCCGCCAAGGCCGGCGCCACCGTGGTCCACTGCCACGTCCGCGACCCGCAAACCGGCCGTTTCAGCCGCGACGTGGCGCTGTACCGTGAAGTCATGGAACGCATCCGCGAAGCCGACGTGGACATCATCGTCAACCTCACCGCCGGCATGGGCGGCGACCTGGAAATCGGCCCGGGCGAAACACCGCTGGAGTTCGGCCCGGGCACCGACCTGATCGGCCCGCTGGAGCGCCTGGCCCACGTCGAAGCACTGCTACCGGAGATCTGCACCCTCGACTGCGGCACGCTCAACTTCGGTGACGGCAACTCGATCTATGTGTCTACCCCGGCGCAACTGCGCGCCGGCGCCAAGCGCATCACCGAGTTGGGTGTGAAGGCCGAACTGGAAATTTTCGACACCGGCCACCTGTGGTTCGCCAAGCAGATGATGAAGGAAGGCCTGCTCGAAGACCCGCTGTTCCAGCTGTGCCTGGGCATCCCGTGGGGCGCGCCAGCCGACACCACCACCATGAAGGCGATGGTCGACAACCTGCCGGCCAACGTTACCTGGGCCGGCTTCGGCATCGGCCGCATGCAGATGCCGATGGCGGCGCAGGCGGTGCTGCTAGGCGGCAACGTGCGGGTGGGGCTGGAAGACAACCTGTACCTCGACCGTGGTGTGCTGGCCAGCAACGGTCAACTGGTCGAGCGCGCCGCCGAAATCATCACCCGCATGGGTGGCCGTGTGCTTAGCCCGGCAGAAGGCCGGGAAAAAATGAACCTCCAGCGCCGCTGACTCCTTTCAACGATTGCTACAGCGCCACAAATACTGTGGGAGCGGGCTTGCCCCGCGAACACCGGCACAGCCGGTGCCATGCACCACCGCGCCGCCTGCTTCGCGGGGCAAGCCCGCTCCCACAAGGATTGGCGCTCGTCTCAATAATTCTGTTCATCCTGAGGACCCGATATGCCTTTCATCACCAAGATCAAGACCTTCGCCGCCCTCGGTAGCGGCGTGATCGGCAGCGGCTGGGTTGCCCGCGCCCTGGCCCACGGCCTGGACGTGATCGCCTGGGACCCGGCGCCCGGCGCAGAACAGGCACTGCGCAAACGTATCGCCAATGCCTGGCCAGCCTTGGAGAAACAAGGCTTGACCCCAGGTGCAGCACAAGACCGGCTGAAGTTCGTGACTACCATCGAGGAATGCGTACGCGACGCCGATTTCATCCAGGAAAGCGCGCCAGAACGGTTGGACCTGAAGCTCGACCTGCACGCGAAAATCAGTGCCGCAGCCAAACCTGATGCCATTATCGGCAGCAGCACCTCGGGCCTGCTGCCCAGCGAGTTCTACGAGTCGGCCACCCACCCCGAACGCTGCGTGGTCGGTCACCCGTTCAACCCGGTGTACCTGCTGCCGCTGGTCGAGATCGTTGGCGGCAATCGCACCGCACCCGAGGCCATCGAAGCGGCCAAGGCCATCTACACCGCCCTGGGCATGCGCCCGCTGCACGTACGCAAGGAAGTGCCCGGTTTCATCGCCGACCGCCTGCTCGAAGCGCTGTGGCGCGAGGCTTTGCACCTGGTCAACGACGGCGTCGCCAGCACCGGCGAGATCGACGACGCGATCCGCTTTGGCGCCGGCCTGCGCTGGTCGTTCATGGGCACCTTCCTCACCTACACCCTGGCCGGTGGCGATGCCGGCATGCGCCACTTCATGGCCCAGTTCGGCCCAGCGCTGCAGCTGCCATGGACCTACCTGCCCGCACCGCAGCTGACCGACAAGCTGATCGACGATGTGGTCGAGGGCACTTCGGACCAACTGGGCGAACGCAGCATCGCCGCGCTGGAACGCTATCGTGATGACACCCTGTTGGCGGTGCTGGAAGCGGTGAAAACCAGCAAAGCCAAGCACGGCATGGCCTTTGGCGATTGAGGAGCACGCGATGTCCGCACTGATCACCTACCGTACCCCGGTCCAGCAGGACTGGGTCGACTACAACGGGCATTTGCGCGATGCCTTCTACCTGCTGATCTTCAGCTACGCCACCGATGCGCTGATGGAGCGCATCGGCCTGGATGCCGACAGCCGTGGGCAGAGTGGTAACTCGCTGTTCACCCTGGAAGCGCACATCAACTACCTGAATGAAGTGAAACTGGGCACCGAAGTGTGGGTGCAGACGCAGATCATCGGCTTTGATCGCAAGCGCCTGCACGTCTACCACAGCCTGCACCGGGCCGGGTTTGACGAGGTGCTGGCGGCCAGCGAGCAGATGCTGCTGCATGTGGACCTGGCGGGGCCGAAGTCGGCGCCTTTCAGTGAGCGCAGTGTCGGGTTACTGCAGGGGTTGGTGGATGAGCAGCAGGATCTGCCCCCGGCCGAGTTCGTCGGCCGAGTGATGGGCCTGAACACAAAATCCTGAAGGTGACTGCGCCCCCTGTAGGAGCGGGTTCACCCGCGAATGCGTCGGTAGCTTCACCATCGTATTCGCGGGTAAACCCGCTCCTACAGGGATTTGTGCATGCCTTCAAGCGTTGCTTCGGGCAAAAAATAACCCCGGAAAGCCGTGAGCATCCGGGGCCAAGAGCGAGCAACATCCACTGTGCACGAGCGAGGGTGACCAAACCCTCCGTTGCGGTAGATGGCTTGAGTGTGCGCACTTCCCGGCAGGTGGATTTAGCCGGGAACGACCTGTTCTTAGCCAAAGCAGCCATGCCGGCATTCTGTTGTTGCGGGTATGTCGCGGTCGTCACAGAATCGGTCGTAAATCACAGCAGCACTCTCTTAGCGATAAAAGGGACAACAGCCATGATGCATGCGGATTTGATTGACCAGGACGATCTGGCAGGCCACCTGCGCGCGCGCGGGTTCGACATTCCGGCCGGGGCCAGCGCCGAGCAGGCCTGCGAAGCGGTGGTGCGCGGGCTGACCGAGCCTAACGCGCGGGCGCTGAAGGGCATGGTGGAGCAGATGTATACCGGTAGCGCGACGATTTTGCCGGCGGTGCGCCAGGCCATCGATAAGCAACTGCTACCAGCGTTGGCGCAGTTCAGCAGGCGCGCATGATTCGTTTTTCCTGTACTGGCCTCTTCGCGGGTAAACCCGCTCCTACAGGGATTGCACAAGGCCTGAGGCCTGTGGAGTACCTTGTAGGAGCGGGTTCACCCGCGAAGAGGCCGGCACTGTCTTACGCAGGCTCGGCCAACCGCTCCAGCTCAAAGGTCCGGTCAAACAGCCCGACCAATCCCTCCTGGTGAGTCACGCCCACCACTGTGCACCCCGGCAACTCCCGCCTGAGCATCTCCAGCAACCCCCGCGCACTGCCCAGGTCCAGCTGACTGGTCGCCTCATCCAGGTACAACGTATCCGGCCGGTACAACAACGCCCGCGCCAGGCTCAACCGCTGCTGCTCGCCACCAGAAAGCACACGCTCCCACTCCGCCTGCAGGTCCAGTTGCCCGATCAGGCCACCCAGCCCCACTTTGGCCAACACATCGATCAACTGCACATCATCGATCGAGCGCAGCTGTGGATAAGCCAGTAACCCGCGCAAGCTCAAGTGCGGCATGTATGGCTTCTGTGGCAACAACAAGCTCCTCCCCGGCGGCAACTGCCAATCACCCACGCAGTAAGGCCACAGCCCCTGCAAGGTACGCAGCAAAGTCGACTTGCCCAATCCGCTGCGACCGCCCAGACGCACCCATTCGCCCTGCCCCACACGCAGGTCGAATGCATCCAGCAACACGCCGCCATCGGGCTTGCACAGCGTCAGGCCCTGCATGCACAGGCACTGCCCCTGTGGCGCCTTGAGCACCTGCTGGCGACTCGCGGCAATGGCCTGCTCGAACTGCTCCAGGCGCTGCAACGCCGCACTCCAGCGCACCAGCTTGTGATACAGCTTGATGAACCAGCTAAGCGACCCATGCACCGCGTTGAAGGCACTGCGAATCTGCATCAACCCACCCAGGGTGATGGCCTTGGCCATGAACGCCGGCAAGGCGGCGAACACTGGAATGATCAGGCTCAGGCGTTCGTAGGAAACTGTGAACAGGCTGAGGTTGCGCTCCCGCCCCATCAACTGCCGCCAGTTGTCGGCGATGGCACAAAATCGCCCGGCCAGGTGTTCGCGTTCGACCGCTTCGCCGCGGTACAGCGCAATTTGCTCGGCATGGTCGCGCTTGCGCAGCAGACTGGCGCGAAAGTCCGCCTCGCGGTGTTCGCGCTCGTAGTTCAGGGCATGCAGCGGCTTGCCGATCAAATGGGTCAGCAGGCTGCCAGCCAAGGTGTAGAACAGCACGATCCACACCAGGTAGCCATGCACGGTGAATGTCTCGCCGAACAGGCTGAAAGTCTGCACGCCCGACAGGTTCCACAGGATCACCACGAACGCCCCCACCTGCGCCAGGTTGATCACCAAGGACGCCACCAGCTCGATGCTCAGGCCAACCATCAGGTCAATGTCCTGGGCGATGCGCTGGTCGGGGTTGTCCGGCTCGCCGGTCAGCCCCAGGCGGTAGAACGCCTGGTCAGCCAGCCAGGCATCGGTCAGCCGCCCGGTCATCGCCTGGCGCCAGCGCAGCTCCAGCCCTTTGCGCAGGTAATCCATGGCCACTACGATCAGCACATAACTGCCCAGGTACAGCGCGTACTCGCCGACCAGGCCGTACAGCCCGGTGGTGTCGAATGCTGCCAGGGTGTCGTAGAAGGTCTTGCTCCAACTGTTGATCAGCACATTGATCTGCACCACCAACAACCCAAGGCCGATCACCGTAGCCAACATCAACCAGGCCGGCCATTGCTGGCGGCTGCGCCAGAACGGACGGCTGAGGCGGTAGAATGTCCGCAGGGTCTTCACAGGGCCTGCTCCTGTGCCACCGCCGAAGGCAACAGGCGCAGCTGCACCTGATTGGCCTGTGGGAACAGCTGCTTCGCTTGCTGTTGCAGCGCTGGCAGGTTCAAGGCATCAGGCAGTTGTGCCTGGGTCTGCAGGTAACGTGGATCGTGCCAGCGGCGGTCACTGAGGATCAGGCGCTTGAACTGGGTTTGCGGGTCGTCACGGCGCTTGCTCTCCTGGCGCTGGAACTCGGCGCGCTCGGTAGCCAGCCACTGGGCGTCCGGTTGCAGGCTGGCCAACGTCTTCTGGGCCATGGCCCACAGTTCGTCGACCCGCGCCGGGTCGCAGGTGAAGCTCAGGCTGCTTTCGATGCGTTGGCTGTCGGCATTCAGTTCGCTGTCGAAACGCAGGCGATACACGCCGGCAGCTTCGCCCCTCAGCTGTGCTTTTAGGCGTTGGTTGGCCAGGTCACGCAATACCGCCACCCGCGCCGCCGCTTCCGGGCTCCAGGCCTGGGGCTGGTAGCTGCTGGCTTGCAGGACGGCACGCGGCTCCAGCGCGATTGCCAGATCATCGCGACGCTGGCCGGGCTGTTGCAAAGCCTGCTGGCTGGCCAGCGAGTTACTGCGCGGGATGGTCGCGAGCATTTCACCGACCATTTTCTCCAGCGATTCAGGCGCCGCATCCGCCATCAGGTAATAGGTCACCGGCGCACCAGCCAAGCGCTTCCAGTCGGCACTCAGCTGTTCGGCGGTCAACTGTTCAAGGGCGCTGATTTCCGGCGACTGCCAGTGGTCGACACCGTACTTGAGCACACGCTGCCGGCTTTCCTGCAGCCCACGTACGTCATCCGGGCGGCTGCGCAGGCGTTGCAGCAATACATCGCGCGTGGTGCTGAACACTTGCGGGTCGATGCTGGCCAGCTGGCTTACCCGATAGCTCTGCATCAGCGCCAGCAGTTGCTCTGGCGCAGCACCAAGGTTGAGCTGCAGGCGCTGGGGCTGCTGGTCGAAGCCGAGTGTGGCGCGCTGGTCCTGGCGCCAGGTTGCCAGGGCCTGCTGATCCATCCCGGGCAGGCCACTGTGCATGGCCAGCTGTGCGGCCATCTGCAGGCGCCAGGCCGGGGTGCCTGCAAGGTGATAGCCCGCAGACGAGTCGGCCTGCAGCAGCCACTTGCCTTCCGGGCCATTGCGCTTGAGCCAGACCAACCGATCACCATTGCTCAGGCGCCAGTGTTCCACGTGTTGCTCAGGAAAGGTCTTGCGTTCGACGATAGCTGCCGCTGGTGGCGTAGCGGGCATTTCCAGCCGGGGTTTCACAGCCACTGCCGGCGCCACCTGTACGGGCACGGGCAGCGCTGTTGCAGCCAGCTTTGCCTGACGTGCTTCAACCTGCGCAACGCTCGGCAGGGCAACCTTGGAAGTACCTGCCGCACTCACCTGTAATACCCGGTCAGGGCTGGCGAGCCAACGTTGCAGGCGGTCGTTCAGGTCATTCAGCGAGATGTCGTCCAGCACCTGCAGATAGCGCGCAGCGGTGGCATGCCGTTCGGTGACGGCATTGCCCTGCACAGCGGCATTGTTGAGTTGCTCCACCCATTGCTCGAAGGTGCGCGGTGCCTGTTTGGCCAGGGTCTTTTCGCCCAGCGCGCGGATATGTTCGCGCTCACGTTGCAGGTCGGTTTCATTGAAGCCGTGCTGGCGCAGGCGCTCGATCTCGGTCAGCAACTGCTGCAGCGCCTGGTCGTGGGCCTGGCCTTTGACGCCTGCGGCGATGCCGAGCACGGTGGAGTGTTCACCGATCAGGGTCTTCTGCACGATCAGGCTGCGCACCCCCGGCTGCAGCGGCTGGCGGCGCAGGCTGTCGAGCATGGCGGCGAGGATCATGCGGTCGATCAGCCGCTCGCGCAGCGCAGCGCGGGTGGTGCCGCGGCTGCCTGGCTCGTGCGAGCGCAGCAGCATTGCCACCTGGTTGCTGCCGGACTGCGGGTCCTGCAGGCGGAACACCTTCAGCTTGTCGTCCAGCGGCAGCTCGCGCTGCTCGCGGGCCGCCACCGGGCCCGCCTTGGCCTTGCCAAACGCCTGTTCGATCTGTTCGCGCAGGGCCTGTGGGTCGAAATCGCCAACCGCCGAAAGCACCATGTTGTTCGGCAGGTACCAGCGGTTCTGGAACGCCTGCAGTTGCTCCAGGCTGGCCATGCGGATCGCCGCCTCGTTGCCGATGGTACGGTGCTCGGGGTAACGCGAACCCACCCGCTGCGAAGCGGTGCGCTGCTCGTTCATGCGCTGGGCCACGCCCAGGCCGCCGCGCCACTCCTCGATCACGATTGGCCGTTCTTGCTCCAGGTCCTGGGCATTGTAATCACGGGCGAAGGCCAGGTCGGCCAGCGCCTGCAACGCTTGGGGCGCTTGGCGCACGCCAGCAGGCGGGCCGATCAGGTACTGGGTGCGTTCGTAGTTGGTCACGGCATTGAAGTGCCGCCCCTGCACCCAGCCCAGGTCGGTCATGCGCTGGCGCAGCTTGTGCTCGCCACCCGCCCTGCTGTGAAAGGCCAGGTGCTCGACCAAGTGCGCCACGCCAACCTGGTCGTCGGCTTCGTCAACCGAGCCGGCCTTGACTGTCAGGCGCAGGTCCAGCCGCCCTGGCTGCGAGGTTTCGCGCACCAGCCGATAAGCCAGGCCATTGGCCAACTGGCCATGGATAACCTGGCTGTCCCAGGGCAATGGCGAGTCGGGTTCGGGTATCGACGCGCAGGCGCCGAGCAACAGCGGGCCGAGCAGGCCCGCGATGAGCTTTTTCATCAGGGTATCCACGGTTTTCTAGTGTTAGAAGCGGTAGCCGACTTCCAGCCAGTATTGGCGGCCTATCTCGTAGCTGACCACGCTGGTCGAGGTGCGGCTGGCGATCTCGTTGACCTTGTCGGTGACGTTGGTGATGTCGACGTTGACGAAGAACGCCTGGTCCTTGCCGGTGGGGATGTCCCAGGCCAGGCGCATGTCCCAGGTCGGCGCGCCGGGCGTGGCGACCGTTTCGTAGCGGCTGTAGGTCTTGCCATCGACTTCGGCGTCCGGCGACACCTTGACCACCTGGTCGTAAGGGCCGCGGTAGCGCAAGAAGTTGCTCACCGACAGGTTCCACTGGGGGATGTCGGTGATGGTCACCAGGCGCGCGGTCCAGGGCCGGTTGAAGTCGCTGGCCGGCAGCTCCTCATAGGGCACCAGCTTGCCGTCGAACACCACCGGTTCGTTGTCCAGCTCTTCACGGTCTACCCCGGCTTCGTAGGTGGCGCCATGGGCGCCCTTGCTGCGCGACCAGTCCAGCGCCAGCTGCACACTGGTGCTGGTGCCCCTGAAGCGCAGCGGCTGCAGCGGCGCCACGGTCAGGCTGATGTTCTCGGTTTCGCTGGTGCCGGCGTTGAGGTAGACGTAGTAGTTCTTGCTGTAGCCGGCCGGGATGTCCTTCTCGTCCAGGCTGTAGTACGGGCGGGTGCGGTAGATCTGGTCGTGGCCCTTGCGGTTGATGTACTTGAGCTGGAAGTCGGTGTCGAACCAGCGCTGGTTCAGGCCGAGCATGAGTTCGTCATCGTAGGGGATGTCCATGCTGCGAAACTGGCTGGAATTCTGGTTGCGGCTGGCCAGGGTCCAGTCGTCTGTCTGCGCGGCGCGGGTGTAGCGCGTGGTGAAGGTGTCGCGACCGTCGGCAAGGCGATACTCGAACAGGTTGCGCCCGTAGTAGCGGTTGGCACCGAACACCAGCACCGTGCTGCGGTCGCCGAAGAAGTCATAGTCACCCGCCAGGCGTGGCGCCAGGGACTTCTTCTGCATGTAGTCGTCGCCCTCGAAGCGCAAGCCCGGGCGCAGGGTAAGGTTGCCGTAGCCAATCTCGTCCTGCATGAACAGGGCGTACTTCTTCTGGTCCATCTGCAGCCGGCCGGCACCGTACACCATCATCGCCGAGGCGTACTGGCGGTTCTTGCCATTCAGCTGCGTGCCGGTGGAGCAGGCACGGTCGCTGCCACACGACACGCCGTTGTCGCGTTCGAAAGTGGTATACGCCACGGCATCTTCTTCGCGCTCCCAGGTGGCGCGCTGGTAGCCGAGCTCCAGGCCGGTGCTCAGGGTGTGCTGGGTGGGGCCGAGGTTGAACGTCTGCCAGTCGGCCTTGAGCTTGTAGTCGAGGCCGCGCTGGGTCTGGTTCAGGCTGCCGTAGCCACCTTGCTGGCTGCGCGCGGTGGCGCGGTCGGGGTTGCCCCAGTCCTTGCTGGTGGACCAGTACCAGTTGTAGTACTCATCGCTGTCGGACTCGCGCGAGGCATACAGGTCGGTCAGCGCCAGCTGCTGGGTCCAGCGGGCGCTGTCGCCCTCATAGATGGTCTTGAGCGAGGCCTGCCAGCCACCATTGATGTTGGTGAAGCCCGAATCGCGGCTGTCTTCGCGGAAATAGGTGTTTTCCTGCGGCGCGTAGACGATCGAGGTGTCCAGCGTCAGCCGGTCGTTGATGTTCCAGTAGGTCTTGAGCAGAAAGTTGTCCAGGGCGCGGGTCTGCTCCTGCTCGTTGTCGTTGTTGGGGCTGTTGTAGCCGTTCTTGTAGGTGCGCAGCGGCAGGTAGGAGCGCTTCTGCGAGAAATTCAGCAGGGCGCCGAAATCTTCGTTGAAATGGCCTTCGAGGGTACCGCGCACGGTGGTCTTCTTGAACTCGGGCTGGCTCTGCTCGCTGGAGGAGTTCTTGAAGCTTTCCTTGTCCTCGCCGCTGATGTGGTAGCGGGTCCATTCCGAGCGGCTCATGGCGTAGGAAATCTTGCCGTGTAGGTCTTGCGTCGGTCGACGGGTGATGGCATCGACCACGCCACCGTTGAAGCCGCCGTATTCGACCGGCACGTTGCTGTCGTAGACCTTGATCTCTTCCAGCAGGTCGGCATCCAGGGCGATGCCGTGGGAACGGCTGGGCGTGGAGTCGAACTGGCGTGTGTCGTTGTAGGTGTGGGAGCCGGGGTCGAGGTCGTTGTTGATCGAGATGCCGTCGATCATGAAGTTGTTCTGGTAGTACTTTGCGCCGTTGATGCTGATATCGGCCGGGTCGATCTCACCGGGGGTGCTGGAGCTTTTCTGGTCGCTGCTGAACTGCACGTTGGGGTGCATCTGCAGGATCGTGGTGATGTCGCCGTTGGCGCCCGGAAAGGCCTGGATCGCCTTGCGGTCGATGACCGTGGCGCCCATGAAGCTGTTTTCCTCGGTGTCGCCGAGAATCAACGTGTTGTGCAGTTCGAGGGCGCCGTTGTCGGCTTGCAGCAGGCGAAACATCAGCGTGCCGTATTCGTAGTCCCAGGTGATGCCGGTGCCCAGCAACAGCTGCGCGAGCGCGGCCGCGCTGCTCAACTGGCCGCTGACCGCAGTGGATTGCTGGCCTTCGAGCAGATCTGGGTCGACCGATACCTGCAGGCCGCTCTGCTGGCCGAAAGTGATCAGGGCGATGGCCAGTTTCTGCGGCGCAATGTCGAATGCGTGCACCTGGGCCAGTACCGAGCGCGGCTGGGCTTGTTCTTCGGCATGGGCAGGCAGCACGGCCAGCGTGCAGCAAGCACCGAGCACGCCTGCACCGGCCACATTTTTCAGGCGCAACGACCAACCCCGCGCGCAGCGCGGCTTTCGGCTTGATGTTTCAGTCATCCCACATCCCCGCCCCCGGGCAATCGCCGGGCTGCAAATTTTAATAAGAATCGGTATCAGTTGTTGCGCGCGGGGGAGAAGACGGGGCAGTGCGGGGAATTTTCAGGAAATTGTGAAATTAATTTTTCAGCGAGGATTTTGGGGCTGCTGCGCAGCCCATCGCGACGCAAGGCCGCTCCTACAGGGGATCGCATACAGCCTGAAGTTGACGCGATCCCCTGTAGGAGCGGCCTTGTGTCGCGATGGGCCGCAAAGCGGCCCCGGCAATTTCAAGGTTTACTCAATACCAGCAGCCAAGGCCCATAACTGCGCACCTCACCACCATGCGGCCGGATCACCGCACGCAAGGCCGCCTCAGGCCGCCGCAGGTCATACACCCCAGTCACCCGCTTGGCAGCCAGGGCATCGTCCCGCAGCAGCACCTCGCCCGGCATGTAGCGCGCCAGCGCCTGCACCAGCTCTGCCACCGTCTGGTCGTCAGCAATCAACTGCCCCTGCCGCCAGGCAGCCGCTTGCGACGGCACAAAGGCCCGCAGCTGCACCTGCCCCTCGACATACCGCAGCCGTTGCCCAGCCGTCAGTGCCTGCGCCAGCACCTGCGCAGCGGCAGTGTCCTCGACCCGTACCGAGCCATGCTGCACATCCACCCCTACCCTGCCTGGCCGTAGCTCGACGTTGAACGCCGTCCCGGTCACCGTCACCTGCACGTCATCGGCACGCACATGGAACGGCTTGGCCTTGTCGGGCTTCACCTCGAAGAACGCCTGGCCAGCCAGCAGCTTCACATCCCGGTGTTCACCGCTGTAATCCACGGCGATGGCAGTGTCGCTGTCCATCTGCACCACGCTGCCATCAGCCAAGGTGATGTCGCGGGTCTCGCCCTGGGCGGTACGGTAGTCGGCCTGCAAGCGCAGGCTCAAGGATGGCGCCAGCGCCACCAGCAGGCAGGCTGCCACTGCGGCGCCGAGCCACCAGCGGCGACGGCGCGCGGGCAACTGCACCACTTCGGCTTTGGGCCAGTGCTCGGTAGTGGTCGGGGCCAGTTGCCCGCTGAGCTGCCACACCCGTTCGACTTTGCGATAGGCCTCGGCATTGGCCGTATCACTGGCGCACCACTGCTCGAATTCGCCGCGCAATTGCGGATCGTGCGGGGCCTGCTGCAGGCGCAGGAGCCAGTCCATGGCCTGCTCGCGGCGGCTGGATGTGAGGTCTGCTGACGTCATGTCGGGCAAGGCTCCTGGTGGCTCGGAGGCGCAATTGGCCGCGAAGGGTCGCACAGAGTCGCCCGGTTCGGCAAAAGACGCGGCAGCCTGGCGTTTTTTCACAGGTCGTCCTCCAGGCGTGCCATGCAATGGCTGAGGGCGTCGCGCACCAGTTGGTGCACCAGGCTTACAGAGACATTCAGGTGGCTGGCCACCTCTTGCAGGGTATGGCCGCCCAGGCGGTGCATTTCGAAGGCGGTGCGGGTGCGCAGCGGCAGTTCTTCCAGGGCGCGGCTGATGGCGCTGAGTTCATTCTGCTGGGTGACCGCCTGCTCGGGCGAAGCACTGCTGGAGGGCAGCTCGGCGAGAATTTCATCACCGCCGGGTTGGGCTTTTTCGGTGGCACTGCGGCGGGTCTGGTCGAGCGCCAGGTTACGCACGATGCGGTACAGGTAACTGGCCGGGTGACGGATGTCGGCATCGTCGTGCTGGCGGCTGAAGCGCAGCCAGGCTTCCTGCACCACATCCTCGGCGCGGGCGCGGCAGCCGACAATCGGTGCGGCATAGTCGAGCAATGCCGCCCGGTGGGCCAGGTAGAGCTGGAGTTTGTCGTCCGCCACGGGGTGGTATGCCAGAGTGTTTCGGGGGCGGCGATGTTACCCGTAGTCGAGAATCATTATCAACAGATGGTTTTGTGTTGCCTGCGCCGGCCTCTTCGCGGGTGAACCCGCTCCCACACTGTGGGAGCGGGTTTACCCGCGAAGCAGGCGACGCGGTGTCAGAGCCTTACACTGGCAAACGTCGATTCGTTGCGCGCCTGGCTCAGGGCCGCCATCGGCCCGCTGTGCGGCGACAGGGTCATGGCCTGCGGAATCGGCATCATCGCCACCTGCTGCGCAGTGTTGGAGCCCACGCGCTCGTCACGCGGCGGAATGCCGAAGTACTCGCGGTAGCACTTGGAGAAGTGTGGGGTAGACACAAAGCCGCACACCGACGCCACCTCGATGATCGACATCGGCGTCTGCTTCAGCAACTGCCGCGCGCGGATCAGGCGCAGCTTCAGGTAGTAGCGCGACGGCGAGCAATGCAGGTACTTCTGGAACAGGCGCTCAAGCTGGCGGCGCGATACCGACACGTACACCGCCAGTTCGTCCAGGTCGATCGGCTCTTCGAGGTTGGCCTCCATCAGCGCGACGATTTCCTGCAACTTGGGCTGGTTGGTGCCAAGCATGTGCTTGAGCGGCACGCGCTGGTGGTCCTGCTCGTTGCGGATGCGCTCGTAGACGAACATCTCGGAGATCGCCGCCGACAGTTCGCGGCCGTGATCGCGGCTGATCAGGTGCAGCATCATGTCCAGCGGCGCGGTGCCACCGGAGCTGGTGAAGCGGTTGCGGTCGAGGGTGAACAGGCGGGTGCTCATGTTCACCCGTGGGTAGGCCTCTTGCATGGCTGCCAGGCATTCCCAGTGCACGCTGCAATCAAAACCGTCGAGCAGGCCGGCGCAGGCCAGTGCCCAGCTGCCGGTGCACACTGCACCCAGGCGGCGCGACTGACGGGCCTGGGCTTGCAGCCATGTGACATGTTCACGGGTAACGGTGCGCTGGATACCGACGCCACCGCAGACGATCACGGTGTCGATCGGTGGCGCGCTGTGCATCGCCGCGTCCGGAGTGATCTGCAAACCATCGCTGGCCCACACCTGGCCGCCATCGACGGTCAAGGTATGCCAGCGATACAGCTCGCGGCCGGACAGCTGGTTTGCCATACGCAGCGGCTCGACGGCCGATGCCAGGGAAATCAGGGTGAAGTTGTCCAATAGAAGAAACCCGATGGACTGGGGTGCTGTGCGGTTCTGGGTTGGGGTCCCGGAGGTGTACGACGTCATCGCGATTTCTCCTCACACAAATGCAGGGTGTGCCTCAGGCGGGCACTGATTTCTTGTTATTGCCCCCATCTCGTGTGCAGGGGCTTGGTGGCCAATCTCAACGCAAACGCCGTGCCTGAAATTGAACGGCTATCCAAAAAAACCTGAAAACGACGCCTTTGTTCGGCAAATCAGGTGCTTCGATCGAGTTGGCCGGGTGTTCGCAAACGGGCGTGCTAGGCGCCGTGCGTGTAACGGCTGAGCAATTTGGTGACACGCGCAGTGTAAGTTGCCCAGAAACGACACTCTTGAGTGTCACCGACAATGCCTGCACTGATAACGACACCCGACGATCGGTATGCGTCGCTTGCACCATAAGGGAGCATTTGGAGTGGTGTTGCACCGGTGTCAAACTCAAGGGCCTTTTCGCGGGTAAACCCGCTCCTACAGGGATTGCATCATCCTTGTAGGAGCGGGTTTACCCGCGAAGAGGCCCTTGAGATCAGCTAGAAATCAGCACTCGATAGCGCTGACCGCCAGGCCACCGCGCGAGGTCTCTTTGTACTTGTCGTGCATGTCGGCCCCGGTATCGCGCATGGTGCGGATCACCTGGTCGAGGGAAATGAAGTGCTCGCCATCCCCACGCAGTGCCATCTGCACCGCGTTGATGGCCTTTACCGCGGCAATCGCGTTGCGCTCGATGCACGGCACCTGCACCAACCCGCCGACCGGGTCGCAGGTCAGGCCAAGGTTGTGCTCCAAGGCAATTTCAGCAGCGTTCTCCACCTGTGGCGGCGTGGCACCCAGCACTTCGGCCAGGCCCGCTGCGGCCATGGCGCAGGCCGAGCCAACCTCACCCTGGCAACCCACTTCGGCACCGGAAATCGACGCGTTCTTCTTGCACAGGATGCCTACCGCAGCGGCGGCGAGGAAGTAGTCGACCACATTCGAGTCGTTCACCGCATCGCTGAAACGCATGTAGTAGTGCAGCACCGCCGGGATGATGCCGGCCGCGCCATTGGTGGGCGCGGTGACCATGCGCCCGCCGGCGGCGTTTTCTTCGTTGACCGCCAAGGCAAACAGGTTGACCCACTCCATGGCACTCATGGTCGAGCCGATCACGTTGGGCTTGCCGATTTCCTGCAGGCTGCGGTGCAGCTTGGCTGCACGGCGGCGCACGTTCAGCCCGCCGGGCAGCGTGCCTTCATACTTGAGGCCGTTGTTGACGCACTCCTGCATGGCTTCCCAGAGCTTGTGCAGGCCAGCGCGGATCTCTTCCTCGCTGCGCCACACCTGCTCGTTGGCCATCATCAATTGCGACACGCTGAGGTCGTTTTGCTTGCACAGGCGCAGCAGTTCGGCCGCGCTGTTGAAGTCGTACGGCAGCACCGCCTGGTCGGCGTCCAGCACACCGCTGGCGGCCTGGGCGGCATCGACCACAAAGCCGCCACCCACCGAGTAGTAGGTGTCGCGGTGCAGCTCGCCCTGCTCGCCCTCGGCAATCAGGGTCATGGCGTTGGGGTGGTACGGCAGGTTCTCGTCCAGCAGCAGCATGTCGCGGGCCCAGACGAATTCGATGGGCAGGCGGCTGTCCAGCTGCAGGGTGTTGGTTTCGCGCAAGTCAGCGATACGCGGCACGATCTGGGTCGGGTCGATGGCGTCCGGCCATTCGCCCATCAGGCCCATGATGGTGGCGTTGTCGGTGCCGTGGCCGACACCGGTGGCCGACAGCGAGCCATACAGGCGCACTTCGATCCGCTTCACACGTTCCAGCTCGCCGCGCTCGCGCAGGCCCTGGACGAACAGGGCGCCAGCACGCATGGGGCCGACGGTGTGGGAGCTGGAAGGCCCGACACCGATCTTGAACAGGTCGAACACGCTGATGGCCATCGTCGAATCACCTCTTGCTGGGCTTGTCTGTACGCGTCATGCGCACGGCGGGGTAGCTGCTAGGCTCAAGCAGGGCCGCCTTGAATTGCCTGCATCATCGGGCTTTTACCGGCCCCCTCGCCGTCTGCAACCGACGCAATTTTGTCCAGCAGCGCCGCGCTGTTTTGCCTAGCGCGCTACCCAGGGAGTGGGCCCGCCACGCCGCTTTCCAGCGGCCTGGTGACGCAAAAATGCGGCTGAGGGGGTGGAAAAATCCATAAGCGACATTGCCCGTACTGGATACGACCCGTTCCGTACTGGTTACGACCCCACCAGTAGGCGATTGCCCGGCGCTGGAGGATTATCGAAAGCGACTCGTAAAGCACGGCCACGCAACCTGCCCTCTGCAGGCCTGGTCGACCGGACCCTCAGAAAGCCCGGCGACCCACGCGAACCCGAAGACAAAATCACAGGAGTCCATCCATGAAAGGTTCACCCTCGCTGTTGCTGGTTGCGTTGTTGTCTGCACCCTTGCTGGCCCAGGCTGCCGAACCCGAGCAATGCCAGACGGTACGGTTCTCGGATGTCGGCTGGACCGACATCACGGTCACCACCGCGACCACCAGCGTTGTGCTCGAAGCCCTGGGTTACAAAACCCACACCACCATGATCTCGGTACCGGTGACCTACAAGTCGCTGGCCACCGGCAAGGACCTGGATGTGTTTCTCGGCAACTGGATGCCGACCATGGAGAACGACATCAAGCAGTACCGCGACGCCGGCACTGTCGAGACCGTGCGCGCCAACCTGGAGAACGCCAAGTACACCCTGGCCGTGCCCCAGGCGCTGTATGACAAGGGTCTGAAGGATTTCAGCGACATTCCCAAGTTCAAGAAAGAACTCGACAGCAAGATCTACGGCATCGAGCCAGGCAACGACGGCAACCGCACCATCCAGGCGATGATCGACAAGAACGCCTTCGGCTTGAAGGACGCCGGTTTCAAGATCGTCCAGTCCAGCGAGGCCGGCATGCTGTCGCAGGTCGACCGCGCGCAAAAACGTGGCGAGGCGCTGGTATTCCTGGGTTGGGAACCGCACCCGATGAACACCCGCTTCAAGATGCAGTACCTCACCGGCGGGGACGACTTCTTCGGCCCCGACTTCGGCAAGGCGACGGTATTGACCAACACCCGCAAGGGCTATGCGCAGGAGTGCAGCAACGTTGGCCAGCTGTTGAAGAACCTGTCGTTCGAGCTCAAGGATGAAAGCACCATGATGGGCTATGTCCTGGACGACAAGATGAAGCCCGAGGCGGCCGCCAAGAAGTGGCTCAAAGATAACCCTGGCAAGCTGGACACCTGGCTGGCCGGCGTTACCACCGTGGATGGCAAACCCGGCCTTGAGGCGGCCAAGGCCAAGCTCGCGCAATAACGAACTATGCAATAGCGCTACCTCGGGGCAGGACCGTGCCTGCCCCGGGTTGATTTCAATCTACGCAGGTGGAAGCTCGCTATCATGCTTATCGATCAGAAAATACCCTTGGGCCAGTACATCGCGTCGTTCGTCGAATGGCTGACCCAGAACGGCGCTGAATACTTCGACGCCATCGCGCAAGGCCTGGAGTTCATGATCCATGGCGTTACCAGCGCCCTGACTTTCTTCAACCCATTCGTACTCATCGCCCTGTTCGCCGCCCTGGCGCATTTCATCCAGCGCAAGTGGGCGCTGACTGCATTCGTCGCCCTGTCGTTCTTGCTGATCCTCAACCTGGGGTACTGGCAGGAAACCATGGAAACCCTGGCGCAAGTCACCTTCGCCACGGTGGTGTGCGTGGCCATCGGCGTGCCGCTGGGCATCGTCGCCGCGCACAAACCAATGTTCTACACCGCCATGCGCCCGGTACTCGACCTGATGCAGACGGTACCCACCTTCGTTTACCTGATCCCTACCCTGACCCTGTTCGGCCTGGGCGTGGTACCGGGGCTGATCTCGACCGTGGTGTTCGCCATCGCCGCGCCGATCCGCCTTACCTACCTGGGCATCTGCGACGTGCCGCAAGAGCTGATGGACGCCGGCAAGGCATTTGGCTGCTCGCGGCGCCAGCTGCTGACCCGTATCGAACTGCCACACGCGATGCCGAGCATCGCCGCCGGCGTTACCCAGTGCATCATGCTGTCGCTGTCGATGGTGGTGATCGCCGCCCTGGTCGGTGCTGATGGCCTGGGCAAACCTGTGGTCAACGCACTGAACACCGCCGATATTTCCCTGGGCTTCGAAGCGGGCCTGGCGATCGTGCTGCTGGCGATCATGCTCGACCGTATCTGCAAGCAACCGGAACTGCCGGTAAGGGGTGAAGCATGAGCATCATTCGTTTCGAAGACGTCGACGTCATCTTCTCCAACAAGCCGCGCGAAGCGCTGGCCCTGCTCGACCAGGGCAAGACCCGCGAGCAGATTCTCAAGCAGACCGGCCTGGTGGTGGGCGTCGAGAAGGCCAACCTGGACATCCAGAAGGGCGAGATTTGCGTGCTGATGGGCCTGTCCGGTTCGGGCAAGTCGAGCCTGCTGCGCTGCATCAACGGCCTCAACACCGTCAGCCGCGGCAAGCTGTTCGTCGAGCACGAAGGCAGAAACATCGACATTGCCCACTGCACCCCGGCCGAACTGAAGATGATGCGCACCAAGCGCATTGCCATGGTGTTCCAGAAGTTCGCCCTGATGCCTTGGCTGACGGTGCGCGAGAACATCAGCTTTGGCCTGGAAATGCAGGGCCGCCCGGAAAAGGAACGGCGCAAGCTGGTTGACGAGAAGCTTGAGCTGGTAGGCCTGACCCAGTGGCGCAACAAGAAGCCGGACGAACTGTCTGGCGGCATGCAGCAGCGCGTGGGCCTGGCCCGGGCGCTGGCGATGGATGCCGACATCCTGCTGATGGACGAACCGTTCTCGGCCCTGGACCCACTGATCCGCCAGGGCCTGCAAGACGAGTTGCTTGGCCTGCAGGCCAAGCTGAGCAAAACCATCGTGTTCGTCAGCCACGACCTGGACGAGGCGCTGAAGCTGGGTAGCCGCATTGCGATCATGAAGGACGGGCGGATCATCCAGTACAGCAAGCCGGAAGAGATCGTACTGAACCCGGCCGACGAATACGTACGTACCTTCGTTGCCCATACCAACCCGCTGAACGTGCTGTGCGGCCGCAGCCTGATGCGCAGCCTGGACAACTGCAAGCGGGTCAATGGCTCGGTGTGCCTGGACCCGGGTGGCGATTCGTGGCTGGATTTGGGCGAAGGCAACTCGATCAAGCGCGCGCGCCAGGGGCAGAACGGGCTGGAGATGCAGAACTGGGCGCCGGGGCAGTCGGTGGAAGGGCTAGGCCGCAAGCCGACCTTGGTGAATGCGGATATCGGCATGCGTGAGGCGCTGCAGATTCGTTACCAGACCGGCAACAAGCTGGTGCTGCAGGAGAACGACAAAATGGTCGGGATTCTGGGGGATACCGAGCTGTATCACGCGCTGCTCGGCAAGAACCACGGGTGATGCAATTGGGGCCGCGTTGCGGCCCATTCGCGGGTAAACCCGCTCCTACACAGGGAGATGTGTTCCTTTGTAGGAGCGGGTTTACCCGCGAAGGGCTGCAAAGCAGCCCCAATCAATATCTCAGCGAACAACAATCCCGCGCGAAGCCATGTAAGCCTTGGCCTCCGGCACCGTGTACTCGCCAAAGTGGAAGATGCTGGCCGCCAACACCGCGCTGGCATGCCCTTCCAGAATGCCGTCAGCCAGGTGCTGCAGGTTCCCCACACCACCCGAGGCAATCACCGGAATACCCAGCGCATCGCTGATGGCGCGGGTAACGCCCAGGTCGAAGCCGTTCTTCATGCCGTCCTGGTCCATGCTGGTCAGCAGGATCTCGCCAGCGCCCAGGCCTTCCATCTTCTTCGCCCACTCCACGGCATCCAACCCTGTCGGCTTGCGCCCGCCGTGGGTGAAGATTTCCCAGCGCGGTTCTTCACCCGGCCCGGACACCTTCTTGGCGTCGATGGCGACAACGATGCACTGCGAACCGAAACGGTCCGCCGCCTCACCCACGAACTCCGGGTTGAACACCGCAGCCGTGTTGATCGAAACCTTGTCGGCACCGGCATTGAGCAGGTTGCGAATGTCCTGCACGGTACGCACGCCACCGCCCACGGTCAGCGGGATGAACACCTGGCTGGCCATGCGCTCGACAGTGTGCAGGGTGGTATCGCGGCCATCGACGCTGGCGGTGATGTCGAGGAAGGTGATTTCGTCGGCACCTTGCTCGTCGTAGCGACGGGCGATTTCCACCGGGTCGCCGGCATCACGGATGTTCTCGAACTTGACGCCCTTGACCACCCGGCCGTTGTCCACGTCCAGGCAAGGGATGATGCGCTTGGCCAGTGCCATGGTTCAGTCCTCAGCCTTGGTAGTTGTCGCAGAAGGCCTGGGCCTCGGCGACGTCGAGGGTGCCTTCGTAGATGGCACGGCCGGTGATGGCGCCGATGATGCCCGGGGCCTTGGCGTCCAGCAGGGCCTTGATGTCACCCAGGTTGTGGATGCCGCCCGAGGCGATTACCGGGATGCGTGTGGCTTCGGCCAAGGCCTTGGTGAACGGCACGTTGCAGCCCTGCATCATGCCGTCCTTGGCGATGTCGGTGTAGACGATCGCCGAGACACCATCGGCCTCGAAACGTTTGGCCAGGTCGATGACCTGCACCGAGCTCACTTCAGCCCAGCCGTCGGTAGCGACAAAGCCGTCCTTGGCGTCCAGGCCAACGATGACCTTGCCCGGGAAGGCCTTGCACGCTTCGGCAACGAACTCTGGCTGCTTGACCGCCTTGGTGCCGATGATCACGTAGCTGACGCCGGCCTTGACGTAGTGTTCGATGGTTTCCAGCGAACGAATGCCACCGCCGATCTGGATCGGCAGGTTCGGGTAGCGCTTGGCGATGGCGGTAACCACCTCACCGTTGACCGGCTGGCCTTCGAAGGCGCCGTTGAGGTCAACCAGGTGCAGGCGGCGGCAGCCACCCTCGACCCACTTGGCGGCCATGCTCACCGGGTCGTCGGAAAATACCGTGGAGTCTTCCATACGGCCCTGGCGCAGGCGCACGCAGGCACCGTCCTTCAGATCGATAGCGGGGATAATCAGCATCTTGGGAACCTGTCTGTTCTTGGGGTTTCAGGGCTTTTCGAGCGCCCACAGATCACTTTCGATGCTCTCGAACCGCTCCTTGAGGTGCAGCTGAACATCGGCAATCGCCCTGTTGTAGTAAAGGGGTGCAATTTCTTTGCTGAACAGCTCTAGGACCTCGGCCACCTCGAACGACCCCAGCTCCAGCTCGAAACGGTCTTCGAGGAAGCGCTTGAGTGTGTCGAGCGCTTCGCGCTCCTGCTCGGGGGCCAGGGTGATGACCGGGGCCTTGGTCTTCGACCTGCTCATTTACCAGCGCCCGTCCCAGGCGACGAAGTTCTGCAGCAGCTGCAGGCCATGGGTATGGCTCTTCTCCGGGTGGAACTGCACGGCAAAGCGCGAGCCATCTGCCAGCGCAGCGGCGAAATCGACGCCATAGTGGCCGCGGCCGACCACCTGGCCCGGCTTGCCGGCATTGATGTAGTAGCTGTGCACGAAGTAGAAGCGCGCACGGTCAGGGATGTCGTGCCACAGCGGGTGGTCGATGGTCTGGCCAACTTCGTTCCAGCCCATGTGCGGCACCTTCAGGTGCTCGCCGTCTTCTTTCAGGTCTTTGCCGAAGAAGCGCACCTGGCCGGGGAACAGGCCGATGCAGTCGACGCCGTCGTTTTCTTCGCTGTGTTCAAGCAGCGCCTGCATACCCACGCAGATGCCGAGGAACGGGCGGTCCTGGCTGACTTCGCGTACCAGGCTGTCGAAGCCCAGGCGACGGATTTCAGCCATGCAGTCGCGAATCGCGCCCACGCCCGGGAACACCACACGGTCGGCCTCGCGGATCACCGCAGCATCGCTGGTGACCAGCACTTTACCGGCACCTACGTGCTCAAGCGCCTTGGCCACCGAGTGCAGGTTGCCCATGCCATAGTCGATTACGGCTACCGTCTGCATTTACAGGCACCCTTTGGTGGACGGCATCTGGCCGGCCATGCGCTCGTCGAGGGTGACAGCCATGCGCAGGGCGCGGCCGAAAGCCTTGAACACGGTTTCGATCTGGTGGTGGGTGTTGTGGCCACGCAGGTTGTCGATGTGCAGCGTCACCAGGGCGTGGTTGACAAAGCCCTGGAAGAACTCCTGGAACAGGTCGACATCGAAGCCACCGACGCTGGCACGGGTGTACGGCACGTGCATCTGCAGGCCCGGGCGACCGGAGAAGTCGATGACCACGCGCGACAGCGCTTCGTCCAGCGGCACGTAGGCGTGACCGTAGCGGAAGATGCCTTTCTTGTCACCGATGGCCTGGGCGAATGCCATGCCCAGGGTGATACCAACGTCTTCGACGGTATGGTGATCGTCGATATGCGTGTCACCCTTGCACTCGATATCCAGATCGATCAGCCCATGGCGGGCAATCTGGTCCAGCATGTGTTCAAGGAAAGGCACACCGATATCGAATCGGGCCTTGCCACTGCCATCGAGGTTGATCGAGCACTTGACCTGGGTTTCCAGGGTATTGCGCTCGACGGAAGCCTTACGTTCGACCATCACCAGCTCCGCAAAATCATTGGGCGAAAAGGGCTCCATTATAGGCCCAGAACGCGCCAGCTTGAAACGCGGATGACATATGGCAAAGCAAGCGATTGCGGGGGGCGAATGCCGTTACAGGTCTATACAACTGGGTAATTGGGGCTGCCACCCAACGCGCTGTAGGAGCGGGCTTGCCCGCGAACACCGGCAACGCCGGTGCCATACACCGCGTCACCTTCTTCGCGGGCAAGCCCGCTCCTACAATCGCGAAAGGGGCGCAAAGCGCCCCCACTGGCCATCCCAGGATTACCTCAATGGAACAGCACTGCCGTCTTCTGCAGGGTAATCCACACCCCCCAGGCCAACGGCACAACCACCACCGCCCAGGCCAGCAGCACCAGCGGCAGGCTGCCCGGCGCCGCTTTCCACTCCAGCGAGCGCGCCCCATCGGCGCCCTTGTCATGGCTCAGCGCCCGCTCGGCCGCCAGCTCGGCATCGCTCATGAAGTGTTTATCCGCAACCGGCCGCACCAGCATGTTGCAGATAAAGCCCAGCACCAGAAGGCCGGCAAGGATGTACAAGGTCATGTCATAAGCTGCCGCCCGCTCCACACCCGCTGCCAGTTGATACTCGCGCAGGTAGGTGATCAACACCGGCCCCAGCACCCCCGCCGCCGCCCAGGCCGTCAGCAAACGACCATGAATGGCACCGACCATCTGCGTACCGAACAGGTCGGCCAGGTACGCCGGCACCGTGGCAAAGCCACCACCATACATCGACAGGATGATGCAGAACGCCGCCACGAACAGCGCCACATTACCCAGGTGCCCCATGTTCGGCACCATGCTGTACAGGCCCACACCCAAGGCGAAGAAGGCGAAGTAGGTGTTCTTGCGGCCGATGTAATCGGAGAACGACGCCCAGAAGAACCGCCCGCCAATGTTGAACAGGCTCAGCAGGCCGGTGAAACCGGCAGCGATTGCGGCAATCTGCGCCAGCTGGGCAGTATTCAACTCGCTGAAGGTCAGTTCGTTGCCCAGCAATTTGCCAGCGAACACTTCCTGCAGCAGCGGCGAGGCCATGCCGAGAATACCGATGCCCGCCGACACGTTCAGGCACAGCACCAGCCAGATCAGCGCAAACTGCGGAGTCTTCCAGGCCACGCTGACGTGCACGTGGCGGTCTGTAACCATGGTGTTGCCGGCCTTTTTCACCGGGGCAGTCCAGCCTTCAGGCTTCCAACCGGTCGGCGGCACGCGATACGCCAGAGCGCCTGCAGTCATGAACACGAAGTAGATCGCCGCCATGGCGACGAAGCTCTGCCATACGCCCACTTCGTGCTCGTTGCCAAAATGCCCCATCAGCGCAGTGGCCAGCGGTGCACCCACCATGGCCCCGCCGCCGAAGCCCATGATTGCCATGCCGGTGGCCATGCCGCGCTTGTCCGGGAACCACTTGATCAGGGTCGACACTGGCGAGATATAGCCAAGGCCCAAGCCGATACCGCCGATCACGCCGGAACCTAGCCACATCAGCCACAGTTGATGGGTTTTTACGCCAATCGCCGAGATCAGCATGCCCCCGCACCAGCACAGCGCCGACACCAGGCCTGCCTTGCGCGGGCCGGCGTGTTCCAGCCAACCGCCCAGCACAGCCGCCGAGCAACCGAGGAACACGAAGAACAAGGTGTAGATCCAGCTCAGCATCGAGATCGGCCAGTCGCATTCGGCACTGAACATACGGGCCAAGAAGCCCATGTCCGCTGCGCAGGCGACCGGGGCGGTAATGCCGAGTGCTTGCGACAAAGGCAACCAGAACACCGAGAAGCCGTAGGCCATGCCGATGCACAGGTGGATGGCCAGGGCGGCCGGCGGGACCAGCCAGCGGTTGAAGCCCGGCCGGGCAATGATGCGCTCCTTGGACAGGAAGCCTGGCGCACTGGCCAAGCCCCCCGCCGTGACGGTACTGCTCATGGATCTGATCCTTCTTATAGGGAGGGTGCAGGCAAAGCGGCGCAAGGGTAGCAGCATCAAGTAGCGTGAAAGCAATCTGATATCGTTAATTTGTGCTCGGCTGAAACGGTCATGTTGCCTGTGATGGCCCTTTCGCGGGTGAACCCGCTCCCACAGGGTCCCACTGTCTTCCAGGCCTGAGGTGTACCTGTGGGAGCGGGTTTACCCGCGAAAGGGCCATCACAGGCAAACATTCGGAACAAGCAAAAACATGGCTGTCGAAAGCCGTACCCTCTGCTGCAAACGTAGGAAATGCCCTGTATCTCTGGTCGAATACGCAGGGGCATACACGGCGGCGCTATACTCTGCCGCTTGAATTCCAAAATCGGACTACAAGGACTCGCCCATGAAAGCGTTCGGCAAAATCCTGGGACTGGGGCTTCTCGGGTTGCTGCTGATCATCGTGGCGCTGGGCTTCGCCCTGACCCACCTCTTCGATCCCAACGACTACAAAGACGAGATTCGCCAACTGGCGCGTGACAAGGCTCATGTGGAGCTGACCCTCAACGGTGACATCGGCTGGAGCCTGTTCCCTTGGCTGGGCCTGGAGCTGCACGAAGCCAGCATTGCGACCTTGAACAAACCCAAGGAACCGTTCGCCGACCTGCAGATGCTCGGCTTGTCAGTGCGTGTGCTGCCATTACTGCGCCGCGAAGTGCAGATGAGCGACGTACGCGTCGAAGGCCTGAACCTGACCCTGGCCCGCGACGAACAAGGCCATGGCAACTGGGAAGACATCGGCAAGCCATTGCCCGCGCAAAACGACGCAGCCGCCGACGCACCGGCCCAGGCGCCTGCCGAGCAGAAGCCTGCAACCGCCGATGGCAACGACCGTGCCGTCAAGCTGGACATCGACAGCCTGACCGTGAACAACGCCCGCGTGCAGTACACCGATGCCAAGACCGGCCAAAGCTACAGCGCCGAGAGCATCCAGCTGAGCACCGGCCCGGTCCACGAAGGCGCCAACATCCCGCTCAAGGCCAGCGCCTTCATCAGCGCCAGCCAGCCGAACATCAAGGCCCGTACCGAGCTGGCCGGCGAACTGCGCTTTGACCGCAAGCTCAAGCGCTACAACTTCGAAGACATGCGCCTGTCGGGCGAAACTTCTGGTGAACCAACCGGCGGCAAGACCGTGACCTTCGCCGCCCAGGGCCAGCTGCTGGTCGACCTGGCCGCCAATGTCGCCTCGTGGAGTGGCCTGAAAGTCTCGGCCAACCAGCTGCGCGCCCTCGGCGAGCTGAACCTGCGTGACCTGGACAAGGCGCCACAGCTGAGCGGCGGCCTGTCCATCGCCCAGTTCAACCTGCGCACCTTCCTCGACAGCATTGGCCGCCCGCTGCCGGCCAGCAACGACCCGGCGGCCTTCGCCAAGCTGGAGCTGGTCACCCGCCTGCAAGGCACGCCAAACAGCCTGGCCCTGGAAGACCTGGCGGTGAAGCTGGACGACAGCACCTTCAGTGGCCGCGTGGCCGTCGAGGACTTTGCCAAGCAGGCCCTGCGCCTGCAGCTCAAAGGCGATACCTTCGACGCCGACCGCTACCTGCCGGCCAAGAGCGAAGAGGCCAAGGGCGCTACGGCCGCGCGCCAGGCCGAGGTCAAGCAACAAGAGGCCAGCGCTGTGGCCGGCAGCACACCGCTGCCCAACGCCCCGACCCAGTTAGCCTGGAGCGACGACAAGCTGCTGCCAGTGGACCGCCTGCGTGCCCTCGACCTGCAGGCTGACCTGGCCTTCGGTTCGCTGACCCTGGACAAGCTGCCGATCGAAGACGCCCAGCTCAAGGCCATCGGCCAAGGCGGCCTGCTGACCCTGCAAACCCTGCGCGGCGGGCTGTACAACGGCACCTTCGAGACCAAGGGCACGGTCGACGTGCGCCCTGCCGTGCCGCAGCTGGGCTTGAACACCCACATCCAGCGGGTGCCGGTAGAGCACTTCATCAAGGCCGAAGGCAAGGAGCAGACGCCTCCGGTCAAGGGCCTGCTGACCCTGACCAGTGATCTGACCGCCACCGGTAACAGCCAGAAGGCACTGGTGGACACGCTCAATGGCAGCGCAAACTTCACCATCAACGATGGCGTGCTGGTCAATGCCAACCTGGAACAGCAGCTGTGCCAGGCCATCGCCACGCTGAACCGCAAATCGCTCAATGGCGAGCCGCGCGGCAAGGACACCCCGTTTCAGGAGCTGCGCGGCAGCCTGGTAATACGCAATGGCGTTGCCAGCAACCCGGACCTCAAGGCGCGCATCCCGGGCCTGGCCGTCAACGGCCATGGCGACCTCGACCTGCGTGTGCTGGGCATGGACTACAACGTTGGCGTGATCGTCGAAGGCGACCAGCGCGCCATGCCGGACCCGGCCTGCCAGGTTAACGAGCGCTATGTCGGCGTTGAAGTGCCACTGCGCTGCCGCGGCCCGCTGGAGCTCGGCGCCAAGGCTTGCCGCCTGGACCAGGACGGCCTGGGCAAGGTTGCCGCCAAGCTGGCCGGCGACCGCCTGAAAGACAAGATCGATGAAAAACTTGATGAAAAACTCGGAGACAAAGTGAGCCCGGAATTGAAAGACGCGCTCAAGGGGCTGTTCAAGCGATGAGCCCCGAGCAGTTCTCCAGCGCTGTGCTGGATTGGTATGACGAGCACGGCCGGCACGACCTGCCCTGGCAACAGGGCATCAACCCGTACCGGGTGTGGGTGTCGGAAATCATGTTGCAGCAGACCCAGGTCAGCACCGTGCTCAACTACTTCGACCGCTTCATGCAGGCCCTGCCGACCGTGCAAGCCCTGGCCGAGGCGCCGGAGGACGAAGTACTGCACCTGTGGACGGGCCTGGGCTACTACACCCGCGCGCGTAACCTGCAAAAGGCTGCGAAGATCGTCGTCGAGCAGCATGGCGGTGAGTTCCCGCGCAGTGTCGAGCAGCTCACCGAGCTACCTGGCATCGGTCGCTCGACGGCGGGTGCCATCGCCAGCATCAGCATGGGCATCCGCGCGCCAATCCTCGACGGCAACGTCAAGCGCGTGCTGGCCCGCTACACCGCCCAGGCCGGCTACCCCGGCGAGCCAAAGGTGGCCAACCAGCTGTGGGCCACAGCCGAGCGTTTTACCCCGCAGCAACGCGCCAACCACTACACCCAGGCAATGATGGACATGGGTGCCACGCTGTGTACCCGCAGCAAGCCCAGTTGCCTGATCTGCCCGCTGCAGCGCGGCTGCGAAGCCCACCTGCACGGCGAAGAGACTCGCTACCCCGAACCCAAGCCGCGCAAGGCGTTGCCACAACGGCGCACGCTGATGCCACTGCTGGCCAACCACGAAGGCGCCATCCTGCTTTACCGCCGCCCGTCCAGCGGCCTGTGGGGTGGTTTGTGGAGCCTGCCCGAGCTGGACGACATTGCCCAACTCGATGACCTGGCCTACCAGCACGGCCTGCGCCTGGCTGGCAGCCACGCCATGGACGGCCTGACCCACACCTTCAGCCACTTCCAGCTGGCGATCGAACCCTGGCTGGTGCGCGTCGACCCGGTCGGCCAGCACGTGGCCGATGCCGACTGGCTCTGGTATAACCTCGCCACCCCGCCGCGCCTGGGCCTCGCCGCCCCGGTGAAAAAGCTGCTTGAACGCGCGGCCGACGAACTGATTGCAGGAGACGCCCGATGACCCGCACCGTGATGTGCCGCAAGTACAAAGAAGAACTGCCAGGCCTGGAACGCCCACCCTATCCCGGCGCCAAGGGCCAGGACATCTTCGACCACATCTCGGAGAAAGCCTGGGAAGACTGGAAGAAACACCAGACCATGCTGATCAACGAAAAGCGCCTGAACATGATGAACGCCGAGGACCGTAAATTCCTCCAGGCCGAGATGGACAAGTTTTTCGCTGGCGAAGAATACGCCCAGGCGGAAGGCTACGTTCCACCCTCGGAATGACCCCACGAATCGTAAGCGACGGAATTAATTTAAAATTTTTTCAAAAAGTCGTTGACGGGCCGTCAGAAAATCTATTTAATTCACCTCGTCGCCCAGATAGCTCAGTCGGTAGAGCAGAGGATTGAAAATCCTCGTGTCGGCGGTTCGACTCCGTCTCTGGGCACCACCTTCAAGCTTCTGGTGGTTGCAAAGTTACCCGAAGCGACAACAAGAAACCCGCCTAGTGCGGGTTTTTTGTTGTCGGTAATTTTTGCTGGAGGTTTGGCAGCCAAGCAATTTTGCTGCCAAACCCAATAGCAGCCCTTATCCCACAGTGCGCGGCAACACCTCCGCATGAAGCCTCACCCCAAGCGCCGCCATAACTTTCATGATGGTCGCCAGGCTCGGATTACCTTCAGCAGACAGCGCCTTGTACAAGCCTTCCCGTGTAAGCCCGGTATCGCGTGCCAACTGAGCCATGCCACGGGCACGAGCGATATCACCCAAGGCAGCAGCTAGCAACGTTGGGTCGTTTTCTTCCAGGCAGGCTTCAAGATACAAAGCCATGTCCTCTTCCGTCTTCAAATGGTCTACAGCGTCCCATTTGGTCAGTTTGATATTTGTCATGATGGCCTCCTAGAGGTCGCGAGCCAGCTTGAGAGCGGATTTGATATCTCTGGCCTGGCTAGCTTTATCGCCACCCGCCAGGAGGATGATCACTTCATAACCTCGCTGAACGAAGTACACCCGATAGCCCGGACCATAGTCGATCCGCAACTCGGACACCCCTTCAGCAACCGGCTTACAGTCCCCCATCACTCCAAGCTCAACTCGGCGCACCGGACGTTGATGCGGGCTTTCGCCCGCGAATCCCGCAAGGCAGAGAACCACCTTCGATAGGTTTCGGTTTGAATTAATGTATGCATGGGAAAAATGTAAACCGCAGTTCACACTACAGCCAATTTGTAGCTGTTTCAAACTGTTTATGGGCACGCAGTTGACCAGCATCAAATGGCCAGCACTCGCCGGATCTTAAGGTGGTGGATGGATATCCGAATCGACCTACAAGGCCCGCCATGAGCGAAGAATCTCCCCTCCTGCTCCCCGCCCCCAGCGAACCCGCCATCACCTCAGCCCGCACGCGCCGCCCACGCCAGCGCAAGCCGGAGCCAACGATCACCAGCATCAGCCAGCAACCTGCAGCCCTCGAAGTTGCCACTGCACCTAAAGGCAGTAACGAAGACAGTACTCGAGCCCGCCTACCAGCCAGTTATCCGTACAGCACCCGCCTGAATCGCCAGGACTACGAAAAGGCCAAGCACGCGCTGCAGATCGAGCTGCTGAAGGTACAAAGCTGGGTGAAGGAAACCGGCCAGCGTGTGGTGATCCTGTTCGAGGGGCGCGATGCCGCAGGCAAGGGCGGCACCATCAAGCGCTTCATGGAGCACCTCAACCCACGCGGCGCACGCATCGTTGCCCTGGAGAAGCCTTCCGAACACGAACTGGGCCAGTGGTATTTCCAGCGCTACATTCAGCACCTGCCCACGGCGGGTGAAATGGTGTTCTTCGACCGCTCCTGGTACAACCGCGCCGGGGTCGAGAAGGTGATGGATTTCTGCACGCCACTGCAGTACCTGGAATTCATGCGCCAGGCGCCGGACCTTGAGCGCATGCTGTGCAACAGCGGCATCCTGCTGTTCAAGTACTGGTTCTCGGTGAACCGCGAAGAGCAGCTGCGCCGCTTCATCTCGCGCCGCGACGACCCGCTCAAGCACTGGAAGCTGTCACCCATCGACATCAAGTCGCTGGATAAATGGGACGACTACACCGGTGCCAAGGAAGCGATGTTCTTCCATACCGACACTGCCGATGCGCCGTGGACGGTGATCAAGTCCGACGACAAGAAACGTGCGCGGATCAACTGCATTCGGCATTTTCTGCATGCGCTGGACTACCCAGGCAAGAACCCTCAGGTGGCACATGCACCCGACCCTCTGCTGGTAGGCCGGGCTTCACGCGGGTTTGAAGAAGACGAGGCCACCCAGCCGGCAGCCTGAAGACGGGCTGCGGGCAAACCTTATTCGTTCTACATGGAACGAAGATGCTCGAAAGCGTCCTCTGTCATGTGACCCAGATAGGAAACACTGTGCAGGTTCAGCGGAAACTCACTGTCCTTTTTGGATTTTTCGATAATTGCGAGAATGTCGGCCTTTGTGATCGACTGCTGGTTGCACTTGGCGAAGCCAGTAGCATAGAAAAGGTCACCCTCCTCATCGGAGCCATACAGGGTTACAAGATAGAAATGCTTCATGGTTCTCTCCTTAAGCGCAATTGTGCGCATTCTGCAAACGCAGATTTGGCGTAGTGAGCCCCCAAAAAAATGGGTGACAGCGAGAGAGAAGTTACGCAGGGCAGGCTGTGGGCATAATCTGGATACGCCTCCTCATCAAATGGCACCAGCCTGCACTGCTTCAGCACACGGCTTGGGTTTCTCGGGCAATTGCGCTTCAATACGCGCACTTTTCAGCCCCCCAAGGATTGCCCCATGGCCACCCCTACCAAGCAACAGAAACGCGCCAAGCGCGCCGCCAGCAAGGCCAAGCAGAACCGCATGGTACGCAGCGGCCAGGCAGTCAAGGCCAGTGCAGGCGACAGCGCCAGTGTCGAGCAGGTGTACAACAAGGCCATGGAGTCGGGCAGCTACGACGCGATGTTCATCAAGATGAAGGAAGCTCAGGAAGGCGGCGGCCTCGTGCCGATGATCTCGGTGTTCCTGGTCGACCCGCTGCTGGCCCTGGTGCTCAAGGGGCACAAGGAAGAACACGCCACCGACTACATAGTGCTGGTGTTCAACGCCTACCGCGCATGGCTGGATGGCGCTGACGAAGAGGCCACCATGGCCTGGCTGGAGAGCGATGAGTTCCAGGCGGCCTATGTGGCGGCCTCGGAGGCTGTGGCCAAGCAGCAGCAACAACAGAAGCAGTTTGGCTGATAGGGCCAAGTAACCTGTTACGGCCTCTTCGCGGGTAAACCCGCTCCTACGCAAGCCGCCGCAGGCATAAGGGCATGCGATGCCCGTTGTAGGAGCGGGTTCACCCGCGAAGAGGCCGGCACAGGCAATAAAAAAGGCCGCGCCCTTCACAGGACGCGGCCTTTTCATTGCAGACAACGCGGATCAGTTATCCAGCGCCACCCGCCCAGCAGCTTCGCGCTTGCGATGCACCAGCAAGCCAGCCGCCACCACGCCAATGCTCAGCAGTGCAGTCGCGATGATCTCCGCACGGTGGTCCTCACGCAGCGCCATCACCACCAGAATGGCGACGATGAAGGCAATGGTTGCCCAGGTCAGGCCCGGGAACAGCCACATCTTGAAGGTGATCTTCTCGCCACGGGCTTCACGCTGGGCACGCATGCGCAGCTGCGAAATGGCAATCACCAGGTACACCAGCAGCGCGATGGCGCCAGAGCTGGCCAACAGGAACTCGAACACCTGGGCCGGTGCCACGAAGTTGGCGAACACACAAAGGAACGCCGCTGCAGTGGACAACAATACCGCCACATGCGGGGTCGCCGCCTTGGTGGTGCGCTGGGCAATGGCCGGGGCGTCACCACGCTTGCTCAGCGAGAACAGCATACGCGACGAGGTGTACAGCGCCGAGTTCAGGCAGCTGGTCACGGCGATCAGCACGACGATGTCGACGATCAGCTTGGCATTCGGCACGCCAATACGGCTCAGCACGGTCTGGTAGGAACCGGTTTCGGCCAGCGCCGGGTCGTTCCACGGTACCAGGGCCACGACCAGGAAGATCGACACCAGGTAGAACAGGCAGATACGCCAGATCACCGAGTTGGTGGCACGGCTGATCTGCTTGCCAGGGTCCTTCGACTCGGCAGCGGCGATGGTGACGATTTCGGTGCCCATGAACGAGAACATGGTGGTCAGCATGGCTGCCAGCACCGCGCCCAGGCCGTTGGGCATGAAGCCTTGGGTATCGAACAGGTGGCTGGCACCGCTTACCTGGCTGCTCGGTACAAAGCCGAACATGGCCGCACAGCCGACGGCGATGAAGCCGATGATCGCCAGCACCTTGAGCAAGGCGAACCAGAACTCGAACTCACCGTAGTTCTTCACGCTGCACAGGTTGGTCAGGGTCAGCGCCAGGGTAATGATGAGGGAGAAGGCCCACAGGTCAACCGCAGGGAACCAGGCATGCAGGATGGCTGCGGCGGCGTTGGCCTCCAGCGGAATCACCAACACCCAGAACCACCAGTACAGCCAGCCGATGGTAAAACCGGCCCAGCGCCCGATGGCGCGGTCGGCATAGGTAGAGAACGAACCGGTGTCAGGCGAAGCGACCGCCATTTCACCCAGCATGCGCATGACCAGCACGACCAGCGTACCGGCGGCGGCATAAGCCAGCAGCACGGCCGGGCCGGCAGCTGCAATGGCGTGGCCGGAGCCAACGAACAGGCCGGCACCGATGACGCCAGCGATGGACAGCATGGTCACATGCCGTTGTTTGAGCCCCTGAGCGAGGTCATTGGAATTGTTACCGCTCATTAAAACTACCTTTGTAAGGAGTGGACCACTCCGACTGCGGTTTACGGAGCGCGCCAAGGGTTGGCCTAGGCGTCGCTGCAATCGGCGGTTTCCTACTGGCAATTAGCGCGCCATGTGCTGAATGCATTCGTCAGAAAATTCTGCGGGCCTTTTAGCACGCGGTTTGGAGGTCTTTCGGCCAAGCGGTGACCGAAAGGTCGCCAAATCATCGGATTACTGAAATACCCACTTACAAACGCACCAAAGGTGCTCCCCGGTAACACCTGTGCACCAGTGCAATGCAAGAAAGTGCAACCCTTGGGTACAACCTTGAGACCTCATTGGGGCCTTCGCGGGTGAACCCGCTCCTACAGGGGGCGCTTGGCTTTGAGGTCAGGTTTGGGCCGCGAATGGTCTAAAACCGCTTCCATGAGCCGGCCAAAGCTGGCACCATCGCGCCTTTTTTCATCAAGGCTCTGGTGCTGGGCGACACCTTCGCGGACATCTGCGCGACGTTACGCTGTAGCGATGCGACAAACTGCCCCGCCAGTGCCCAGAGTCCCCGGCGACCCTGTTGGCCGTCATAATGCCGCTATGCTAGCTTGGCGCACGCCAGGAAGGCCGCCAACAGCTGGGAACGCACCCGAACACATGAGGACCGCACATGGCTCAGGCCACGCCCGCGCTGGAAATCCGCAATCTGCACAAACGCTACGGCGAGCAGGAAATTCTGAAGGGTATTTCGCTGACCGCTCGCGACGGTGACGTGATCTCCATCCTGGGGTCGTCCGGCTCCGGCAAGTCCACCCTGCTGCGCTGCATCAACCTGCTCGAAAACCCGCACCAGGGCGAAATCCTGGTGGCCGGCGAAGCCCTCAAGCTCAAGGCCGCCAAGAACGGCGACCTGATCGCCGCCGACAACCGCCAGATCAACCGCCTGCGCAGCGAAATCGGCTTTGTCTTCCAGAACTTCAACCTGTGGCCGCACATGTCGATCCTCGACAACATCATCGAGGCGCCACGCCGTGTGCTCGGCCAGAGCAAGGCCGAGGCCATCGAAGCCGCCGAGGCGCTGCTGAACAAGGTTGGCATCTACGACAAACGCCACAGCTACCCCGCCCAGCTTTCCGGTGGCCAGCAACAGCGTGCCGCCATTGCCCGTACCCTGGCCATGAAGCCCAAGGTGATCCTGTTCGACGAGCCGACTTCGGCACTCGACCCGGAAATGGTCCAGGAAGTGCTAAACGTTATCCGCGCACTGGCCGACGAAGGCCGTACCATGCTGCTGGTAACGCACGAGATGAACTTTGCCCGCCATGTGTCCAGCGAAGTGGTCTTCCTGCACCAGGGCCTGGTCGAAGAGCAGGGATCGCCGCAACAGGTCTTCGAAAGCCCGACCTCGGCGCGTTGCAAGCAATTCATGTCCAGCCACCGCTAACGGAGCAATACATGCACACTTACAAGAAGTTCCTCCTGGCAGCTGCTGCCACGCTGGTGATGTCGGCAAACGCCATGGCCGCAGAAAAACTGCGCATGGGCATCGAAGCCGCCTACCCACCGTTCAACAACAAGGATGCCAGCGGTAACGTGGTTGGTTTCGACAAAGACATCGGCGACGCCCTGTGCGCCAAGATGAAAGTCGAGTGCTCGGTCGTCACTTCCGACTGGGACGGCATCATCCCGGCCCTGAACGCCAAGAAGTTCGACTTCCTGGTGTCGTCGCTGTCAATCACCGACGAGCGCAAGCAGGCCGTCGACTTCACCGAACCGTACTACTCGAACAAGCTGCAGTTCATCGCACCGAAGAACGTCGACTTCAAGACCGACAAAGAGTCGCTGAAAGGCAAGGTTATCGGTACCCAGCGCGCCACCCTGGCCGGCACCTACCTTGAAGACAACTTCCCGGGCGTCGACGTCAAACTCTACGACACCCAGGAAAACGCCTACCTCGACCTGGTCTCCGGCCGCATCGACGGCATCCTGGCCGACAAGTACGTGCAGTACGAGTGGCTGAAGAGCAAAGACGGCTCCAACTTCGAGTTCAAGGGCGAGCCGGTGCTGGACAGCGACAAGATCGGCATTGCCGTGCGCAAAGGTGACACCAAGCTGCGCGACGATTTGAACAAAGCCCTGGCAGAAATCAAGGCAGACGGTACGTACAAGAAGATCAACGACAAGTACTTCCCGTTCAGCATCGAATGACCCGCCCTGACCTGCGCGCCCATGCGGCGCGCAAGTCCCTAGAATGACCTGCCCATGAATATCGACCTGCACGGATTCGGTCCGGCCATGATGGCCGGCACCCTGATGACCGTAAAACTGGCGCTTTGCGCCTTGCTGCTGGGCCTGGTCTTGGGCCTGCTTGGCGCCTTGGCCAAGACCTCCGCGATCAAGCCGCTGCAATGGCTTGGCGGTTTCTACTCGACCCTGGTGCGCGGCGTGCCCGAGTTACTGTGGGTTCTGCTTATCTATTTCGGCACCGTCGGGTTGATGAACAGCCTCGGCGAAGCCCTTAACATGCCGGGCCTGGAACTCAGCGCCTTTGCCGCAGGTGTAATCGCCCTGGGCCTGTGCTTTGGTGCCTACGCCACCGAAGTATTCCGTGGCGCCATCCTGGCGATCCCCAAGGGCCACCGTGAGGCAGGCCTGGCACTGGGCCTGTCCAAGGGCCGCATCCTGTCGCGGATCATCTTGCCGCAGATGTGGCGCATTGCCCTGCCCGGCCTCGGCAACCTGTTCATGATCCTGATGAAGGACACCGCGCTGGTGTCGGTGATCGGCCTGGAAGAAATCATGCGTCACTCGCAAATCGGCGTGACCGTAACCAAGGAGCCGTTCACCTTCTATATGGTTGCGGCCTGCATTTACCTGAGCCTGACCGTTATCGCCATGGCCGGTATGCACTTCATGGAAAAACGCGCCGCTCGCGGCTTTGCGAGGGCCGAATAATGAATTGGGAAGTCATCTTCAAGTGGTTGCCACGCCTGGCCGAGGGCGCGGTCCTGACCCTGGAACTGGTGGCCATTGCCGTGGTTGCCGGGTTGATCCTGGCCATCCCGCTGGGCATCGCCCGCTCCTCGCGACACTGGTACGTGCGCGCGGTGCCGTTCAGCTACATCTTCTTCTTCCGTGGCACGCCGCTGCTGGTGCAGTTGTTCCTGGTCTATTACGGTTTGGCGCAGTTCGATGCGGTGCGCTCCAGCTCGCTGTGGCCGTACCTGCGCGATCCGTTCTGGTGCACGGTGCTGACCATGACCCTGCACACCGCCGCCTACATCGCCGAGATCCTGCGTGGCGCGCTGCAGTCTATTCCCAAGGGTGAGATTGAGGCAGCACGGGCGCTGGGCATGTCGCGGGGCAAGGCGCTGTTCTACATCATGCTGCCGCGCGCTGCGCGCATCGGCCTGCCGGCGTACAGCAACGAAGTGATCCTGATGCTCAAGGCCAGTGCCCTGGCCAGTACCGTGACCCTGCTGGAACTGACCGGCATGGCCCGTACCATCATTGCGCGCACCTACCTGCCGGTGGAAATCTTCTTTGCTGCCGGGGTGTTCTACCTGGTGATCTCGTTCCTGCTGGTGCAAGGCTTCAAGCTGCTGGAGCGCTGGTTGCGCGTCGATGCCTGCCAAGGGCGCTGACATCTCCTAGCCTTCTTCGCGGGTAAACCCGCTCCTACAACAGGCCGTGTAGGAGCGGGTTCACCCGCGAAGAGGCCCTCAAACCACCACACACATCCCCATGCCCAACCACCTCCACAGCCCCCACCTAACCCCCCGCTTCCAGGCCCTCGACCAATTCCTGATCGAGCACCAACAGCTGTGGAAACCCCACCCCTTCACCACCCTGCACCTGGGCTGGGAAGCCACCCACCCCGAGCTAGCCGCCCACCTGCGCCAATGCTCCTTGGCAGACGCCGAAACAGACAACGCAGCTGACCACTTGCCCGCCCCGTTTCCGCAACTGGCCCGGCAAGCCCATCAGCTATCAGCCCTCGGCAACCTCCCGACAACCGACCTGCCGCCCGCTGCCCACCGCCTGGACGTCGCCGTCCCCGGCCGCAAATGGCAGCAAATCGAAGCCTTCGCCAGCCACCTGGCCTTCCGCGACCAGCCCCGCCACTGGCTGGACTGGTGCTCCGGCAAAGGCCACCTCGGCCGCCGCCTGCTGCAACCCGGCCAACAGCTGACCTGCCTGGAGTACGACGCCGAACTGGTCAGCGCCGGCCAGGCCCTGAGCGCGCACCACCACTTGCCAGCGCAGCACGTGCACCAGGATGTAATGGCCAACGACAGTGCCCGCCACCTTGATGGTGCAAAGAGCGTTGTCGCCCTGCACGCCTGTGGCGACCTGCATGTACGCCTGATGCAACTGGCCAGCCAGCAAGGGTGCCGGCAACTGGCCGTAGCGCCTTGCTGCTATAACCGCATCGCAGTGCAGCAGTACCAGGCTTTATCCACAGCTGCGCAAGCGTCCAGCCTGCAGCTGTCGCTGGACGACCTGGGCCTGCCCCTGAGCGAAACCGTTACTGCCGGCGCCCGCGTGCGGCGCCAGCGCGACACCTCGATGGCCCGGCGCCTGGGCTTCGACCTGCTGCAACGCCAGCAGCGCCAGAGCGATGAATACCTGCCGACGCCGTCACTGCCGGTCGCCTGGCTGGAAAAGCCCTTCGAGCAGTACTGCCGCGACCTGGCCGATCTCAAGCAACTGCCACTGAACGGCAATCTGGACTGGGCAGCACTGGAAGCTGCCGGCTGGCAACGCCTGGCCGAGGTACGCAACCTGGAACGCGTGCGCAACCTGTTCCGTCGGCCTCTAGAGCTGTGGCTGGTACTCGATCGCGCCCTGTTCCTTGAAGAACAAGGCTACGACGTCCAGCTGGGGTTGTTCTGCGACTATCCACTGACCCCGCGCAACCTCTTGATCCTTGCCGAACGCGACCGTTAGCCGCAGCACAACCTGTGGATAAGTCTGTGAACAAGCTTGTGATTACCTGTTGGAGCCAAGCGCTATTTCAAGCGCTTGGTTTATTCCTGCTTGTAGGTCAAGCCCAGTAAAAACAGGCGTTTGCGCAAAGACCAGCGGCGCAGCGATCCGGCATGCCTTTCGCGCAAGTCGTCAATGCTACTTGTGCATAAACATTTCTTGTGGTTGGCGCAACAGGCCCCTGTACGATCTTTGTGAGGGCAATTGTCCTGCCCAAAAGCTAGAAACTCGCGCAGTCATTGTGGGAGCGGGCATGCCCTAATGCCAGTCAGTTAAGCTCCCCAGGTTTCTTTTTCGGATATTTGGCAGGCTTGGGTTTGACGACCCTCGGATAACTGCGCTGCCGCCTC
>NZ_JBIVIF010000015.1:0-130649 GCF_044749595.1 Pseudomonas sp. NPDC089392
GCTTCGCGGCTAAAGCCGCTCCTACGTTTGTTTCGGGCCAGTCCCTCCTGTGCCAGGCGCGCGCGACCGCCTTGTTTGTACGACGCGATATCGAGGCGTGCGCCAAGGCGTATGCGCGCAAATCCCACAGGTAATTGGCCCGAAACAAATGTAGGAGCGGCTTTAGCCGCGAAGCGCCGCGCGGGCGGCGCTCGATCTCACAGGCGCCAAAAATCGCCCGACAGGCATCAAGCCAACGCCCGGTCCACCAGCACCTGCAAACGCCCGTGCGAACACCGCTCCACCCGCGCCTGCACACCATACACATCAGCCAGCAGCTCCGGCCTCAGCACCTCCTGAGGCGCCCCACAGGCCATCACCCGGCCCTCACGCAACACCACCAGCCAATCGGCATGGCTGGCCGCCAGGTTGATGTCATGCAGCACCGCCACCGCCAGCAACCGGTGTGCCTGCACCCGCTCGCGCACCGCGTCCATCACCCGCAGCTGGTAATGCAGGTCCAGCGCACTGGTCGGCTCGTCCAGCAACAGCACCTGCGGGTTACGCGCCAGCAATTGGGCCAAGGCCACCAACTGCCGTTGCCCGCCCGACAAGCTGTCCAGCGAACGCTCGGCCAGCCCTTCGATACCCAACTGGCGCAACGCCTCGAAGGCACAACCCAGCAGGTCGTCACTACCACTGACCCGCAAGGCCGCAACAATGCTCTCCAGCACCCCCAAGGCAATGCCCGGCGGCAGTTGCTGGGGCATGTAGGCCAGCCGCCGCGAGCGCTCGGCAAACCCCAGCCGCGTCACATCCTGCCCGTCCAGGCTCAAGCCACCGCTCATCCGCTCCAGCCCCGCCAGCGCCCGCAGCAGCGTGGACTTGCCCGCACCGTTGGGCCCGACCAGCGCCACCAGGCTGCCGGCCGGCAGCGCCGGCAAGCTCACTTCATGCAGGATTTGCCGGGCGCCATAGGCCACCGAAACCCCTTCGATCAACAGGCTCACAATCTTCTCCCCCGGCGGAACACCAGCACCACGAACACCGGCACACCCACCAACGCGGTAACGATACCCACCGGCACGATCACCCCCGGCAAGATCGCCTTGCTGACAAGCGACGACAGCGACAGCATCAACGCTCCCACCAGCGCACTGGCTGGCAACAGGAAACGCTGGTCCTCACCCACCAGCAAGCGGGCGATATGCGGCCCGACCAGGCCGACGAAACCGATGGTGCCGACGAACGCCACTGCCGTCGCCGACAGCAGGCTGATACGCAGCAGCGAGGCAAAGCGCAGGCGCCGGGTATCCACGCCAAAGCTGCGCGCGCGGTCTTCGCCCATGCGTAACAATGTCATGGCCGGCGCCGCCCGTAGCGAAAACGGCAACAGCATCGCCAGCACCAGCGCCAGGATGCCGAGCTTGTTCCAGTCGGCCCGAGCCAGGCTGCCCAGGGTCCAGAACACCAGTTGCTGCAGCACATCCTCGGTGGCTAGCAACTGCAGCAACGAGACCAGTGCGTTGCAGCTGAACACCAGGGCAATGCCAAACAGCACCAGGCTTTCCACCCCCGCGCCGCGCAAGCGCGACATGGCCTGCAACAGCACCACCGACAGGCAGGCGAAGACAAATGCCATTACCGTCACCTGCGCACTTGGTGCCAGCCAGGCAATGCCCAGCGGATAGGCAATAGCCAGTGATGCGCCCAATGCTGCGGACGAAGACACACCCAAGGTGAAAGGGCTGGCCAGCGGGTTGTCGAGGATCGCCTGCATCTCGGCACCTGCCAGCGCCAAGGCCGCCCCTACCAGCACGGCCATCAACGAGTACGGCAGGCGCACGTTCCAGATGATTACCCGCTCGGTGGCGCTCAACGTAGCTGGGTCGAAGATGCCATGCAGCAACTGCCCCAGGCTCATGCCCGAAGCACCGCTGGCCAGGTCGCCGAGCACCGAAAACAGCAACAGCAAGGCCAGCCCCGCCACCAGCGCAGTGCGCCGCCACAACAGCCGACGGTAATGCCAGGCCGCCTGCGCGGCGCCTGGCAATGCCTGCGCGGTCACTGGGCGTTGACCCAGTACTGGCCGGCCAGGCCTACTTTCAACATCTGGTTGATTTCGCCCATGGTCACCTGCGGGTCGACATCCTTGAAGCGCTCCGGGTGCACCCAGCGGGCAATGGCCTCGACCGCAAGGATGTTGAACGGCGAGTTGTAGAAGTCATGCCACAGGCCATGTGCCTGGCCGGCCTGGATCGGCCGCAGCGGGGCGAACTCGGGGCGGGCGGTGATCTGCGCCAGGCTCTGCCGTGCGGTATCGGTGGATACACCGGCGCCCAGCAACACGCCCGGGGCACGGTTGCCGGTGGCGATGTACACATCCGGGTCAGCCTTCAGCACGTATTCGACGCTGACATCGCCGAGCGCACCGGGCACCACATCGGCACCGATGTTATGCCCACCCACGGCCTCGACCACACTGCCCAGGCCGCTTTTGCCAGTAGTGTGCCCCGGGGCCTGCCACACGCCAGCCAACAGTTCGAGGAACACCTTGGGCCGTTCGCGCTCTTTCAACCCGGCTACGCCGTCGGTGATGTGCTTGAGGTGGCGGTCGTACAGGCTCAGGTACTCCTGCGCCTGCTGCTCACGCCCGAGCAAGGTACCCAGCGCCAGCATACTCACCCGGGTATTGCGGATCGGGTGCACGCGGAAGTCAATGAACAGCACCGGCACCCCGGCTTTCTCCAGCAGGTCGGCCACCGGGCTGTGCTGGGTCGGGCCTTCACCGGCAATGCTGAAGATTGCCAGGTCAGGCTTGAGCGCCAGGATCTGCTCGGCACTGACGCTCTGCTCGGAGGCCTGGCCGATCAGCGGCAGCTTGGCTACCTGCGGGTACAGTTTGGCGTACACCTCATAGGTATGCGGGTCGAGCAGGCGCATGTCGTTCTGCCAGCCGACCACCCGCTGGAACGGGTTGTCACGGTCGAGCAAGGCCAGGGCGAAGAACAACCGGCCCTCGCCCAGCACGATGCGCTGAGGCGCGTGGTCGACCTCAACCTTGCGCCCGAGCACGTCGGTTACTTCTGCAGCACGGGCGGGTTGGGTGAAACCGAGGCAGGTCGCCAGCAGCAGCAAGGCTGGCAGCACACGCTGCCAGGATCGGGGGAGCAGACACATCGGGGCATCCTCTTGAAGAGAATCAATCGCAACAGGGCGGGCATTCTAGCCAGCCGCCCTGTGCTGCCGATGTGCGCGAATGTATTGGCTTGTAGGGTGGCCGTTACATCCAGCCGGCGATGGGTTGCAGAGCAGCCCCAGCCTTTACCAGGTCAGGCAGATCTTGCCGAAATGCCGGTTGCTCTCCTGGTAGCGGAACGCCTCGACGATCTGCTCCAGCTCGAAATGCTTGTCCACCACCGGCCGCAACCCGTTGGCATCAATCGCCCGCACCATCGCCTGCTGCTGCGCACGGCTGCCCACCAGCACACCCTGCAAACGAATCTGCCGCACCAGCGCCTGCACCAGCGGCAACTGCCCGGCCACCCCGGTGAGGATGCCGATCAGCGACACATGCCCGCCAATGCGCGCGGCAATCATCGACTGCTCCAGCGTCGCCGGGCCACCTACTTCGATTACGTGATCAACGCCACGGTTGCCGGTCAGCTCGCGCGCTTTTTCACCCCAGGCCGGGTTGCTCTTGTAGTTGATCAGGTGGTCGGCACCCAGGGCTTTAAGGCGCTCCAGCTTGGCATCGCTGGACGAGGTGGCGATCACCGTGGCGCCAGCCAGCTTGGCGAACTGCAGGGCGAATATCGACACCCCGCCGGTGCCCTGCACCAGTACCGTGTCGCCGGGCTTGAGGTGATCGTCGCTCATCAGCGCACGCCAGGCGGTCAGGCCGGCAGTGGTCAGCGTGGCGGCTTCGGCGTGGCTGAAGCCCTTGGGCGCCAGGGTAAACGCGGTGGCGCGGGCGGTCACCTGTTCACGGGCGTAGCCATCGATGCCGTCACCCGGTACCCGGGCAAAGCCCTCGACATTGGCCTGGCCATCGAGCCAGTCGGGGAAGAACGTGCTGACGACGTTGTCGCCAACCTGGAACTCGCTGACGCCGGCCCCCACAGCGACCACTTCGCCAGCACCATCGGCCATGGGAATGCGCCGCTCGCTCGGGCCCCACATGCCGCTGACCACGGCAAAGTCGTGGTAGTTGAGAGAGCTGGCGTGCAGGCGCACGGTGATCTCGCCGGCCTGGGGTGCAGCGGCCTCGCTGGTGCCGACCTCGACCTTGTCGTAGCCGCCGCCGGGTTGTACGTAGATGGCCTTGCTGGTCATGGGTGGGGTCTCCGTTTCAGAGGAAAGATTGGGGTTCAGCATAGACAGGTCCGGCCTCTTCGCGGCGGTTCGACGCCTCGATGAACCCGCTCCTACACGGTTCGCGCAACATTGTAGGAGCGGGTTTACCCGCGAAGAGGCCCGCCCAGGCAACACAAAGATCAGCCCAGCATCACCTTCAATGCCCGGCAATCCGCCGCATGCCAATCCACCAGCTCAGGCCATGGGTTGTCCGGCAAATTCACCAGCACTGTCCGCGCTCCCGCCGCCCGCCCGCAATCCAGGTCAAAGCGGTAATCGCCCACCATCACCAGCTCACCCGGCGCCACACCCCAGGCACTGGCAATTTTCAACAACCCATCCGGGCTCGGCTTGGGCGCCGCTTCGTCGCGCCCAAGAATGTGTTCCACCGGGAAGCAGTCCGCCAGGCCGATGGCCTCCAGCGTCACATGTGCCAGCTCACGCGCATTGCGGGTCAGAATAGCCAACCGGCAACCGCGTTCGGCCAACTCGCGCACCAGTTCCACCGCCCCGGTGGCCGCCGTGGAGGCAATCGCCAAGTCACGCTCGTGTTCCAGCAACCAGGCATGCTTGGCCGCCGCCTCGTCCGCCGGCAGGGCCGCCAGGTGGGTGAGGATGTCGTGCTCGGCCGGAATGTCCAGCGCCACGCGAATGGCGGCGAAGTCATGCACGGCCACGGTCAGGGTGCCGTCCATGTCGAACACCCAGTTGCGCACCTCGCCCAGGCTCATGCCCAGTCCTTGCGGTGGCGAATCAGGCCTTCCTGGCACGACGACGCTACCAGTTGCCCGGCCTGGTTGAAGATGCTGCCACGGCAGAAGCCGCGGGAATTACCGGCCCAAGGGCTGTCGGTGGCGTACAGCAGCCACTCGTCGGCGCGCAGGTTGCCGTGGAACCACAGCGAATGGTCGAGGCTGGCAATCTGCATGTCGCGCTGCCACACCGACTTGCCATGCGGCAGCAACGAGGTGGTCAACAGGCCGAAGTCCGAGGCGTAGGCCAGCATGTACTTGTGCAGGGCAGGCACATCGCGCAGGTTGCCATCGGCGCGGAACCAGGCGTACTTCACCGGGTCGCCGGGCTTGGGGTTGAACGGGTCACGCTCGGTGACCGGGCGAATCTCGATCGGCTTGGCGCACAGCACCTTGTCGCGAATGCGCTCAGGCAACTGGTCGGCCATGGCACAGGCCAACTCGACCTCGGTGGGCAGGTTCTCCGGGCCAACCACATCAGGCATTTGCGCCTGGTGTTCGAACCCTTCTTCGTCGTACTGGAACGACGCACTGCAGGTGAAGATGGTCTGGCCCTTCTGGATCGCCGTCACCCGCCGGGTGCTGAAACTGCCGCCATCACGCACGCGGTCTACCGAGTACACCACCGGCAGGCTGGCATCGCCCGGGCGCAGGAAGTAACCATGCAGCGAGTGCACATGGCGCGCGTCCTCAACCGTCTGACTGGCGGCCGACAACGACTGCCCCAGCACTTGCCCGCCGTACAGCTGGCGGAAGCCCAGGTCCTGGCTGCGTCCACGGAACAGGTTCTCCTCGATGGACTCGAGGCTCAACAGATCGACCAGGTCGTCCAACACATGACTCATCGGGGCTTCTCCTAGCAAGGCAACACGTCTCTACAGCGCTCTTTATGAAGGCAAATGATACAGGGTTTGTCATTCGCGCCGGGCATGGCCGTGTATTCAGGCGCGCAGGGTGCGCTCCCAATGCGCACGGTCGATGCGGTACAGCACATGGGGGCGCAGCGGATGGCCCTCAGGCAGGCGGGGGTGCTCGAAGCTGCCGGCCAGGTCCTGCTGCATGCCGATGGCCTGCATGACCTTCTGCGACGGCAGGTTGCTCTGGCTAGTGAACGACACCACCTCTTCCAGGCGCAATTGGGCGAAAGCACAACGCAGGCAGGTCCACGCCGCTTCGCTGGCAAAACCCAGGCCCCAATGCCGGCGGGCCAGGCGCCAGCCGATCTCCACCGCTGGCGCGAAATCGGCGTCGAAACCCACGTGCAGCAAGCCGGTCATGCCGATGAACGCGCCACTGTCCTTGCGCTCCAGGGCCCATAAGCCAAAGCCGTATTCGTTGAAGTGCCCGCGCACGCGGCCGATCAGCGCAGCAGCCTCCAGGCGCGTCAGCGGCGCTGGGAAGTACCGCATCACGTGTGGGTCGGCGCACAACGCGGCGAACTCGCGCAGGTCGTCGTCGTGCCATTGGCGCAGCACCAGCCGTGCGCTTTCCAGTTGGAGGATGGGGGTCATCAGGCCTGCTCCGGTTTTACCGCCTTGCAGTTTACAGCGTAGGCGCGGGCGCGGGTTTCACACAGTTGGCATCAGCCAAATGCAATTTTCACACGCCCTTCACCGGCCCCCGACAGGCCACTTAGCAAAATGCCGCCATCTCTGCCGTGCCAGCCACGGCCATGCCAATGGAGCAACGCATGCTATCAAGCAATACCCTGGGGCACCCTGCCATCCACGCCCGACGCAAGCGCCGCCTGAGCCGCAAGGCCCTTGGCGCTGCGCTTGGCCTGTGCATGGTCGTGGCGGCGTTGACCACCTGGCTGGCGACGAGGACGCATATCGTGGACCTTGGCAACGAACAACGACTGAGTGACAGCGGCCTGCTGCAGGACTGGGCCGACGGTGCGGTGATCGTGATGATCCGCCACGCCGAACGCTGCGACAGCGCCCCCGGCCCCTGCCTGGCCGACCCCACCGGCATCACCGTGGCCGGTAGCCAGGCTGCCAGCCGTGTTGGCCAAGGGCTGCACCAGCTGGGCCTGAACAATGCCGATTTGCTCAGCAGCCCGAAACTGCGCACCCGGCAGACTGCACACTTCATTCTTGGCCAGGCAGTGGCCAGTGAGGACTGGCTGGAGAGCTGTGACAACCAGTTCGCCAGCGAAGCGCTCTTGCACAAACGCACAGGGCATAACCTGGTGCTGGTGACCCACAACGGTTGCATCGACCATTTCGCCCGTCAGCAGAACGTAGTGGGGGGCGAGCGTGCAAGCGGCTATGCCAGCGCGCTGTTCGTCTCGGTGGATGGCAGTGGCAAGGCACGCATCCTCGGCCGCCTGAACGAACCTGACTGGCAACGGGTACTGGCCAGCGCCGCCCTGTAGAAGCGGCCTTGTGTCGCGATGGGCCGCAACGCGGCCCCGGCAATCTCGGCTGTAACGCCGAAATCCGGGGGCCGCTTTGCGGCCCATCGCGACACAAGGCCGCTCCTACAGGGATCGCATTCGCGATGGCATCCGCAACCCTGGAACTGGCAAGATCAGCACTGGCCCTGATTGCGACCCCTTCCATGCCGTTGCCGCTGATCTACCACGAAGACTACAGCCCGGAGTTCCCCGCCGAACACCGCTTCCCGATGGACAAGTTCCGCCTGCTGCACGACCACCTGGTCGACAGTGGGCTGACCACCGACCTGGCCCTGCTGCGCCCGGAAATCTGCCCCAACGACATCCTCGCCCTGGCCCACGATCGCGGCTACATCGAGCGCTATATGAACGGCGACCTGTCCCGCGAGGACCAGCGCCGCCTCGGCCTGCCCTGGAGCGAGGCCCTGGCCCGGCGTACCGTGCGCGCAGTGGGTGGCTCGCTGCTGACCGCCGAGATGGCGCTGCAGCACGGCATCGCCTGTCACCTGGCCGGCGGCACCCATCACGCCCATTACGACCACCCCGCCGGCTTCTGCATCTTCAACGACCTGGCCGTGATCAGCCGCTACCTGCTGGAGGCTGGCCGGGTACACCGGGTGCTGATCTTCGACTGCGACGTGCATCAGGGCGACGGCACCGCGCGCATCCTGCACGACACCCCGGAAGCCATCACCGTGTCGCTGCATTGCGAGCAGAACTTCCCGGCGCGCAAGGCGCAAAGCGACTGGGACATCCCCCTGCCCCGCGGCATGGGTGACGCGGCCTACCTGAAAGTGGTGGACGACGCGCTGAATTACCTACTGCCGCTGTACCAGCCCGACCTGGTGCTGTATGACGCCGGCGTCGATGTGCACAAGGACGATGCCCTGGGCTACCTGCAACTCACCGATGCCGGCGTTGCCGCCCGTGACGAGGCGGTGCTGCGCCACTGCCTGGGCCGTGATATCCCGGTGGTGGGCGTGATCGGCGGCGGCTACAGCAAGGACCGCGAAGCCTTGGCCAAGCGCCATGGCATCCTTCACCACAGTGCGGCACGCGTCATCGGTTGTTCACAATGACTGTGGAACCGCTTGTGGATAACCTGCGGGAAAGACGCTGTAGCCCTTTGTACGCAAGGCATGGAGAACACTGATCGTTTTTTGACCAGTGCTTCCATGGGCAGCGCTGCGCTAGAATGCGCTTCTTTTCCACAGCCCGCTGCCGACCATGCCCGATCTGAACCCCGCCTCCTATCCCCTCGCTGTCGTCATCGGTGGCGGCCCCGCCGGCCTGATGGCCGCAGAAGCACTGGCCCAGGCGGGCCTGGTGGTCGAGGTGTTCGATGCCATGCCTTCGGTAGGGCGCAAGTTCCTGCTGGCCGGGGTCGGCGGCATGAACATCACCCACTCCGAGCCTTACCCGGCGTTCGTGGCCCGCTATGCCGAACGCCAGGGCGAAATCGATACCCTGCTGCGTGACTTCGACGCCGACGCCCTGCGCCAATGGATTCACGGGCTTGGCATTGAAACCTTCGTCGGTACCTCTGGCCGGGTGTTCCCGACCGACATGAAAGCCGCACCACTGCTGCGCGCCTGGCTCAAGCGCCTGCGCGACAGCGGCGTAGTTATCCACACCCGCCATCGTTGGTTGGGCTGGAATGCCGAGGGCGCCTTGCGGGTTGCTTATCCACAGGGCGAACGCCTGGTTAACGCTGCCGTCGTGGTACTGGCGTTGGGGGGTGGCAGCTGGGCACGGCTAGGTTCCGACGGCAGTTGGCAGCCGCTGCTGGCCGAACGGGCTGTGGATATCTCACCTTTGCAGCCGAGCAACTGCGGTTTTGAAGTAGCAGGCTGGAGCGCGCTGCTCAAGGACAAGTTCGCCGGTGCGCCACTGAAGAACATCGCCCTGAGCGTGCCTGGCAGCGCACCGCGCAAGGGCGAGTTCATCCTCACCGCGCAGGGCGTGGAAGGCAGCCTGGTGTATGCCTGGTCGGCGCAGGTGCGTGAGGCCATCAACCGCGAAGGCCGTGGAATGTTGTTGCTCGACCTGCTGCCGGACAAGCCTGTGGACAAGATTGCCCAGGCCCTGGCCAAGCCACGGGGCTCGCGTTCCATGGCCAAGCACCTGCACAGCCAGCTGGGGATTGATGGGGTCAAGGCAGCGCTGCTGCGCGAGCTGACTGATCAGGCGACCTTTGCCAACCCTGACGCATTGGCGCAGGCGATCAAGGCGCTGCCGATCATGCTGGTGCGTGCGCGGCCGCTGGATGAAGCGATCAGCAGCGCGGGTGGGGTGCGTTTCGAGGGGCTGGATGAAGGGCTGATGGTCAAGGGCATGCCGGGGGTGTTCTGCGCCGGCGAGATGCTGGACTGGGAGGCGCCGACTGGGGGGTATCTGCTGACGGCGTGTTTTGCCAGTGGGTTGCGCGCCGGGCTGGCGGCTGCAGGATGGCTCAAATCCCAAAGCTGACACCGCTCCCCTGTAGGAGCGGGTTTACCCGCGAACACGGGCGTAGCCCGTGCCATGCACCGCGTCGCCTTCTTCGCGGCGGTTCGACGCCTCGATAAAACCGCTCCTACAGGGTCCGTGTAAGCCGCAACTACGGCTTACGCTTACGCGGCCCACCATTGAAGCTAGGCACCTTGCGCACCGACTTCACTGCCGGCTCTGCATTACCTGCCTCAGTGCTGTCCATCCAGCGCCCCAGCCCCCGCTTGGCGCTGTTCTCTTTCGGCTTCTTGGGCTTCTTCGGCTTCTTGATCACCTGGCCACTGGCATCGGTCATCGGCACCCGGTGATCAGGGATGAAATCCGGTTCTTCATGGCGCGGCAGGGTCTGCCGGGTCAGTACTTCAATCGCCGACAGCAACTGCACTTCATCCGCGCACACCAGCGAAATCGCCTCTCCCTTGTTACCCGCACGCCCGGTACGGCCGATACGGTGCACGTAGTCCTCGGCAACAATCGGCAGGTCGAGGTTGACCACCAGCGGCAAGTCGTCGATATCCAGGCCACGAGCGGCCACGTCGGTCGCCACCAGCACCTGAATCTCGCGGGCCTTGAAGCTGTCCAGCGCGCGCTGGCGGGTGGCTTGCGGGCGGTCACCGTGAATGCCGTCGGCATTTACACCTTCGGCCAGCAAGCGCTCCACCAGCTGGTCGACGCCATTGCGGGTCTTGGCGAACACCAGCACCTGCTTCCAGCGCTGCTTGTGCATCAGGTGGCAGAAAAGGTCTTCCTTGCGCTTTTTATCCACAGGCACCAGCCACTGCTTGACGCTGGCGGCAGTGGCGTTGCGTGGGCTGACTTCAATGCTCAGCGGGTCATTCAGCGCCAGCCCCGCCAGCATGCGGATCTGCTCGGAGAAGGTGGCGGAGAACAGCAACGTCTGGCGCTTGCGTGGCAGCGCGGCGTACACCGACTGCAGCTCTTCGGCAAAGCCCAGGTCGAGCATGCGGTCGGCTTCGTCCAGCACCAGGGTCTGCACCTGATTGAACTTCACCGCGTTCTGCCGGAACAGGTCGAGCAAGCGGCCCGGGGTGGCCACCAGCAGGTCGACGCCACGGCGCAGGCGCATCATCTGCGGGTTGATGCTGACCCCGCCATACACTGCATAAGTGCTCAGCGGCAGGTTCTCGGCATACTCACGCACGTTGTTGTGCACTTGCTCGGCCAACTCGCGGGTGGGCACCAGCACCAAGGCGCGGATCGAGTTGCTGGCCACCTTCTCGCCTTCCAGCGCCAGGCGCTGCAGCACGGGCAAGGCAAAGCCTGCGGTCTTGCCAGTGCCGGTCTGGGCTGCGGCCATCAGGTCGCGGCCGGCCAGCACGGCGGGGATGGCCTTGGCCTGCACCGGGGTCGGGGTGGTGTAGTCCAGCTGCTGCAGGGTACGCAGCAGCGGTTCGATCAGGCCGAGTTTGGCGAAATTCATGGCAATACCGTCAGGGGGTTCAGCGAAGGCGGCAAGTTTACCGCATCGCTAATGCCTACTTGCAGATTTCGCCTTTCAACGGCTGCGTGGGCTGGGGCGCCTTGCGCCACTGCGGCAGGCCAATCAGCACCACTGCACCGATGATCACCGCCATGGCCACGCACTCTTCGGCACCTATCTGTTCACCGGCGAAGACGATACCCAACAGCACCGCCACCGCCGGGTTGACGTAGGCATAGCTGGTGGCGGCTGCCGGGCGCACATGCTTGAGCAGGTACATGTAGGCGCTGAAGGCCAGGATCGAGCCGAAGAACACCAGGTAGGCCAGCGCGCCCCAGCCGGCGGCGGTCGGCAGCTGCGTCATGCGTTCGCCCGACAGCACGCTGCCCAGCAACAGCACCGCACCACCGACCAGCATTTCTGCGGCACTGGCCATCGGCCCCTGAGGCAGCGGCAAGGTCTTGCTCCACACCGAGCCGAACGCCCAGGACGCCGCCGCGAAGATGATCAGCGCCGCGCCAATCGGGCTTGCCTGCAGGTTGGAACCCAGGTTCAACATGCCGATCCCCACCAGCCCAAGGGCAATTCCCGCCCACTCCAGCTTCGAATTGCGGTGCCCGAACAACAAGCCGAACAGCAGGGTAAACAATGGCACCGTCGCCACCGCCAGCGCCGCCACGCCCGAGGCCACGCCAGCATGCTCGGCCACGGTTACGCCACCGTTGCCGCAGCTAAGCAGCAAAAAGCCGATCGCCCCTGCCGCCCGCCACTGCGGCCAAGTCGGCGCCGGCACACCGCGCCAGCGCAAGAAGCCATACAGCAGGCCACCGGCAATCAGGAAGCGCACCCCGGCCATGAGCATGGGTGGCCAGCTCTCGACGCCAATGCGAATGAACAGGTAGGTGGAGCCCCAGACCAGGTACAGGGCCAGAAAGGCACCAATGAGCAGCAAGGGGAAGCGACGGGAGGCAGGCATGGGGAAAACTCGAAATCCGTTTACGGGTGATTCAGTTTAAGGGCCTGACTGGGTAAACATAAGTTACAAAATGGCTCGAAATGAGCGGCACACTTTTGGTGCGTTCGGCTTTGGGGTTGTGTTGCCTGGGAGATCGAGCGCCGCCCGCGCGGCGCTTCGCGGCACAAGGCCGCTCCCACATCTGTTTCGGGCCAGTCAATCCTGTGTGGCCACCGCTGTCCGCCTTGTTTGTTCCCTTCAATATTGAAGGGGACGCCGCTGCTCTTCATCAATCTCCAGCCATTCGCCCAGGGTGCGCGCGCCAAAGGCACAGGAATAATTGGCCCGAAACAGATGTGGGAGCGGCCTTGTGCCGCGAAGCGCCGCGCGGGCGGCGCTCGATCTCCCAGGCGACACAACACCCAAGACAAGCGCTAGGTAGCCATCAACAATACTTCGCCAATGCCTCGCGAACCTTCGCCGCCGGTGTTTTCTGCAACCGGCAAAGCAAATCATGCGAAAGCTGCTGCACCCCATGGTTCTGGCGCAACACGCCAGTCAAGTGTTGCAGCAGGTTTGCCGCCATCTCGGCATCGGCCATGGCCCGGTGCGCAGTACCGGTATCCGGCAACCCGGCCCAGCGGGTCAGGGTACCCAGCTTGTGGTTCGGCGCTGCCGGCAGCAGCCGCCGCGACAACAACAGCGAACAGGCAAAGGACTGGCTGCGGCTACGACCGATACGGCTCAGCTCGTAGTCCCAGAACTTCTGGTCGAAAGCGGCGTTGTGGGCCAGCAGCGGAGTGCCGCCGACAAATTCGGCCACTTCGTTCATCACTTTCTCCACTGGCGGCGCGCTGCGCAGCATGGCGGTGGTGATGCCGGTCAGCCCGGCGACGAACGCGGGCACTGGCACGCCTGCGTTCATCAGGCTCTGGTAGCGCTCGACGATGCGCCCGCCCTCCAGCATCACCACCGCCACCTCGGTGGCGCGGCAGCCGGCGCCGGGGGAGATGCCGGTGGTTTCAAAGTCGATGACAGCGATACGTTCCACGAAAAACCTCAGTGCTTGAGCAACAGCGTACCCTCGATGGGTACATAGCGGGTGGCGGCACGGATCAGCGACAGTGCCGTAAGCCCAGGCACACCATACACCACTGCCTCAGTACCATGGCGCTGGATTACCCGCTCAAGCAGCAGGTCGAAATCACCGTCACCAGAGGCCAGCACCACCTGGTCGACGCGGCTGGCCGCGTCGACCACATCCAGGGTAATGCCCACATCCCAGTCACCTTTGGCCGAGCCATCGCTGCGCTGGATGAACGGCTTGAGGCGCACGTCAAAACCGAGGTTGCGCAAGATCTGCTGGAACTGCTGCTGCTTGCTGTCGCCACGGTCGATGGCATAGGCCACGGCCTCGACGATCTGGCCTTCGCGGCTGACATCAGCCCATAGGGCGGTGTAGTTGAAATGGCAACCGTGGGCCTGGCGCACGGTGTAGTAGAGGTTCTGCACATCGGCGAACAGCGCGATCTTTTTCACCTGGGAACCTCGTGTCTGGGCTGGGAATGCTGGGGGCTGCTCCGCAGCCCTTTCGCGACACAAGGCCGCTCCTACAGGGGATTGCGTACCCATGCAAGAGCGGCCTTGCGTCGCGAAAGGGGCGCAAAGCGCCCCCCAAATTGCCAGCAGTATGCCAGACCTGTCAGACGTACGAATCGTCTTCCGAGAAGAACCCGCCACCATCGCTGCCATAATCAGTGTCGGCGTAGCCACCCTGATCATTGCCCCAACCACCATTGTCTGCCATGTGCTGCTGCCCGCCCTGGTCATTCCAGCCGCCGCTGTCACTGGCTGGCGTGGGCTCTTCCTTGATCACCTCGGCCACCTCTTCCGGCTGCGAGTTGTGGTTGAACAGGCTGCTGATGCCCTGCGCCAGCAATACACCACCCGCCACACCGGCGGCGGTCTGCATGGCGCCGCCAAGGAAACTGCTTGCACCACCGCGCGCTGGCGCGGCACCAAAGCCAGGCTGCTGCGATTGCGGCTGGGAGAAGCCCGGCGCCGACGGCTCACGCCAGCCGCCAGCAGAGGCTACAGGAGCTGCCGAAGGGCGCTGCGGCTGCACTGCCGGGGCCGTATTGCGCCCATTCGAGCCAAAGATGCTGGACAGGAAACCACCACCGCCGTTGGCCGGTGCACTGTTGGCGGCTTGCGCTGCCTGTGCGGCCTGGGCCTGGGCACGGGCCTGCTGCAGCTCAGCCTGCAACTGCTTGTTCTGCTCATCGAGGTGCTTGATCGCGGCCTCCTGCACCAGGATCGCCTGGGCCATGTAGTAAGGCGCCGCCGGCTGCTGGCGCAGGTGTTGCTCGATGCATGCCTGGGCCTGCGGGTCACGCGGTTGGCTTGGGTCTTCGGCTTGCTTGATGCGGCCGAACAGGCCGTCGATCAGGGTTTGTTCTTCAGTGTTCATGGGGCGACCTCGTGGGGTAGCGGGACAACGGACAGCGTCAAAGATGGGGCGTACAGGCTCAGGATTCAATCACCGGCGCAGTGAAACTTTTTTCAGCAAGTGACAGCCCCAGGCCCGCTTTGGGCTAAAGTGATGCCCTTGTTTTTACTGCCATGCGATGTTGACTGATGAATCCGCTGAGCGTCCTGCGCGACTCCCTGTACTTCTTCCGCCGCCACTTGCCGAACATTCTCCAGCTGTGCCTGCCGCTGGTGGTGCTGGAAGCCCTGCTTACCCAACTGCTGTACCGGCAGCTGGGCGACCAGGCATCGCCGGCCTACGGCATGCTGGTCAGCCTGCTGTTCTACCCGCTGTACAGTGCCGCACTGATCCTTTACCTCGACACCCGCAGCAACGGCCAGGAAATCGCCAAGCGCGACCTGTTCGCCCGCGCCGTGCAGCTGTGGCCGCAACTCGCTTTGCTGATCCTGATCAGCTCGCTGCTGATCATGGCCGGCCTGGCGCTGTTCATCTTCCCGGGCGTGTGGATCATGATCAACCTGGTATTCGCCGAGTACCTGCTGGTATTGCGCGGCAGGCCGGTGATGCTGGCCATGCGCGAAAGCGCCAGCATGACCACCGGGCACTTCATGCGCATAATGGTCTGCGTGGTCGCTGTGCTGGCACCGATCTGGCTGATCGACGGGCTGCTGCTGATGGCCTTCCCCGAACCCTCCCCCGCCATGGAACTGGCCATGGACAGCCTCAGCGGCTTCCTGCAGCTGTTCAGCACCGTGGTGCTGTACCGTCTGTTCATGCTGCTGGAGGGTCAAGCGGGCGCATAAGGAAAGGATACGGCCTGCTGGCAGCGGCAGCGGGCCGATACGGTGGCAGCTCCTTTGATCATTCAGGAGCACTACCATGAATCCCGCTATCCAGGCCACCTACGGCAAAGCGTTTTGCGGCAAGTTGTACCAGCGCGCGGCGGGGGCCAACACCTCTCTGCGCATCACCAATGAAAGACAGCAAGTCGATGACTGGGTCAGGGTCGGTGGCGGCCAGGACTCACCGCTCATGGAGTTCCATTTCCAGTCCACCCGCAATAACTGCCTGCTGTATTCGATCTGGATCATCCAGGGCCGTGACGGCAAGCAACTCGGTATCAGCAGCAATGGCTACCTGGGCTTCTACAGCTCGGCGGCGGTCAAGGCGCCGTGGCAGCTGGAACCGCTCGAACTGACTGGCGAAGGCCTGCTATGCAATCTGCTTGACGACAAGGGCCGCCGTGTATCGGTACTTGCCAGCGAGGACAGGATACTGAACGTATCCAAAGGCGAACCTTGCACCTTCCTGCTCAAACCGTTAGGCCAATGAGGACTGAGAGGAGGACGCATGGACCAGCAAATCAACATCCTCTACGCCAACTCGTTCCGCGGCCAGTTCTACCTGCGGTCAACCACCGGCAACATTCCGCTACGCCTGAGCCGCAGCAGCGACAAATGGAATTGGGGCTTCACCCCGGAGGATGACTGGTTGCAGGTGGGCGGGCGACAGGACTCCCCGGTGATGCACTTTCATTTCCACTCGCGCACCGACGATCGCCTGCACTACCACATCAGCATTCCAGGGCACCCGGCAACCAAGACGTTGGGTATCAGCCGCAACGGCTACCTGGGCTTCTACTGGAATGCCGAAGTCACCGATTACTGGAAGATTGAACCGCTGAAGTTGACCGACGAAGGCCTTGTCTGCCATCTACGCGACCACCGTGGCCACCGGGTGGGTACCATCAAGGATGCGCCACACCACAACGGAGGCTGGGTGGCCTTTCTCAACGTCGAGGAAGGTAACGTGTTCACCTTCCTGCTGAAACAGGTCGGCTGACCGGCTGGCGCGTGCGCTCAGGTGCCCCGAGGCTTGGCCCGCGCCGTAGCCTCGGCCACCAGCGGGTCATCCGGCCAGTAATGCTTCGGATAGCGGCCTTTCAGGTCCTTCTTCACCTCGGCGTAGGTCGTGCGCCAGAAGTTGGCCAGGTCTTGGGTCACCTGCACCGGGCGGCGAGCCGGTGACAGCAGGTGCAGCTTGACCTGCTGGCGGCCATTGGCGATGCGCGGGGTGTCGGCCAGCCCAAACAGTTCTTGCAGGCGCACGGCAAGAATCGGCGGGGTTTCGCTGTAGTCCAGGCGAATGTTGGAACCGGACGGCACGGCAAGGTGCGCGGGGGCCTGTTCTTCCAGGCGCTGCGGCAGTGGCCAGGGCAACAGGTTGCGCAGCATCGACGGCAGGTCCAGCGCGGCGAAATGGCTGAGGCGCGACACCTTGCCCAGGTAGGGCTGCAACCAGTCCTCCAGGCTGGCGAGCAGGGCCTCGTCAGCCAGGTCGGGCCATTCGCTGTGGCCCCCCTTGGCCAGGTCGAGCTGGCGCAGCAGCGCCACGCGCGCCTGCCATTGCCGCAGCTCCGGGGTCCAGGTCAGCAGGTTCAGGCCTTTGCGCCGGACCAGCCCAAGCAGCGCCTTGGCCCGGGCATCGTCATCCAGGCCAGGCAGCGGTTCGCGGCGGAGGACCAGTTCGCCAACCTTGACCTGGCGCTCGGCGCGCAACACCTGTTCGCGCTCATCCCAATCGAGGATATCAACCCGCTCGACCTGCTCCGCCAGCACGCCATCGAGCAAGGTCGAATCGAACTCGGCTGCGAGGTAGATGCGCTCTTCACGCTGGCCCTGGCGGCTACCCAGATCGGCGATTACCAGCCACGGGCACTTCATCAGCGCGTCGACTTCGGCAAACAGCGCCGCACGGCCGTTGGCCAGCCGATACTCGGCACCGCCCTCGCGGCGCTGCTGGGCGACGCGGTCTGGATAGGCCAGCGCCAGTAGCGCGCCCAGCCAGCGCGGATGATCCGGGTTGCTGACCGGCGCACCGGCCTTGCCACGCAACAAGCCGCGGTACTGGCGAGCCAGCTGGCGGGCACGCTGCACACCGCCCTGGCCGCCACGCGCGGCCTTGCTCTCACCGCTGACCAGCGCCAGGCGGCTATGCAAGTCGGCACCACCGCCGCGCTGGATATCCCGCTCGCCCAGCAGCGCAGCCAGGTCACAGGCCATCTGTGCCAGGCCCAGGTCCAGGCCACGCAACAGCAAATGCGCGATACGGGGATGCGCCGGCAGCTCGGCCATGGCCTGGCCGTGTTCGCTGAGGTTGTCGCGGCTACCCGGTTTGAACGCGCTCAACCGCGCCAGCAGGTCCTGCGCCTGGGCGAACGCTGCAGCGGGTGGCTGGTCGAGCCAGCGCAACTGCTCGGGGGTAACGCCCCAGCGCGCCAGTTGCAGGGCCAACCCAGCCAGGTCGGCGTGCAGGATCTCGGCACTGCCATGGGCGGCCAACTGGTCATGCTGGGCCTCGGACCACAGGCGGTAGCACACGCCCGGTTCCAGGCGGCCGGCACGGCCGGCGCGCTGGGTGGCACTGGCGCGGGAAATGCGCTGGGTGTCCAGGCGGGTCATGCCGCTGCCGGGGTCGAAGCGCGGCACCCGCGCCAGGCCGGCGTCAATCACCACGCGCACGCCGTCGATGGTCAAGCTGGTCTCGGCAATGTTGGTGGCCAGCACTACCTTGCGCTGGCCCTTGGGCGCCGGGTCGATGGCGGCGCGCTGGGCATTGAGGTCGAGTTCGCCGTGCAGCGGGCACAGCAGGACCTCGGGCCGCTCGCCCAAGGCCTCCTGCAGGCTCTGGTGCACCCGACGGATCTCGGCCTGCCCAGGCAGGAACACCAGCACACTGCCGGTCTGGTCGGCCAGCGCCTGCAGCACGCTGTCCACCACCCGCGGTTCGATGAATTCGCCAGGCTGGAACGGCCGGCCCCAGCGGATATCTACCGGGTGCATGCGGCCCTCACTGCTGACCACCGGGGCATCGTCCAGTAGACGCGACAGGCGCTCGCCTTCCAGGGTCGCGGACATCAGCAGAATCTTCAACGGCGGGTCGTCACGCAACAACTCACGGCCGTTCAGGCTCAACGCCAGCGCCAGGTCGGCATCCAGGCTGCGTTCGTGAAACTCGTCGAAGATCAGCAGGCCCACGCCCTCCAGCGCCGGGTCAGCCTGCAGGCGGCGGGTGAGGATGCCCTCGGTCACCACTTCGATACGTGTTTTCGGCCCGACCTTGCTGTCCAGGCGAATGCGGTAGCCCACCGTTTCCCCAACTTGCTCACCCAGTTCGCTGGCCAGCCGTTCGGCCGCCGCCCGCGCCGCCAGGCGCCGTGGTTCAAGCATCAGGATGGTTTGCCCGGCAAGCCACGGCTCGTTCAACAGCGCCAGCGGCACGCGGGTGGTCTTGCCGGCGCCGGGCGGCGCTTCAAGCACCGCTTCGTCACGGTTTTCCAGTGCCTGGCGCAAAGCGGGCACAACGGCATCGATAGGTAATGAAATCATGGTGGCCCTCAAACAGTCCCGCGAGTATAACGGCGAACCCAGCCTGCTCTATCATGGTCTTAGCTTCAGGCGCAGGCGCTTCGCTTGCCCTGCTGAACACCTTTTCGGAGATTTACATGCGCACCCCAACCCGCGTCATCGGTGGCGCCCTCGTCGTCACCTTGCTGACCCAACTGACGGCCTGCGGCACCATCTTCTACCCGGACCGTCGCGGCCAGATCGGCGGCAAGATCGACCCCGTGGTTGCCGCAATGGATGCCATCGGCATCCTGTTCTACGTGATCCCGGGGCTGATCGCCTTCGGCATCGACTTCGCCACGGGCGCCATCTACTACCCAGGCGGGCGCAGCGCCCAGGTCGACCCGGCCAAGCTGCAAGAAGCCGTCAGCCCTGATGGCAAAGTCGACAACCTGAAGTTGCAGGCCATTCTCGAAAGCGAGCTGGGCCAGCGCCTGCCGCTGGACGACCCACGGCTGATCCAGCACCGTGGCAGCATCGAACAGCTGGCCAGCCTGGGCCTGGTACCTGCGGCCTAAGCCACAAGGACACTGACCAAGGATGACCACCACCCCGGCTGAACACCAGCGCCTGCTACGCCTGGCCACCCGCGCGTCACTGGCCGTGGCCAGCATCCTGGTGCTGAGCAAGGCGCTGGCCTGGTGGCTGAGCGGCTCGGTGAGCTTGCTGGCCGGGCTGACTGACTCGGCACTGGACGCCGTGGCCTCGTTCCTCAACCTGCTGGCGGTGCACTACGCCCTGCGCCCGGCCGACGACGATCACCGTTTCGGCCATGGCAAGGCCGAGGCCCTGGCCGGCATGGCGCAGGCGCTGTTCATCGGCGTGAGTGCAGTGCTGATCGGGGTGCAGGCGGTCGAGCGCCTGCACAGCCCGCAACCGCTGGGTGACACCGCCATCGGCATCGCGGTGATGTTACTGTCGCTGGCGCTGACCGTTGCCCTGCTGGCACTGCAGCACAAAGTCATCCGCCTGACCGGCTCCACTGCCGTGCGCGCCGACTCCCTGCACTACCGCTCGGACCTGCTGCTTAACGGCAGTATCCTGCTGGCCCTGCTGCTGGCGCGTTTTGGCTGGCCGCAACTGGATGCACTTTTCGGCCTGGGCATTGCCTTCTACATCCTCTGGAGCGCGTTGCAGATCGCCCGTGAGAGCACGGCCATCCTGATGGACAAGGAGCTGCCCGGCGATGTGGGTGAGGACATGGCCATGCTGGTGCTGGCCATTCCCGGGGTGAAAGGCGTGCATGACCTGCGTACGCGGGTATCGGGCAACCAGTGGTTCGTGCAGTTGCACCTGGAGCTGCCGGGGCAATTGCCGCTGCATGAGGCGCATGGGCTGTGCGTCGAGGCTTCGCGCGTGATACGCCAGCGTTATCCACAGGCGGATGTGATGGTGCACGCCGACCCGGTATGAGGTATTCACCCATAACTTGCAGCTAGCGCGATCCTTGTAGGAGCGGGTTCACCCGCGAACACCGGCGCCGCCGGTGCCATGTACCGCGTCATGCCCTTCGCGGGTAAATCCGCGCCTACAACGGGCCGCGAAGGCCTCAGTTGATGCTGTACCCCCGCCCACTGAAGCAGGCCCCCAGCGCCCGCTGGTAAATGCTGAGCACATTGGCCGGCGGCGCGTAGGTCGCCGTCGCCGGGTCAAACCCTGACTGGCTTACCGCCCAGCGGTGGCACTGGTAGCGGTCCTGCTCCTGCTGATCCTGCCCCTGGCCATGCATCGGGTAAGCCACCACGTCATAACCACCATTCGCAGGTGCCACCGGGACCGGTGCTGGCACGCCGACCGGCGGGTTGACCACTACGTACTCCTGGCTGTCCGCCAGGTACTGGTAATAGGTATCGGCCACCAGGAAGAACAGCGCACCACCCAGCCAGACTTCCTGCGCATAGGGCGGCAGGTAATTAACCCGCACGCCATAGGGCGGGGTCACCACGATGTAACTGCCGCCATGCGGGCGGTACCAGTAGCCACCGGAGTAGAAGTAATCATTGCCGCGATAAGGCACTTTCCAGTAACGGTCGGGGAAATGATCGATGGTGTGCCCTGGACGATACTGCGGTCCGGGGCCCCAGCCATTGCCGTGGCCGTCCGGGCGCCCCTGCCAGTGGGGGTCATCACCATGACGGCGTGGAATGTCCTGGTAATAGCCCTGGCGCGGCGGCTGGGTCTGGCGCACTTCGTCGCGCGAGTTGAGCGAGCGACCAGGCCCACCTTCACCTTGCACTTGCTGACCGTGTTCACCGTGCCCCTCGCCCGGCCCTTCGGCCAAGGCCCCAAGGCTGATGCTCAAACCCAGCAAACCAACACCTGCCAACGGCCAGATGCGCGACTTCATGGTATTCCTCTCGGTAGAATAAACTGCACCCGCAACCAGTCTACCGCGCCCATCACACAGGCCAATTAAAATTCCGGTCATGAAAAAAGGGAGGCCACAGGGCCTCCCTTCAGGAATTGTCGTCCGTGCTCGGCACTTGTGGCGCCGGCTCACCTCACACCGTCTTCTGGAGGGTGTGTAGCCCGGGGGCCTGCAGATCCTGTTGGATGGCTGGCCGCGACCGCCCGCCTAGGGCGCGTCGCCGTGGACTGATGTCCGGGCAGTGATTCTGTTGATAAAGATACCGGACAGGTTGCGACAGAGGATTGCGAAGATTGCTCAGATAAATAGCACTTGCGCAATTTTTCACCATGGATTGATAATTCACCGCAATCCGAACAGAAAAGGCAAATGCCATGAGCAAACTTGACCGCTACGACCTGAGCATCCTCGCCGAATTGCAGCGCGATGCGCGCATTTCCAACCAGGAACTGGCCGAGCGCATCGGCCTGTCGCCTTCGCCGTGCTCGCGTCGGGTCAAGCAACTGGAGGACGACGGCTACATCTCGCGCCAGGTCGCCCTGCTCGACCGCAAGAAGCTGGGCCTGAGCCTGACCGCTTATGTACTGATCGGCATGGACCGCCACACCCCGGAACGCTTCGAAACCTTCGAAGCGGCCATCCGCAACCTGCCACAGGTGCTCGAATGCAGCCTGGTCACCGGCATGGATGCCGACTACCAGCTGAAAGTGGTGGTGCCCGACATGGACCACTACCAGAAACTGCTGCTAGGCAGCCTGACCCGTATCGACGGCGTCACCAGCGTGCGTTCCAGCTTTGTGCTCAACCAGGTCTTGGCCAGCACCGAGCTGCCATTGACCCACCTGCGCTGAATGCCTGCGCCAGCCGGCGTATAATCGAACGCTCAACCCGCCTGGAGTACACCGATGGATCCCGCCGTATTCGAAGAGTGGATGATGATCATCCTGGTCACCGTGCTGATCGGTTTCATGGGCTTCATCGTCTGGGACCTGGCAAAAAAGTCCAAGGCGGGCAAGTTCGGCACGCTGATCCTGTTCTTCGTGCTGGGGCTGGGGGTGCTGGCCTTTATCATCAAGAGCGTGGTGGTGGGGTTTCTCGAAGGGGTTTAGGGCATTGAGAATGCCGGGAGCGCTTTGCGGCCCCCTCTAGCGCTGCAATTTTGCCGGAGCTTCTCGCCAGCACCCCTGCTCCAGCCCATCCAGCGCCCAGTCACCAATCCGCACCCGCACCAGGCGCAAGGTCGGCAACCCCACCGCCGCCGTCATCCGTCGCACCTGGCGGTTGCGCCCCTCGCAAATCACCAGCTCCAGCCAGCTGGTCGGCACGCTCTTGCGAAAGCGCACCGGCGGGTTGCGTGGCCACAGCTCAGGCTCGTCCAGGCGCCGCGCCTCGGCTGGCAAGGTCGGCCCGTCGTTCAGCTCCACGCCATCGCGCAAGCGCTGCAACTGCTCGTCGCTCGGCTCACCCTCCACCTGCACCCAGTAGGTCTTGGCCAGCTTGTGCTTGGGGTCGGCAATCCGCGCTTGCAGGCCGCCATCGTTGGTCAGCAACAGCAAGCCTTCACTGTCGCGGTCCAGCCGCCCGGCCGGGTACACACCCGGGATGTCGATGAAGTCCTTGAGGGTCGCGCGCCCTTCACCGTCGCTGAACTGCGTCAGCACGTCGAACGGTTTGTTGAACAGGATCAGGCGCGGCTCGGCCGGCGGCGCCTTGGCCTGGCGACGCGGGCCGGTGGCAGGCCGCGCCTGGGGGCGGCGCGGCTTGTTACGGGGTGGCAGTGACATGGATCCTCAGCGGAACGGCGGCTCATCGAAGCTACGCAGTTTACGCGAGTGCAGCGAGTTGAGCTCGGTACGCAGCAGGTCGAGGGCGGCAATGCCGATCTTCAGGTGTTGGCTGACCGCCCGGTTGTAGAAGGCGTTGGCCGAACCCGGCAGCTTGATCTCGCTGTGCAGCGGCTTGTCGGATACACACAGCAAAGTGCCGTACGGCACCCGCAAGCGGTAGCCCTGGGCAGCGATGGTGCCGCTTTCCATGTCTACCGCCACGGCACGCGACAGGTTGATCAGCGGCCGTTCCTGGGCCCAGCGCAGCTCCCAGTTGCGGTCGTCATAGGTCAGCACGGTACCGGTGCGCAAGCGCTTTTTCAGTTGCTCGCCACGCTCGCCAGTGACCTGCGCGGCGGCCTCCTGCAAGGCCAGCTGCACTTCGGCCAGGGCCGGGATCGGGATGTTTGGCGGCACGACGCGGTCAAGAATGCCATCGCGGCGCATGTAGGCGTGGGCCAGCACGTAGTCGCCTATGGTCTGCGACTGCCGCAAGCCACCACAGTGGCCGATCATCAGCCAGCAGTGCGGGCGCAGCACCGCCAGGTGGTCGGTGATGTTCTTGGCGTTGGACGGACCGACCCCGATGTTGACCAGGGTAACGCCATCGCCATCTCCGGCGATGAGGTGGTAGGCCGGCATCTGATAGCGGTGCCAGACCACGCTGGCCACCAGCGCCTGGGTTTCACCGTGGTCCATGCCCTTTTCGATCACCACGTTGCCCGGCAACACCATGCGCACAAAGCGTGGATCGTCTCGCAGCTGGTCCAGACCGTGGCTGATGAACTGGTCGACATAGCGATGGTAGTTGGTCAGCAGGATCCACGGCTGCACATGGCGCCAGTCACTGCCGGTGTAGTGCACCAGGCGGCGCAGCGAGAAGTCGACGCGCGCGGCATCGAAAAGCGCCAGCGGCAGGACTTCGGCACGTTCCCAATCGCACAGGCCGTCGGCGATGTTGTCGGTGGCAGCCGACAGGTCAGTGCTGGGGAACACCCGCGCCAGCTGCGCGGCGGTAATGCCGCTGCCGGCCAGTTCGTCGCCCTGGTCGACCACGTAGGGGTAAGGGATATTCTGCTCGCTGACGCCGACCTCTACCGTGACGGTGTAGTCGTGCATCAGTGGGCGCAGTTGCTCCAGCAGGTAGCCACGGAACGCGGCGGGCTGGGTGACGGTGACGCTGTAGGTGCCGGCCACCTGAACCTTGGCGTAGGCGCGGGTGGTGGCGGCGACTTCACCGTGGCTGTAGTAGGTCAGGCGCAGTGCCGGGTAGCGGAACAGATCGCGCTCATCGGCATCAGGCTCGGTACGGTCCTTCAGGTAACGCTTGAGGGCCTGGCTAAGGGCACCGGTGGCCTGTTCATGCAGGGCCGCCAGACGGTCGACGGCCTGTTCGGGGGTATCAACGACTACAAAAGCGTGGCTCACACTGTGCTTCCTGTCTGGACATGCATGTGAACCATCTTGCCTGCCTTCTGGGCTAATTACATCCCCATTGATCGGTGTTAATCAGCAGGCCAGCACTGGTCCCTGTAGGAGCGGCCTTGTGTCGCGATCGGGCTGCGAAGCAGCCCCAGCAATTTGTGCAGCTGTGCTGATACCCTGGGGCTGCTTCGCAGCCCTTTCGCGACACAAGGCCGCTCCTACAGGTCCACTGATGGCGTCGCCCTTGCCACCAATGCCTCCACATCCACACCTCGCGGCAACGCCCCATACACCCGGCCACCACCCGCCAACCGGCTGCCAATGAACGCATCACTCACCAGCGCATTGCCCGCCTCCAGCAGCAGCTTGGCCTGCAATGCCAAGGCGATATCCTCGGTCAACTGCCGCGCGCGGTACTGCATGTCGCCAGTATCGGCAAACGCGCCCTTGAGGTTGCCGATATGCGCCGCCAACCGCGGGTCGCCATGCCCATCGCCCAGTTCGGCGAACAACGCATCGAGCACTCCCGGCTCCTTTGACAAGGCCCGCAGCACATCCAGGCACTGCACATTGCCCGAGCCTTCCCAGGTCGAGTTGACCGGCGCTTCGCGGTACAGCCGTGGCAGGATGCTGTCTTCCACATAACCCGCACCGCCCAGGCACTCTGCGGCCTCGTTGATCATGGCTGGCGCACGTTTGCAGATCCAGTACTTGCCCACCGCCGTGACCAGCCGGGCGAAGTGCGCCTGTTGCGGGTCGTCGAGCTGCTCCAGCGCCTGCCCCATGCGCAGGCTCAGGGCCAGCGCGGCTTCGCTTTCCAGGGCCAGGTCGGCCAGCACGTTCTGCATCAGCGGCTGCTCGTTCAGCACCCGCCCGCCAACCTTGCGGTGCGCGCAGTGGTGGGTTGCCTGGGTCAACGCTTGGCGCATCAACGCGCTGGAGCCGACCATGCAATCGAAGCGGGTCATGGCCACCATCTCGATGATGGTCGGCACACCGCGCCCCTCTTCGCCGATCATCCACGCCAGCGCGCCACGGAACTCCACTTCGCTGGACGCATTTGAGCTGTTCCCCAGTTTGTTCTTCAGGCGCTGGATATAGAGCTGGTTACGGTTGTCGTCCGGGCGATGACGCGGCAGCAGGAAGCAGCTCAGGCCTTTTTCGGTTTGCGCCAGGGTGAGGAAGGCATCGCACATGGGCGCCGAGCAGAACCACTTGTGGCCGACCAGCTCGTAGGCCTGGCCCGGGCCTGGCGCACCGACCGGGTAGGCGCGCGTGGTATTGGCACGTACATCGGTGCCGCCCTGTTTCTCGGTCATGGCCATGCCCAGGGTGACCCCGGCCTTGTGCCGGTCGCCGACGTTGCGCGGGTCGTACTCGCAGGCGAGGATCTTCGGCAGCCAGTATTCGGCCAGCTCGGGTTGCAGGCGCAGTGCCGGCACGGCAGCGAAGGTCATGGTCAGCGGGCAACCGGTACCGGCCTCGGCCTGGCTGTGCAGGTAGGTCATCGAGGCGCGGGCCACATGGGCGCCAGGACGGGGTTCGGCCCATGGCAAAGAAGGCAGGCCGTGTTCTACGGCGGTGCGCATCAGTTCGTGGTAGGCCGGGTGGAATTCGACCAGGTCGATGCGATGGCCGTAGCGGTCGTGGCTGATGAATTCGGGTTTGTGCGCGTTGGCCAGGAAGCCCGCCTGCATCAGTGGGCCGCCGGCCAGGGCACCGTAGGCATCGATCCGCGACTCGGCCCAGCCGGCACCGAAGCGCCGTGACCACTCCTGCAGTGGCAGGTCGAGGCGGTACAGGTTGGCACCGTCGAGGGACGGCGGCTGGTTGGTGACTTCGTGGGTTTCAGCGTACTGGTGCAGGTTCATCGGGGGCTCCTGGATCCGGGTAGGCTTGAGAGACCCAGTGAAGCATTCCCTGTGGGGGAGTCAAAGTGGCATTCGTGACTAAAGGTGTGGTGGTGGGGGCATGGGTTGGGGTGGGGGGGTTGGCAGGTGTATGGCTTGGGCATGTGTCAGGGCTGGCAGGTGCATACCTTGAGTATGAGTCAGGGCTTGCAGATGTATGCCTTAAGCATGCATCAGGGCTGACAGGTGTTCGCCACAACACATTCAGCGCCTATGAGATCGAGCGCCGCCCGCGCGGCGCTTCGCGGGTAAACCCGCTCCTACATTTGTTTCGGGCCAGTTATTCCTGAGACAGAGGCGCGCGGCCCCCTGGCGTTCACCTCGATATCGTGAGGTACAAACAAGGCGGTCGCGCGCGCTGGAACAGGTGATACTGGCCCGAAACAAATGTAGGAGCGGGTTCACCCGCGAAGCGCCGCGCGGGCGGCGCTCGATCTCATAGGCGCTGGAAATGTCTCGGTGAACACCTTTCAGCCCTGACCCCATCTCCTCGCCTTACTTCCCGGCAGTCAAAGCGTTATAGCTGGTCATCAGATTCCGATAATCCGGAATATGGTTCGAGCACAGCGCCGCCAGCCCTTCAACATCATTGCGCCAGTCACGGTGCAGCTCACAGGCTACGCCGAACCAAGTCATCATCTGCGCACCGGCCTGGCTCATACGGTTGTGGGCAGCATCACGGGTCATTTCATTGAAGGTGCCGGAAGCATCAGTCACTACGAACACTTCAAATTCTTCTTCCAAAGCCGACAGCGCCGGGAACGCCACACAAACTTCAGTCACCACACCCGCAATGATCAACTGCTTCTTGCCAGTCGCCTTCACCGCCTTGACGAAGTCTTCGTTGTCCCAGGCGTTGATCTGGCCTGGGCGGGCGATGTATGGGGCGTCCGGGAACAGTGCTTTCAGTTCCGGCACCAGCGGGCCGTTGGGGCCTTGTTCGAAGCTGGTGGTGAGGATGGTCGGCAGGTTGAAGAACTTGGCCAGGTCAGCCAAGGCCAGCACGTTGTTCTTGAACTTGTCCGGCTCGATGTCACGCACCAGCGACAGCAAGCCAGCCTGGTGGTCGACCAGCAGTACGGCGGCGTCGTCTTTGTTCAGGCGGTTGTAGGTGAATTTGCTCATGGTCTGCGCTCCTAAGGGTTTTGATGTTTTTAGTAAGTTGGGTGTTTCGCGTTGATGGGAGAAGATTAAAACCACCACCTTTGGAGCGGTAGATAGCGGTTTTTGGCTTTAGCGTTCTGTTTTGTGAACGATGAATTTGTATTGGCTGCACTGGCCCTTTCGCGGGTAAACCCGCTCCTACAAGGGATCGCGCGCCCTTCAAGTTATGCACAACTTCTGTGGGAGCGGGTTCACCCGCGAAAGGGCCGGCACTGCCGTCAAAAAAACATGTAGTACAAATCTCTATCTCTTGTAGGGCTCTTCCTAAACCCTTCCCGCCCCAAAATACCCGCCCACAGCCTGCTAGGTTCCTGGCTCCCACCTTGAAAAAAGAGGCGAGCCATGAGCATGCGCATGAACATCTTTGGCCGATACCAAGGCCTGGACGGCGACCAAACCACCACAGGCGCCACCTGCATTGCCAGCCAGGCCAGGGGCCGTGTGCATGGCCGCAACTGGCTGCTGCAAGGCGACCCGACCACACCCTGCCCGCTATGTGGACAAACGGGCACCATCGTCGAGGGCGAATCGCGCTGGCGGCAGGACGGTATTCCAACGGCTCTGGACGGCGCACTGGTGCAATGCGGGTGCCCACAGGGCAGCAATCGCGTGGTTGCGGGTGGGTCTGCAACACCGGCCTCGCACAGGGCACCGGCAGCTGAGCCTGTTCGTCAGGCACCCGCGCAGGCTCAGGCGAGTAGCCCGATCAGAGGTACCTATCAGCCAGAAGTGGCTCAGCCTTCGCCCACTCCACAAGGCATGGAGCCTGGGTTCTACATCGTTCCCCGCAGCATGTCTTACGAGCAGGTTTTGGCCAACCTCAGAGACACGGAATCCATCCTGCCGGGTGCAATGTTGAAACGGCTCAACCCGACTTACCAGCAGGGGTTCAAAGCAGGGGAAATTTTCATTATTGGCGACCCACGCTACGGGCACGCCTGCACTCGCCAGGAACTGCACGCGATGAGTGCGGCGGAATTCGCACGCGAAGCGTTGGCAAGTCTGACACCCGAGGAAGCCAACTTCATGATGCGCCACCAGGCGGATATTGCCGGCTTGCTGAGCGATGCGAGCCTGGCGATGGGGGTAAGCGAGGCCATGATGGCTAGGTCGTTGGAGGAACTGGGTACAACGCTGCGTAATATTGAAAAGCTGCATCAGCAGCAGTTTACGAAACATGGGCATTTGCGTAGTCCTGAATTTTTTGCTGAACGCAAAGAATTGTTTAATCAGCTAAGTGCCAAATTGAGGGCCGGCCTTCTGAACAAACGGATGGAACTTGGCAGTCACGATACCTTGCGGCGGGGTTTGGGGATCTCTAGTCGTAGCCTTGTTCATCATTGGAGTAAAGCTGGAACACCTGGGAATATTCCGGGATACTCAACACACCTCGAAAAAGTGGCAAGCATGTCTAAATACCTGAAAGCTGGAGGGTATGTAGGCATAGCTTTGGGTGGTGGATCATCATTACTAAAGGTTCAAGAAGCCTGCAAATCGGGGGACACCGCTGCATGTAAAAGACTCAGTTTTACCGAGGCAGGAAGTTTTTCAGGAGGCCTAACAGGTGGCGCCTTAGGTGCATCCATTGGGAAATCCGCAGCCGGCTTTGCTTGCGTCAGTTTCGGAGCCGTAAGCGGAACTGTATGCGCCATTGTAATGGTGGGAACAGGGTCTCTTGCCGGAAGTGTCGCAGGCATGAACGCTGGGGAGTACATCGGCGAGGAGCTATATGAATTTATCGAGCACGAATGATCATATGGAATTGATATGGCGCCTAGCCTTTGTCGCGACACCTTTTGCACTTGCACTGATCGGACTAGCCATGACAGCAAATCTCGCTCGCATCCAAAACTACCGAATATTAGAACAAGCCTTGAGAAGAAGCCCATGCCTAAAAACTGCAACAGAGATATGGAGCAATAAAAGCTTTCATTCTCGAATGTCAATTGTCTCCACCCTGACCGGCATTGCATTGCACCCTAAGTTTTTCTTGAAAAGAAAACTTCTTGATGAAACAGATGCGTCTAGCTTTCCTTACTACCTGAAGGTCAGAATGCGCATTTCGTTCTGGCTACTGATGACAAGCTTGTTATGGCTAACAATAGCCGCCACGTTAATCAAATTGAATTATTTATAACTCACAAGCAACATTTTTCGACATTGTACCCAATTGGATATTGCCCAGTCGCTTGTGCTGGGCAATCAAGGGTACATGAGCTTGTTCGTGAGGTGCCTGGCTGCTACATCGTTCCGCGCTGCATCACATTTCAAGAACATATGGGGGAACTGACCGTCGCAGGTAATATACAGAACAGGTGAGAATATTATGGAATTTTCAGCGAAAGCCATGAAATTATTCATGGCGACGACGTCATGCTTCATGATCATGATCGGACTGGCATTCTATATTCGCTTGGCGCAAGCGAAAGCTCTAGAAAAAATGATTTCAGCACTACCAAGCAGTTACTGGCTGAAATTGAATATTGCCATATGGGGCAAACGGAATCTTCGCTCACGACTACAGCTAGTAGGAGTCGTATCTGCCATGTTGTTCTGGCCAATAAAAAACCTGCACATCCGTCACAACAAACTAGACCAAAAAGATATTGACAACTTCCCGAAGCACTTAAGAAAACAACTACTGATCTGTAACTGGCTGCTTTACCTAGGCGCAGTCTGGTGTGGCATAACCTACCTCATATACAGCTAGCCACTAAAATGAGAGCCCGCCCAAATAAGTCAGCCGAATATAAATTTCGAAAGACTGGACGGCACCAGCGACGCCGCTGTTCGCGGGCACGCTCGCTCCCACAGGAATTGTGCATATCTTGAACGAAGTGCGATCCCTGTGGGAGCGGGCATGCCCGCGAAAGGGCCGGCCCAGTCAATACAAGGTCAGCGCATCAAACCCAACTCGGCATCATCCAGCAGCGCCTTGGCCATGGCTGCGAATTAATGCGATGCCCACATCATTTGCTGGTCGCCATCCATCAAACCGGTCAGCGACAGGTCACGCGCATAGCCCATCAGCTCAGAGGCCTGCTCACGGGCGCTGCGGCAGGGGATGCCTTCGGCGATGCGGAATAGTGGGTGGGTTTGGCCTTCGCCCTGAAAGAAGTAGGTGACACCGGGGGTGGTTTTGGTTTCGTCGGTCATGGGTTTTCCTGATTGCTAGTTAAACCCTGAAATGCTTGCTGTAGGTTTCCACACCCGATCGCTGAACCGTCAGCGACAGGCAAAGCCTAGAGGGCGGGATTTGCAGGAACAATCAGACGCGTGTGGACAGAGGTTGTAGGGTATTTCGCAGGGGGTGGAGTTGCCAGTGCTGGGGCGTAGGAAGAGTCTGGGATTGTTGTAGGTTGTTGGGGGCATGGCGGGAAGGCATCAGGGCTGAGGTGTTCGCCACAACATCTTCAGCGCCTGTGAGATCGAGCGCCGCCCGCGCGGCGCTTCGCGGGTAAACCCGCTCCTACGTTTGTTTCGGGCCAGTTATGCCTGTGATATCCGCGCGCGAACGCCTTGGCGCATGTCTCAATATCGCGTCATACAAACAAGGCGGTCGCGCGCGCATGGCACAGGACGGACTGGCCCGAAACAAACGTAGGAGCGGGTTTACCCGCGAAGCGCCGCGCGGGCGGCGCTCGATCTCATAGGCGCTGAAAATGTCTCGGCGAACACCTCTCAGCCTCCCCCAACCCCACACCCTCAAACCGAACGACGCTTCTGCAAGATACCCACCGGCACCTGCACCTGCGAAACCGCCATATTCAAACTCAACTCAAACCGGCTCCCCAACCCCCGCGTCGACTCATGCGCCAACCGGGCCCCGAGCAACTCGCCCATCTGCCGGCAGATCGACAACCCGATCCCCAACCCGCCATAGCGCCGGGTCATCGAGCCATCCACCTGGAAAAACCGCTGATACAAGGTCGCCTGGTCCAGGTCATCAAAACCGATCCCGCTGTCACTCACCGTAAAGGTCAACGCCAGGTCATCCGGCCCCACCCGACGCCCGCGCACCTGGATCATCACCCCGCCCTGATGAGTGAACTTCAGCCCGTTGTCCACCAGGCACCCCAGGCAGCGCGCCAGCTTCTGCCCGTCACCCAACAGCCCATCCGGCAAATCGGCCGGGATATCCAGGCTCAGGTACAAGCCTTTACCCAAGGCCTGCCCGGCATACCCGGCACGCAGGCTCTGCAACAGCGTGCGCAAGCTGAACGGCACCGGCTGTGCACGCAGGCGGCCGGCCTGCAGTTCAGACAAGGTAAGAATCGCATCAACCATGTCCATCATGCCCTGCGCCGACCCCACCGCCGTACGGTGGTACTGGGCCATCTCGCCTTCCATCGGCAGCGTATGCATCAACTCCAGCGAGCCAATCACCCCATTCATCGGGGTGCGCAGCTCATGGGTCACGCTGGCCAGGAACTCATCCTTCAGCCGGTTACTCCTGGCCAGCTGCAAGTTCAACTGCTCCAGCGTGCGCCCAGTCTCACGCAAAGTCTGCGCCTGCTGCTCGCGCAGGCTGTTGATACGGTCGGCCAGCGCCAGCGACAGCAGCGCCACCTCCAGCGCCGAACCCAGCTGGCTGGCATACATGGTGATGAACACGTTCGGCAGGTAGCCCAGCACCATCAGGGTGTTCACCAGGCCGCCCAGCAGGAACGCCGTCCAGGCAATGATGAACCAGCGCGCCACGCGCAAGCCTCGCCACCAGGCATACAGCCCGGCGCTGAAGATACTCACGGTAAACAGCAGCGCCAGCAGCGTGGCCATGCGCAGGGCCAGGCCATAGGGCATGCTCACCGCCAGCACCATGACCACCGCGCCCCCCAGCATCAGCGCCTGCAACAGCCGGTCAAAGCCGCGGCTGATACTGCCCATCTGCAGGAAGTGCCGGGCAAACTGGCAACCGAACAACCCGGCAGCACCAATGAACAGCGGTGTCGAGGCATTCGCCCACCATGGGCTGTCCGGCCAGAAATAGGCTACACCGGCACCGTTCACCGACACCTGATAAAAGCCGAACGACGCAATATAGAGGATGTAATAGAGGTAACTGACATCGCGCACGCTGAGGTAGATGAACAGGTTGTACACCAGCATCACCAGCAACACGCCGTAGATCATCCCCAACACATACAGGCGCGTGGGCTGGTCCTCCATATAAGCTTGGGGGGACCACAACGCCAGCGGCGCCTGCACCGAGCCCTGGCTGTGCAGGCGCAGGTAGGCGGTGGTCACCTGGCCAGGCGGCAGCTGCAGTTCGAACAGGTAGTTGTTCTGGCGGATTTGCCGGCTGTCGTAGGGCAAGGCATCGCCGGTACGCTGGGCCAGGCGGTACACGCCGCGGTCATCGGCGAGATACAGCTCAAGATGATCCAGTGGTGGATAGGCCAGCTCCAGCAACCATTGCCGGGGGGCGGCACCGAGCGGGGCGACGGGGCGCAGCTCGACCTTGAGCCAGAACACCGAAGTGGAGTAACCGGCGTTCAGCACGTCTTCATGATGGGGGCGAAAGCGTTTGGCGAACCCGGGGGCGCTGACCTGGGCGATGCTGGCACTGCCATCGAGGTCTTCGTAAACCTGCATGGCCTTGCCCAACGGAACATGCCCGGTCGCGTCGTCGAAATCGACCGCTCCGGCCAGCATGGGCAGCAAACCCAGAAGCACAATCAGCAAATAGCGCATACAGCCCCAGCATGGCCTGTCCGGTCGCGTCGCGGTTGCCTCCCATCCGTTTGAGACGACGTGATCCGGCAGAACCCGTTTGTCGAGTTATCCGAGCACTCTAGCATAGCTTCACAACCTGGCAATCGGCCATAACAAATCACAAAGAAAAGGCTCTAACTCAATGCTTTCAGAATAAAAACAAAAACAAATCTGACCGAACGATCAGTAAATCTCGCTTGTCGGACGATCCGCCCAAACAGGTTTGGTGGTAAGCTCGCCGACCATGAATACCTACAGCTCCCGCCCCGTTGTCCTCTGTCTCTCCGGCCACGACCCAAGTGGCGGCGCCGGCTTGCAGGCAGATATCGAAGCCCTGATCGCCCAAGGCTGTCACGCTGCACCTGCAGTGACCGCCCTGACCGTGCAGGATACCGTCAACGTTTCCGACTTCCGCGTGCTCGACCGCGAGTGGGTACTGGCCCAGGCCAATGCCGTGCTGGCCGACTCCACGGTCGCCGCCGTCAAGCTGGGCATGCTCGGCTCGATCGAGATGGTCGACACCGTCGCCGAACTGCTTGCCGCCCACCCGCACCTGCCGCTGGTCTGCGACCCGGTACTGCGTGCCGGTGGCGGCGGCCGCCTGGGCAAGGACGAAGTGGGCTATGCCCTGCGCGAACGCCTGCTGCCGCTGGCGACCATTGCTACACCGAACCTGCCCGAAGCGCGCATCCTCGCCGAACTGCCCGAAGGTACCGCCGACGAGTGTGCAGAGAAACTGTTGCCGTTCTGTAGACACCTGCTGATTACCGGCGGTCACGGCGACGAAGACGAAATTCACAACCGCCTGTACACCCAGGACGGCCAGCAACACACCTGGACCTGCCAGCGCCTGCCAGGCAGCTACCACGGCTCGGGCTGCACCCTGGCCAGCGCCCTGGCCGGCCGCCTGGCCCTGGGTGAACAACTGGAAAGCGCCGTACGCAGCGCCCTGGACTACACCTGGCGCACCCTGCGTGACGCCGAGCAGCTAGGCAAGGGCCAGTTCGTGCCACGCCGCCTGCCGTTGGATTTCTGTTCCTGATACGAGGCCTTCAATGAAGCTACGCGGTCTGTACGCCATCACCGACAGCCAGCTGCTCGCCGGCCGTTTCCTGTCTCATGTCGAGGCGGCCCTGGAAGGCGGCGTGTGCCTGCTGCAATACCGCGACAAAAGTGACGACGCGGCGCGCCGCCTGCGCGAAGCCGAAGGGCTGCTGAAGCTCTGCGAGCGCTATGGCACCCAGCTGCTGATCAACGACGACGCCGAACTGGCCGCGCGCCTGGGCGTTGGCGTGCACCTGGGCCAGACCGACGGCCCGCTGACCCCGGCTCGTGCCCTGCTCGGCCGCCAGGCGATCATCGGCTCCACCTGCCACGCCAGCCTTGAGCTGGCCGCCCAGGCTGCCAGCGAAGGCGCCAGCTATGTGGCCTTTGGCCGCTTCTTCAATTCCGTCACCAAGCCGGGCGCGCCCGCTGCCAACACCGACCTGCTGGAGCAGGCCCGCGCCCAGGTGAAACTGCCGATCGCGGTGATCGGCGGCATTACCCTCGACAACGCTGCCCCGCTGGTCGCCCATGGCGCCGACCTGCTGGCGGTGATCCACGGCCTGTTCGGTGCCGACAGCGCGCAGGAAGTCACCCGCCGCGCCCGCGCCTTCAACGCCTTGTTCGCATCCTGATTCGAGAGAACCCCCATGTCCCGTTCCGAAGCCCTGTTCGCCCAAGCCCAGAAGCACATCCCCGGTGGCGTCAACTCGCCGGTCCGCGCTTTCAAGAGCGTTGGCGGCACGCCGCTGTTCTTCAAGCATGCCGAAGGCGCCTACGTCGTTGACGAGGACGACAAGCGCTATGTCGACTACGTCGGTTCCTGGGGCCCGATGATCCTCGGCCACGGCCACCCGGACGTGCTGGACTCGGTACGCAAGCAGCTGGAGCATGGCCTGTCCTACGGCGCGCCAACCGCCATGGAAACCGAAATGGCCGACCTGGTCTGCTCGATCGTGCCGTCCATGGAAATGGTGCGCATGGTCAGCTCGGGCACCGAAGCCACCATGAGCGCCATCCGCCTGGCCCGTGGCTACACCGGCCGTGACGCCATCATCAAGTTCGAAGGATGCTACCACGGCCACTCCGACAGCCTGCTGGTAAAAGCCGGTTCCGGCCTGCTGACCCAGGGCGTGCCAAGCTCGGCGGGCGTGCCGGCGGACTTCGCCAAGCACACCCTGACCCTCCCGTTCAACGACATCGCCGCCGTCGAGAAAACCCTGGCCGAAGTCGGCCAGACCGTGGCCTGCATCATCGTCGAGCCGGTGGCCGGCAACATGAACTGCGTACCGCCAGCGCCGGGCTTCCTTGAAGGCCTGCGCGAACAGTGCGACAAGCACGGCGTGGTGCTGATCTTCGACGAAGTGATGACTGGCTTCCGCGTATCCCTCGGTGGCGCCCAGGGCCACTATGGCATCAAGCCGGACCTGTCCACCTTCGGCAAGATCGTCGGCGGCGGCATGCCGGTCGGCTGCTTCGGCGGCAAGCGCGAAATCATGGGCTGCATCGCCCCGCTCGGCCCGGTCTACCAGGCCGGCACCCTGTCGGGCAACCCGCTGGCGATGGCCGCCGGCCTGACCACCCTGAAGCTGATCAGCCGCCCGGGCTTCCACGCCGAGCTGACCGACTACACCAGCCGCATGCTCGACGGCCTGCAGCAACGCGCCGATGCCGCTGGTGTACCGTTCGTCACCACCCAGGCTGGCGCCATGTTCGGCCTGTACTTCAGCGGTGCCGACGACATCGTCACCTTCGAAGACGTGATGGCCAGCGATGCCGAGCGCTTCAAGCGCTTCTTCCACCTGATGCTTGACGGCGGCGTGTACCTGGCGCCGAGCGCGTTCGAGGCGGGCTTCACCTCCATCGCCCATGGCGACAAAGAGCTGCAGATCACCTTGGATGCGGCTGAGAAGGCTTTTGCTGCCCTCAAGTAAGGGCCGCATCGCGCCGTTGTGGGAGCGGCCTTGCGCCGCGAAAGGGCTGCGAAACAGCCCCGGGTTCTCATGCAAATGCACAAGTCGTTGGGGCCGCTTTGCGGCCCCTTCGCGGCGCAAGGCCGCTCCCACAAGGCCCGGTACAGGCAATAATTACTCATGCACAATCAGCTGACTTCCCCACCAAGCAGAATTTCGAGTAAAACTTTGTAAGGTTGGCGCTGCTTATCCCATAATGTGCCACCAGAGACATTGGCCGCAGCTTTGCAGAGGTAAGTCGATCCCCATGAACCGCACCGGCCGCGCCCTGACCCTGGGCTGCCTGTTGCTTCTTCAGCCCCTGCTGGCTCTGGCGGAGGGCGGTAACTCGTTGCTGATTCCGGCAACGGGGCGCTGCACGCTCAATGTTCAGCCAGAAGACCTGCAGAACGCGCTGAAAGCCTGTGAGCAAACTGCGGCGACCGGGGATGCCCAGGCGCAATTCGAACTGGGCGAGTACTACTACACGCTAACGCCAAAAAACCTGAACAAGGCGCTGGACTGGTTCCAGAAGGCCTCGCTGCAAGGCCACGCCGACGCCCAGTACCGCCTGGGTGCCATGTTCTTCCATGGCGAAGGGGTCAAGGCCAACAACGTGCAGGCCTATATCCTGCTGAAAATGGCTGCGGTCAACGGCGCCGAAGATGCGCTGGACATGGCCGACGAAGTGACCGAGCAAATGCCCCGCGACGAGCTGGAGCATGCCACCCAGGTGCTCGGCCAGATCTTCCGCAAGTACCTGCTGGAACTGCAGAACGCCGAAGGGCGCACGCCGTTCTCGCCGCTCCCCTGAGGGTTACTTTTCCGGCATTGGCATCGGGAACGGCATTACATTGCCGCCGCCCTTGGCTTCGCTGATCTTCGCCGTGCCCAAGCGCTCCACCTCGTCGATGCGCACAATCGAGTGCATCGGCACGAAACTGCGGATCACCCCCTCGAACTGGCTCTTGAGCTTTTCCTCGCTCGGGTCCACCACCAACTGCGAACGTTCGCCGAACACGAACTCCTCGATCTCCAGAAAGCCCCACAGGTCGCTCTGGTAGATCTGCTTGGCATACATCTCGAAGACCTGCCCCTGGTTGAGGAAGATCACTTTGTAGATGGCAGGTTCGCGTTTGCTCATGTTTGGCGGGATAACACATGCGTAAGAAAAGGGGCGCATCATAGCAGTGCCGGCCTCTTCGTGGTTGAACCCGCTCCCACAGGTTCTCCACCGGCCTTGAATACGGCGCAGTACCTGTAGGAGCGGGTTCACCCGCGAAGAGGCCGGAACAGGCAGTACATACCGTTGAACGTTTCAGTGCTTTCGCCACTGCCATTCAAGGGTTATTCTTGAGTTCACCTTCATTGCCGTCGAGCGGCTAAAAACGACCTTGAACGCACCCATACAACCCCATCGCTTCATCCTCGAACCTTTCGAGGCCCACCGTTTCGCCAACTTGTGCGGCCAGTTCGACGAGCACCTGCGCCTGATCGAACAGCGCCTGGCCATCGAGATCCGCAACCGCGGCAATCAGTTCGAACTGATCGGCGAACCCAAGACCACCTCCGCTGCCGAACAGCTGCTGCGCCGTCTCTACCGCGAGACCCAGGCCACAGACCTGTCGCCAGAAACCGTGCACCTGTACCTGCAGGAGTCGGCCGTCGAGAACATCGACAACCCGGCCGTCAACGAGGTCAGCGTTTCGCTGCGCACGCGCAAGGGCAACATCCGCCCGCGCGGGGTCAACCAGCAGCGCTACGTCAAGGAAATCCTGGCCAACGACATCAACTTCGGCATCGGCCCGGCCGGTACCGGCAAGACCTACCTTGCTGTAGCCTGCGCCGTCGACGCCTTGGAGCGCGAACAGGTGCGCCGCATCCTGCTGGTACGCCCGGCAGTCGAGGCAGGCGAAAAGCTCGGCTTCCTGCCCGGTGACCTGGCGCAGAAGATCGACCCGTACCTGCGCCCGCTGTACGACGCCCTGTACGAAATGCTCGGCTTCGAACACGTGGCCAAGCTGATCGAGCGCCAGGTGATCGAGATCGCCCCGCTGGCCTACATGCGTGGCCGCACCCTGAACAACAGCTTCATCATCCTCGACGAAAGCCAGAACACCACGCTGGAGCAGATGAAGATGTTCCTCACCCGTATCGGCTTCGGCTCCACGGCGGTGATCACCGGTGACATCACCCAGGTCGACCTGCCGCGTGGCACCAAGTCGGGCCTGGCGCACGTCATCGAGGTACTGAGGGACGTACCGGGGATCAGTTTTACCCACTTCCAACCCAAAGATGTGGTTCGTCACCCACTGGTGCAGCGCATTGTCGAAGCCTACGACCGCTTCGAAGCCCGCCAGGCCAAGCCCGAGGCGCCCGGCAAAGATGCTTGAACTTGATATTCAACGGGCCACGGATGCTGCCGCCCCGGATGACACCGCCTTCCGCCGCTGGTGCGAACTGGCGCTGCGCCAGCGCAGCGCCGACTCGGAAATGACCATTCGCCTGGTCGACGAAGCCGAAGGCCGCGAGCTGAACCACACCTACCGGCACAAGGACTACGCGACCAATGTGCTGTCGTTCCCGGCCGACGTACCCGATGACCTGCTCGATATCCCACTGCTGGGCGACCTGGTGATCTGCGTAGCCGTGGTCGAGCGCGAAGCTGCCGAACAAGGTAAGTCGCTGGAGGCCCACTGGGCGCATCTGGTCATTCACGGTTGCCTGCACCTGCTCGGCTACGACCACATCGACGATGAGGAAGCCGAGGAAATGGAAAGCCTGGAACGGGAATTGCTGGCAGAACTGGGTCACCCCGACCCGTACGCCGACGATGAAACCGACACAATCACACACTGATACACGAAGGATCACGAGAACCGCCATGAGCGAAGATCGATCGAGCAACGGGCAGAAGTCCTGGCTGGGTAAACTGACCCAGGCTTTTGCCCATGAGCCGAAAAACCGCCAGCAACTGCTAGAGCTGCTGCGCGAAGCCCATCAGAACAAATTGCTGGACAGCGAAGCGCTGACCATTGTCGAAGGCGCCATTCAGGTCGCCGACCTGCAGGTTCGCGACATCATGGTCCCGCGCTCGCAGATGATCAGCATCAAGGCCAGCCAGTCGCCGCGCGAGTTCCTGCCGGCGGTGATCGACGCCGCGCACTCGCGTTACCCGGTGATTGGCGAAAGCCACGACGATGTGCTCGGGATCCTGCTCGCCAAAGACCTGCTGCCGCTGATCCTCAAGGAGAACGGCGACAGCTTCAATATCAAGGACCTGCTGCGCCCGGCCACGTTCGTGCCCGAGTCCAAGCGCCTGAACGTGCTGCTGCGCGAATTCCGCGCCAACCATAACCACATGGCCATCGTCATCGACGAATACGGCGGCGTGGCTGGCCTGGTCACCATCGAAGACGTGCTGGAACAGATCGTCGGCGATATCGAGGACGAGCACGACGTCGAGGAAGACAGCTACATCAAGCCGCTGCCCAGCGGTGACTTCCTGGTCAAGGCGCTCACGCCGATCGAGAACTTCAACGACTTCTTCGACAGCGAGTTCTCCGATGACGAGTTCGACACGGTCGGCGGCCTGGTAATGAGCGCCTTTGGCCACCTGCCCAAGCGCAACGAAACCACCGAGATCGGCGCCTACAAGTTCCGTATTCTCAATGCCGACAGCCGGCGGATACACTTGCTGCGCCTGACCCCGATCACCCGTTAAGGACAAACATGCGTTGGATCACCCGCCCCGGCTGGCCCGGTAACCTGCTGGCCCTGGCGGCCGGTGCCTCCACCCTTCTGGCCCTGGCGCCGTTCGACATCTGGCCGCTGGCGCTGTTGTCCATCGCCGTGCTCTACCTTGGCCTGCGCGAGCTCAGCCCGCGCCAGGCCATGTGGCGTGGCTGGTGGTTCGGTTTTGGCCTGTACGGCGCCGGCACCTGGTGGATCTACGTCAGCATGAACACCTACGGTGGTGCTTCGCCGCTACTGGCGATTGTGCTGCTGCTGGCGTTTTTCGCCGCCCTGGCCTGGTTCTTCGCCCTGCCCACCTGGCTGTGGGCACGCTGGATGCGGCGCAACGAAGCGCCCTTGGCCGACGCCCTGTGCTTCGCCGCCCTGTGGCTGTTGCAAGAGGCATTCCGCGGCTGGTTCCTGACCGGCTTCCCCTGGCTCTACGCTGGCTACAGCCAACTGGACGGCCCGCTGGCCGGCCTGGCGCCGTTGGGTGGTGTGTGGCTGATTTCCTTCGCCCTGGCCCTGACCGCCGCCTTGCTGTGCAACCTGCCCCGCTTGCGCGCCCGCCCCTCGTTCCTGGCCGTGGCCTGCCTGCTGTTGCTGGCCCCCTGGGTGCTGGGCCTGGCGCTCAAGGGCCATGCCTGGACCAAACCGGCAGGCGACCCGCTGAAAGTGGCGGCGATCCAGGGCAACGTCGAGCAGGACCTGAAATGGGACCCGGCGCACATCGACGCGCAACTGGCGCTGTACCGTGACCTGAGCTTCAGCTCCAAACCTGTGGACCTGCTGATCTGGCCGGAAACCGCAGTGCCGGTGCTCAAGGACCAGGCCCAAGGCTACATCGACGTGATGGGCCGGTTCGCCGCCGAGCGGCATTCGGCACTGATCACTGGCGTACCCGTGCGGGAAGTGGTGCACCACCAGCGCCGCTACTACAACGGCATTACCGTCACCGGTGAAGGCGATGGCACCTACCTCAAGCAAAAGCTGGTGCCGTTCGGCGAGTATGTGCCGCTGCAAGACATGCTGCGTGGCGCTATCGAGTTCTTCAACCTGCCCATGTCGGACTTCGCCCGCGGGCCGGAAGACCAGCCGCTGCTGCAGGCCAAGGGCTACCAGATCGCGCCGTACATCTGCTATGAAGTGGTCTACCCCGAATTCGCCGCAGGCCTGGCCGCACGCAGCGACCTGCTGCTGACCATCAGCAACGACACCTGGTTCGGCACTTCGATAGGCCCCTTGCAGCACCTGCAGATGGCGCAGATGCGGGCCCTGGAAGCCGGGCGCTGGATGATCCGTGCCACCAATAATGGCGTGACCGCGCTGATCGACCCGTTTGGCCGCATTACCACGCAGGTACCGCAGTTCCAGCAGGCGGTCATGTATGGCGAGGTGGTGCCGATGCAGCAGCTGACGCCTTACCTGCAATGGCGCTCGTGGCCGCTGGCGATTGTCTGTGTGCTGCTGCTGGGCTGGGCGTTGCTGGCCGGGCGCATCGCCAAGACTGTCTGAGCTCTCCTGTACTGGCCTCTTCGCGGGTAAACCCGCTCCTACAGGGACCGCACAAGCCCATGGCCTGCGGGGCCCCTGTAGGAGCGGGTTTACCCGCGAAGAGGCCGGCACAGGCAACACAAGGCTTAATAGAACACCCGATACCCCACCAACCCCACCACTTCATTAAACAACTGCCCGCTCTGCCACATCGCCCGGCTCTCCGGCAGCAACCCGCCAAACGGCCGCGCATGATCGCGCCCAAGGAACCCCACCGGCGCCGGCACCACCTCAAACCCCGCCTGTTCAAAACTCCAGCGCGAGCGCGGCATGTGCCAGGCCTGGGTCACCACCACCACCCGGCGAATGCCCAACGGCTGCAGCACCTTGGCCGTCAGCTGGGCGTTCTCCCAGGTCGTGCGGCTGGCCTCTTCGCGCCACTTCACCTTCACACCGAAATCTTCATGCAGGCGCTCAGCCATCAACTGCGCCTCGCTCGGCGGCGTGCCGTAGTGCAATCCACCACTGGTCAGCACCGGCAACCCCGAGGCCTTGGCCAGCCGTGCGGCATAGCGCATGCGCTCCAGTGCCGTGGCTGTAGGCTGGTCACTGCCGCCCCAGGCCGGGTCGCCGCGCTCACGCCCCGCGCCCAGCACCACAATGGCATCTGCCCGGCTTGCCAGGCCCGCCCAGTTGCTCACTGCCAGCGGCGCCTCGCTTTCCAGCACACGGGCGGTTTCCTGCACCACCAGTGGCAAGCTCATCAGCCACAGGCCACCCAGGCCCACGACAAAGCACAGCGCAGCCAACCTGGGCCTGCGGCTGCGCAGCCACCACGCCGCAAGCAGCAGCAATAACAGGACGCCCGGCGGCATCAGCCATTGTTTGATGAAGAATCGGATCGGCATCGGCCACACCTCCTTGGCAGGCGTGCAGCCTAAGTGGATCGGCGCCGGTCAACAAGGGTGCGACCGGCGCCGATCGTGAGATGTGCATGTATTGAAGAACCGGCGCCCGATAGCCTGCGCCTGGCGTCCTGAACGGCTAGCGATGGGGCAGCGTCCTGGATTTCGCCGAGCTGGCGGGGCGTTTCTTGTCCTTGAGCCAGATGATCTTGGCCGATGTCGACTCCGCTTGTGGGTAACTGCCGACAGAGGCATTTTGGCGCTCCGGGAGGGAATCCAGGTAAGCCTTGATCACTTCGAACTCTGCGTGGCTCAGGCCACGCAATTCCAGCTCGGCTGGCATCTCGTCGCGCAATCGCACCGAGGTCCTGGCCACTTCCAGTGCCAGGCCAAGCCGGTCGATCAGGCGTTCGTAAAGCTCCGGTCTGATTGCGGGTAGCTGCGTCTCTCCCATCCGTTCACCTCATTGAAGGTAAGAATATCTCCCCCCACACCTGAGCTTAGCGGTACTGCAAAAAGCAGCTGTGCGCCGCGACCAGCGGGCATTCGCAACGAAGGTTTCCCACTAGGCGCAGCGCTGCTGTATGCTACGGCGTTCACTCTAAACGACACCGGAGTGCCGGACGCAGCGAGGTTCCGCTGCCTGGAACAAGGTCTCTTCTCTCTCAGCAAAAAGTAGCCATGCACGAACAATACACGCCCCGTGATATCGAAGCCGCCGCCCAGAACTTCTGGGACGAGCAACAATCGTTCGCTGTTACCGAACAGCCAGGCAAGGACACGTACTACTGCCTGTCGATGTTCCCGTACCCGAGCGGCAAGCTACACATGGGCCACGTGCGCAACTACACCATTGGTGACGTGATTGCCCGCTACCAGCGCATGCTGGGCAAGAACGTCCTGCAGCCGATGGGCTGGGATGCCTTCGGCATGCCCGCGGAAAACGCGGCAATGAAAAACAACGTCGCCCCGGCCAAGTGGACGTACGAAAACATCGACTACATGAAGACCCAGCTCAAGAGCCTGGGCCTGGCCATCGACTGGGCACGTGAAGTCACCACCTGCAAGCCTGACTATTACCGTTGGGAGCAGTGGCTGTTCACCCGCCTGTTCGAGAAAGGCATCATCTACCGCAAGAACGGTACCGTTAACTGGGACCCGGCGGACCAGACCGTACTGGCCAACGAGCAGGTCATCGACGGCCGCGGCTGGCGTTCGGGCGCGCTGATCGAGAAGCGCGAAATCCCGATGTACTACTTCCGCATCACCGACTACGCCGACGAGCTGCTGGAAAGCCTCGACGAGCTGCCGGGCTGGCCTGAGCAGGTCAAGACCATGCAGCGCAACTGGATCGGCAAATCGCGCGGCATGGAAGTACAGTTCCCGTACAACCAGGCCAGCATCGGCCACGAAGGCGCCCTCAAGGTCTTCACCACCCGCCCCGACACGCTGATGGGCGCTACCTACGTCGCTGTCGCCGCCGAGCACCCGCTGGCCACCCAGGCCGCCCAGGGCAACCCGGCGCTGCAGGCGTTCATCGACGAGTGCAAGAGCGGCAGCGTCGCCGAAGCCGACATGGCCACCCAGGAGAAGAAGGGCATGCCCACTTCCCTGCTGGTCGAGCATCCGCTGACCGGCGAGAAGCTGCCGGTATGGGTCGCCAACTACGTGCTGATGCACTACGGCGATGGCGCGGTAATGGCCGTGCCGGCCCACGACGAGCGCGACTTCGAGTTCGCCCACAAGTACAACCTGCCGGTCAAGGCCGTGGTGCGCACCAGCGCTGGCGATGAAGTCGGCAGCGAGTGGCAGGACGCCTACGGCGAGCACGGCCAGCTGATCAACTCCGGTGAGTTCGACGGCCTGGACTTTGCCGGTGCCTTCGACGCCATCGAAGCCGCCCTGATCCGCAAGGAGCTGGGCAAATCGCGTACCCAGTTCCGCCTGCGCGACTGGGGTATCAGCCGCCAGCGCTACTGGGGCTGCCCGATCCCGATCATCCACTGCCCGTCCTGCGGTGACGTGCCGGTGCCAGAAGACCAACTGCCGGTCACCCTGCCCGAGAACGTGGTGCCGGACGGCGCCGGTTCGCCGCTGGCGCGCATGCCTGAATTCTACGAGTGCAGCTGCCCTAAATGCGGCGCTGCGGCCAAGCGCGAAACCGACACCATGGACACCTTTGTCGAGTCGTCCTGGTACTTCGCCCGCTACGCCTCGCCGAACTACGAGGGTGGCATGGTCGACCCGAAAGCGGCCAACCACTGGCTGCCGGTCGACCAGTACATCGGTGGTATCGAGCACGCCATTCTGCACCTGCTGTACGCGCGCTTCTTCCACAAGCTGATGCGTGACGAAGGCCTGGTCACCTCGAACGAGCCGTTCAAGAACCTGCTGACCCAGGGCATGGTGGTCGCCGAAACGTACTACCGTGTCGCCAGCAACGGCGGCAAGGACTGGTTCAACCCGGCCGATGTCGAAATCGAGCGCGATGCCAAGGCCAAGATCATTGGCGCCCGCCTGAAAACCGACGGCCTGCCGGTGGAAATCGGCGGCACCGAGAAGATGTCGAAATCGAAGAACAACGGCGTCGACCCACAGTCGATGATCGACCAGTACGGCGCCGACACCTGCCGCCTGTTCATGATGTTCGCCTCGCCGCCTGACGCGAGCCTGGAATGGTCCGACTCCGGCGTCGAAGGTGCCAGCCGCTTCCTGCGCCGCGTGTGGCGCCTGGCCCAGGCTCACGTGGCCCAGGGCCTGCCGGGCAAGCTGGATGTCGCCGCACTGGACGACGCGCAGAAGGTCATCCGCCGCGCCATCCACGCAGCCATCAAGCAGGCCAGCACCGACGTCGGCCAGTACCACAAGTTCAACACCGCCATCGCCCAGGTGATGACCGTGATGAACGTACTGGAAAAGGCCCCGCAGGCCAGTGAACAGGACCGTGCCCTGCTGCAGGAAGGCCTGGAAGCCGTCACCCTGCTGCTGGCACCGATTACCCCGCACATCTCCCATGAACTGTGGCAGCAACTGGGCCACCAGCAGGCCGTGATCGACGCCAGCTGGCCAGCCGTCGACGACGCCGCCCTGGTACAGGACACCGTCACCCTGGTAGTGCAGGTCAACGGCAAGCTGCGTGGCCAGGTGGAAATGCCGGCCGCTGCCAGCCGCGAAGAAATCGAAGCTGCCGCGCGCAGCAACGAGAACGTCCTGCGCTTCATTGATGGCCTGGCCATCCGCAAGGTCATCGTGGTACCGGGCAAGCTGGTCAACATCGTCGCCAACTGATGGCAGCGCCCGCCCGCAACCACTGCGGGCGGGCGGCACAGGCCCACAAGGGAGCAACAACATGATCAAACGCAATTTGCTGGTAATCGGCCTGGCGGTCATGCTCAGCGCCTGCGGTTTCCAGCTGCGCGGCACCGGCTCCACCGAGTTGAGTGTCAAGGAAATGGACGTCAGCGCACGCAACGCCTACGGCCCGACCGTGGTCCAGCTGCGTGAAGTTCTGGAGCGTAGCGGCGTCAACGTGCATACCGGCGCGCCTTACCGCCTGGTGCTGACCAACGAGCAGGAAAGCCAGCGCTCGGCGTCCTACAACAGCGGCAACCGCACCGCCGAATACGAACTGACCACTGTGCTCAACTACAGCATCCAGGGCCTGAACAACCTGGAGCTGATGAGCGACAAGCTGGAAGTGCGCAAGATCTACGTGCGTGACGGCTCGAACATTACCGGTTCCGAGCAGGAAGCCACCCGCGCCCGTGAAGAAATGCGCCGCGACCTGGTCAACGCCATGGTCGTCCGCCTGCAAATGCTGACGCCTTCCCAGCTGGACGAGATGCAGCGTAAAGCCGACGACCGCGCCAAGGCCGAAGCCGCCGCGCTGGAGGCCGCCCGCCGCCAGCAGGCCGAAACGCCTCAGCAGTCGCCACTGGAAGTGCCGGGCAACTAAGCCCGCGCGGGGCACCCTCGGGTGCCCCACCTGTTTCCCATGAAACTCGCCCCCGCCCAACTCAACAAGCACCTGCAAGGCGCCCTGGCACCGGTCTACGTGGTCAGCGGCGACGACCCGTTGCTGTGCCAGGAAGCTGCCGACGCCATTCGCCATGCCGCGCGTCAGCAAGGTTTTGACGAACGCCAAGTGTTCAGTGCCGACGCCAACTTCGACTGGGGCACCCTGCTCCAGGCTGGCGCCAGCCTGTCGCTGTTCGCCCAGCGCCGCCTGCTGGAACTGCGCCTGCCCTCGGGCAAGCCCGGTGACAAGGGCGCCGCGGCGCTGATGGAATACTGCGCCAACCCTGCCGAAGACACCCTGCTGCTAATCAGCCTGCCCAAGCTCGACGGCAGCGCGCAGAAGACCAAGTGGGGCAAGGCGTTGATCGAGGGCGCCCATTGCCAGTTCATCCAGATCTGGCCGGTGGATGTGCACCAGCTGCCGCAATGGATCAACCAGCGCCTGCAACAAGCCGGCCTGTCGGCACAGCGTGACGCCGTCGACCTGATCGCCGCGCGGGTAGAAGGCAACCTGCTGGCGGCGGCGCAGGAAATCGAAAAGCTCAAGCTGCTGGCCGAAGGCAACCAGATCACCGTGGAAACCGTGCAGGCCGCCGTCGCCGACAGCGCCCGCTTCGATGTCTTCGGCCTGGTCGATGCCATTCTCAATGGTGAGGCTGCACACGCCCTGCGCATGCTTGAAGGTTTGCGCGGTGAGGGTGTGGAGCCGCCGGTGATCCTCTGGGCCCTGGCCCGCGAGCTGCGCCAGCTGGCCGGGCTGGCCCAGCAGTTCAGCCAGGGCGTACCGCTGGACAAGGCCTTCAGCCAGGCCCGCCCACCGATCTGGGACAAACGCAGGCCGTTGGTCAGCAAGGCCCTGCAGCGCCTGTCGGCGCAGCGCTGGGCGCAGTTGCTGCAGGATGCCCAGCGTATTGATGCGCAGATCAAGGGGCAGGCCGAAGGCTCGCCCTGGACGGGCCTGGCGCGCTTGTCGCTGCTGATGGCTGGCCAGCGCCTGGCACTCCCCCCCGAATAACACACGCCCCGGTAGGAGCAGCCTTGTGCTGCGAAGAGGCCGGTAGGGCAAAAGATCTTATTTGGCAGATATGGCCTCTTCGCAGCACAAGGCTGCTCCTACAGGTTCCCTGCTAACTCGACCATATACACAATCAATTGGCCCCGACCGGCCCAGGGCCCTACAGTGCGCCCCGAAACCCACCCACCACGGGAACCCCGCCGTGAGCAAAAAGCCGAAAAAGCACGGCCCCAACAAGGCCAAGTCAATCGTCGCCCAACCGCTGTTCCGCTGCCGCCAGGAACAACCAAACAAGGGCAAAGGCAGCTACCGCCGCGAAGCCTTCCAATCGAGAGATTGGGAGGCTTCCTACTTTTGGGCAGCATGAAAGCATCGCAAGCGCAGGCATGGTATGGTCGTCACCTGACCTGCAATTCTGGATCTGTGCATGCTCTTCCGTCATTTCCCCCGTTGGGACACCCGCCAGCTGATCGCGGCCTCCAGCTTCATCCTGCTCGTGGCCTGCGCGGAAAAACCCACCGCTGCCGACGCACTGCCGCTGGCCCCTGCCCAACCCGCCCCAGTGGTGACCGTGCCCGGCGCAACGCCAGACGCCAGCACTGAAATCCAGCCTCTGCAAACCTTCGCGCAATGGCAGGCGGGCTTCCGCCAGCAAGCCCTGCAAGCCGGCATTTCGCCGAACACCTTCGACCGCGCCTTCCTCGGTGTTACCCCCGACATGGACGTGATCAAGGCCGACCGCAGCCAGCCAGAGTTCACCCGCCCGGTATGGGAATACCTCGAAGGCGCCCTGTCGCCCCTGCGTGTGCGCAATGGCAAGAAGCTGCTGGAGCAGAACGCCGAGCTGCTGACGCGCATCGAACAACGCTACAACGTCGACCGCCAGGTGCTGGTGGCGGTGTGGGGCATGGAAAGCAACTTCGGCCAGTTCCAGGGCAACAAGTCGGTGATCCGCTCGCTGGCTACCCTGGCCTATGAGGGCCGTCGCCCACAGTTCGCCCAAGACCAGCTGATCGCCGCACTGCAGATCATCCAGCATGGCGACATCCAGCCAGAAGCCATGCGCGGCTCGTGGGCCGGTGCCATGGGCCAGACCCAGTTCATCCCGACCACCTACAACACCCATGCCGTGGACTTTGACGGCGATGGCCGCCGTGATATCTGGAACAGCACCCCGGATGCCCTGGCCTCGACCGCGCACTACCTGCAGAGCTCGGGCTGGAAGCGTGGCCAGCCGTGGGGTTTCGAGGTACAGGTGCCGCCAGGCTTTGATTTCTGGCAGGCCGATGGTGCGCTGCGCAAGCCGGTGAACGAGTGGCTGGCAATGGGCGTGAAACTGCCAGCAGGCACGCAACTGCCGGCAGGTAGCAACCAGCTGTCTGCCGCCCTGCTGTTGCCGGCTGGCGCACGCGGGCCGGCGTTCCTGGTGCTGGACAACTTCCGCGCCATCCTCAAGTACAACAACTCGTCGTCCTATGCGCTGGCGGTAAGCCTGCTGGGTGATCGCTTCAGCGGCTGGGGCTTCATTGCCAGCAGCTGGCCGAAGGAAGACCTGCCGCTCAGCCGCAGCGAGCGCATGGAGTTGCAGAACCTGTTGAACAGCCGTGGGCATGAGGCGGGTAATGCTGATGGCATTATCGGTGCCAATACCCGCAAGGCCATCCGCAATGCCCAGCAGGGGCTGGGGTGGCCGGCGGATGGGTATCCGACCCATAAGCTGCTTGAGAGCCTGCGTAGCCAGTGAGATTGCCGGGGGCGCGTTGCGCCCCTATCGCGACACAAGGCCGCTCCTACAGGGATCGCGTTATCCCAATGCATCGGGGGATCGCGTTACCCGATGCATCAGTGATCGCGTTGTCCCAATGCTTCGCGACCCCCTGTAGGAGCGGCCTTGTGTCGCGATGGGCTGCAAAGCAGCCCCAAAAATCTCAAGCCCTGAACAAGTCCTGTTCCAACACCAAACTCTGCTGACCACTGTCCAACCTGACCCGAGCCCCCAGCGGCAAGCACACATTCGGGTCACAATGCCCACTGCGCCACCCGGCCAGCACCGGCACCCCCAGCGGGCCGCAGGTATCCTCCAGCAACGGCGCCAGCGCCGCCGTGGTAATCCCGGCAAAATCCCCCACCAGCACGCCCTTGACCCCCGCCAGTTTGCCCGCCAGGCGCAGCTGGGTCAGCAACCGGTCTACCCGGTACAGCGGCTCGTTGACGTCCTCGATGAACAGAATGCAGCCCTGGGTATCCAGTTCGGCAAGGGTCCCCATGGTCGCGCCCAGCATCGACAGGTTGCCCCCCAGCAACGGCCCGCTGGCCACACCTGGCAGCACACTGTCCAAAGCAAAGTCCACCGGGTGCGCGACCTGCTCGCCCGCCCGCACATGCCCACCCAGCTGCGCCAGTAACGACGACTCGGTCGGTGGCAACTTTGCCCCCAACAGATCGGCATTGAGCATTGCGCCATGGAAGGTGATCAGCCCGGCATGCCGGTAGATCGCCGTGTGCAGTGCGGTGATGTCGCTGTAGCCGATCAGTGGCTTGGGGTTGCGCCGAATAAGCTCGAAATCGAGCCCGTCGAGCAGGCGCATGCTGCCGTAGCCGCCACGCATGCACAGGATGGCGTCGATGGCCGGGTCGGCAAAGGCATCATGCAGGTCCTGCAGGCGCTGCTGGTCCGGCCCAGCCAGGTAACCCTGGGCCTGAAGGGCGCCCGGGTAGATACGGCAACGGTAGCCGCGGTCAACGAACCACTGGCTGACCTTTTGCGTGTCCAGCCGCGCCGCGCCCGCCGGGGCGACAATGGCAAAGCAGGCGTTACGCGGCAACGCCGCTGGCAGGCAGGGTTGAATGGTTTCGGCGCAATTCATCGCGGCTCCTTGCAGCGCGTGGAACACAAACAAAAATGCCGATGCCGCCTTTCGGCGCGCATCGGCATGCGTGGCTCTGCGCTTGGCTCAGAGCTTGATCTTGGCTTCGTGAGCCTGCTGGTCTGCATGGTACGAAGAACGCACCAGCGGGCCAGAAGCGACGTTCTTGAAGCCCATCTTGTAACCTTCCTCGGCGAACCAGGCGAAGGTGTCCGGGTGGACAAAACGCTGCACCGGCAGGTGGCTGCGAGACGGCTGCAGATACTGGCCGAGGGTGAGCATATCGATGTCATGCTCGCGCATGCGGTGCATCACTTCGATCACTTCTTCGTCGGTTTCGCCCAGGCCGAGCATCAGGCCCGACTTGGTCGGCACGTGCGGTACCAGCTGCTTGAACTTCTGCAGCAGGTCCAGCGACCAGTCGTAGTCCGAACCCGGGCGCGCGGCTTTGTACAGACGCGGTACGGTTTCGAGGTTGTGGTTGAACACATCCGGCGGCTCTTGCGCGGTGATTTCCAGGGCAACGTCCATGCGGCCACGGTAGTCTGGCACCAGGGTTTCCAGCTGTACGCCCGGCGACAGCGCGCGGATTTCGCGGATACAGTCGGCGAAGTGCTGGGCACCACCGTCACGCAGGTCGTCGCGGTCCACCGAGGTGATCACCACGTACTTCAAGCGCAGATCGGCGATGGCGACTGCCAGGTTTTTCGGCTCGTCCAGGTCCAGCGGTTTCGGCCGGCCGTGGCCGACGTCGCAGAACGGGCAGCGACGGGTGCAGATGTCACCCATGATCATGAAGGTTGCGGTACCACCAGAGAAGCACTCGCCCAGGTTCGGGCAGGAGGCTTCTTCGCACACGCTGTGCAGCTTGTGCTTGCGCAGCAGTTGCTTGATGCGGTCTACCTCGGGCGAAACCGGGATACGCACGCGGATCCAGTCAGGCTTTTTCGGCAGCTCGTCGGTCGGGATGATCTTTACCGGAATGCGCGCGACTTTGTCGGCGCCACGCAGTTTGACCCCAGCTTCCACCTTCTTCGGCGCTGGGCGCGGGGTGGCATCCTGGGTAGGTATCAGGTTCGGCACGGCTTCTTGCACAGTTGTCATATTCAGTCGATTCCGCCCGTGAGGGTCGTCTGCTCAGCGTAGTCGAGGTGCTTGACCAGCTGTCCGCGCAGCCTTGTCCTGACCTCGTCGAGTTCGATCGGGCCTGCCAGGTCGCGCAGCTGGGTCATGGCCAGCCCCGCATATCCGCAGGGGTTGATTCGGCGGAATGGCGCAAGGTCCATGTCCACGTTCAGGGCAAGGCCGTGGAACGAACGGCCGTTGCGAATTCGCAGGCCGAGGGAGGCGATTTTCGCTCCATCGACATAGACGCCCGGGGCATCGGGCTTGGCCGCAGCCTGGACGTCGTAACTGGCAAGCAGATCAACCAGGGTCTGCTCGATACGGCTGACCAGCTCGCGCACGCCAAAGCCTAGCCGGCGTACATCCAGCAGCAGGTAGGCTACCAGCTGCCCGGGACCATGGTAGGTCACCTGGCCACCGCGGTCGGTCTGCACCACCGGGATGTCGCCCGGCACCAGCAGGTGCTCGGCCTTGCCGGCCTGGCCCTGGGTGAAGACCGCGGGGTGTTCGACCAGCCAGATTTCATCCTGGCTGTCCGGGCTGCGCTGCTCGGTGAAGCGACGCATGGCCTCCAGCACCGGTTCATAGGGCTGCAGGCCAAGCTCGCGAAAACCGAGACAGGCGGACATCAGAGCACCATTTTCACGATGCCGGTAGCACGCAGGGCGCTGTTGATATCGTGCAGCTGGTTCTCGCTTTCGGCAACGATGTGCAATTGCACGGTGGTGTACTTGCCTTCCTTGCTCTGGCGTTCAGCCAGGGTGGAAAGGTCGACCTTGGCGTGCTTGCTGAGGATCTCGATTACCGTGTCCTTGAAGCCGACAACGGTATCGCCGATCACCTTGATCGGGTAATCGTCGCAAGGGAATTCGATTTTGTGCGACTTTACGTCTGGTTCGCTCATGGCGGAAACGGCCTCGTAAGCCGTGGCAACAACAAGCCCCCGCCAGATGTGCGGGGGCTTGCCGGTCACGTATCAGTTGAACAAGCCATAGAAGAATAGACGGATGCTATCCCACATACGACGGAAGAAACCACCTTCCTCGACGCCATCAAGGGCAATCAGGTTGGCGCTGTGAACCACTTGCTCGTCCAGTTTGACTTCCACTTTACCGATCACGTCACCTTTGGCGATTGGCGCGGTAATTTGTGGGTTCATGGTCATCGAAGCCTGCAGGCGCTTCAATTGGCCTTTAGGCATAGTCATGGTCAGGTCGTCTGCCAGGCCCGCCTTGACGATACCGGCGGAGCCTTTCCAGACCGGAGCCTGGGTCAGCTCGGTGCCTTTCTGGTAGAAGGTCTGGGTTTCGAAGAAGCGGAAACCATAGGTCAGCAGCTTCTGGGTCTCGGCAGCACGCGATTGCTCGCTGTTGGTGCCAAACACCACGGCGATCAGGCGCTGGCCATCGCGAACCGCCGAGGCCACCATGCAGTAGCCGGCTTCATCGGTGTGGCCGGTTTTCAGCCCGTCGACGGTCTTGTCACGCCACAGCAGCAGGTTGCGGTTGGGCTGCTTGATGTTGTTCCAGAAGAACTCTTTCTGCGAGTAGATGGCGTAGTGGGCCGGGTCGACGTTGATGATCGCACGGGCCAGGGTTGCCATGTCGTGAGCCGACGAGTAGTGCTCCGGGTTCGGCAGACCGGTCGGGTTCATGAAGTGGCTGTTGCTCATGCCCAGGTCGGCAGCCGTCTTGTTCATCATGTCGGCGAAGGCATCTTCGCTGCCGGCGATGTGCTCGGACAGGGCCACCGAGGCGTCGTTGCCGGACTGGATGATGATGCCGTGCAGCAGGTCGCTGACGGTAACCTGGCTACCCACCTTGATGAACATGCGCGAACCGCCAGTGCGCCAGGCGTTTTCGCTGACGGTAACTGGGTCGTTCTCGCCGATCTGGCCGCGACGGATGTCCAGGGTGGCGATGTAGGCCGTCATCAGCTTGGTCAGGCTGGCTGGCGGCAGGCGCTCGTCACCGTTGTTCTCGACCAGCACGTTGCCGCTGGACGCGTCCATGAGTACGTAGGACTTGGCAGCCAGTTGCGGTGGTGCCGGCGTCATCTGCTCAGCCGCGAAGGCGGCAGGCGTGATCATCAGCAGTACAGGCAGGCAAAGTCGTTTGGCAAGGTTGGTGATGTTCATCCGTCTCTCGAAAATCGCTAATGGTCTGATGTTCCCTGGGCAAGATCGTGCGCCCAGCGCCAGTCAGTCTAGTTTTATGGCCGTAGGCCTGGCCCACGAACGTGCGGCTTTATGTCGCTGCGGGCAAAAGCCGACATTGTACATGGCCGTGCCCGGCAATTCATGACAAAACCGACAGTTTAACGGTGGCGTTGCTTGGGAGTGCGGTCATTGTAGGAGCGGCCTTGTGTCGCGAAAGGGCTGCAAAGCAGCCCCAGCAATTTTTGCATTCTTGCAGAAACCCTGGGGCCGCCTTGCGGCCCTTTCGCGACACAAGGCCGCTCCTACACAAAGCGCATCAAGGCTGCACTGCCACTGTCAGTCAGCTGTGACCAGCTTGGCCTGCCCCAAGTTCGCCAGGCGGATGCTGTCTTGTGCTTGCTGGATCTCGCCCTGGCTGCCGATCGGCCCCAGGCGCACGCGGTGCAGGGTCTGCTGGTTACGCACGATCGAGCTGATGAACACCGGCGCATTGACCATGGTGCTGAGCTTGGAGCGCAGCAGTTCGGCGGCGTCCGGGTTGGCGAAGGCGCCCACCTGCAGGAAGCTGCCACCCGCACCGCCCGGCACGTTGTTGCCGCCCACCTGCACCGGCACCACCGGCGCCGCATGCTGCTGCGGCGGCGGCGTCCATTGCTCGACGCGCCCGGTAGTGGCCGGTATTGCCTGGGTCTGCGCCACTTGCGGCTCCTTCAGCACCATCGGTGGCGTCTGGCCACGCTGGGCCCACCATTGCTGTGGGTCGATGCCCTCGACGCGCACATGCGCAGTGCCGATCTCGGCATAACCGAGCTTTTTCGCCGCGGCATAGGACAAGTCGATGATGCGGTCGGAATAGAACGGACCACGGTCATTGACCCGCAGGATCACGCTGCGGCCGTTGGCCAGGTTGGTCACCTTGACATAGGCCGGCAGCGGCAGGGTCTTGTGCGCCGCGCTCATGCCGTACAGGTCGTACAATTCGCCGTTGGCCGTGTTCTGCCCGTGGAACTTGGTGCCGTACCACGACGCAGTGCCCTCGGCGCGGTAGTTGCGCGAGTCCTGCATCGGGTAGTAGGTCTTGCCCAGCACCGTGTACGGGTTGGCCTTGTAGTTACCCGTGTGCACGGTTGGCGTGGCGTCGGGGATCTTGTTCACATCCACGTCCCACCACGGCGCGCCGTCCTTGTGCGCCCGGTTGATGTCCAGGCCCGGCTGGCTGCGCACGACGTTGCCACTGCTTTGCTGGGCTGGGCGATTGGAGGAGCAGCTGGCCAGCACCACGCCGATGGCGAGGCAGCTGAGCAGCTTGAACGAGTTGGCAGAGATGATTGCGCGCATTACTTGACGCCCCGTACTTGGACCAGCTGTTCCGCAAGCTGATGCACCGCCATGGCATACATCACGCTGCGGTTGTAGCGAGTGATCGCGTAGAAGTTCTTCAGGCCCATCCAGTATTCAGGGCCACTGTCACCCTCGAGACGGAAGGCGGTAACCGGCAGATCATCGCGCAGCGAATCATGAACCGACCAGCCAAGCGCGCGCAACTCCCCGACCGTCTTCACCGGCTCGATGCCGGTGGTCAGGCCTTCGTCGGCGCGCTCTCCGTCCACCCAGGCGCGGCTGACCACACCCTCGCCGGCCACCCAGCCGTGGCGCTTGAAGTAGCTGGCGACGCTGCCGATGGCATCATCCGGGTTGTTCCAGATATTGATATGGCCGTCGCTGTCGAAGTCCACCGCGTAGTTGCGGAAGCTGCTCGGCATGAACTGCGGCAAGCCCATGGCGCCGGCATAGGAGCCTTTGAGCGTGAGCGGGTCAAGCTGCTCTTCGCGCGCCAACAGCAGGAATTCGCGCAGTTCCTTGCGGAAGAACTCGGCCCGAGGCGGGTAATCGAAGCCCAGGGTCGACAGGGCGTCGATCACCCGGTAATTGCCCGTATTGCGGCCAAAGAAGGTTTCCACGCCAATGATCGCGACGATGTACTGCGCCGGTACGCCGTATTCCTGCTCGGCGCGGGCCAGCACGGCCTCGTGCTGGCGCCAGAAGTCGACACCGCGGGCGATGCGCGCGTCGGTGATGAACATCGGCCGGTAGTCCTTCCACGGCTTGACCCGTTCGGCCGGGCGCGAAATGGCGTCGAGGATCGACTGCTTGCGCTCTACTTCACGGAACACGCCCATCAACTGCTCAGGGGCAAAGCCATAGTCGCGGCTCATCTCCCCAACGAACTCGGCCACCTGGGGCGAGCCTTGATAATCGCCGGCATGGGCCAGCTGTACAGCGCCGAACAGGCCCACCGCGCCGATCCACGGCGCACAACGGGCAGCCCAGTTACGCACTGCTTGCATGAAATTGTTCACCTTATTCAAACCTGCGCGATCCATTTGCGGTGCGTGTGGATCGACATCAGAACGCCAAACGCTGACAGCAGCGTCACCAACGATGTTCCGCCATAGCTGATGAAGGGCAGCGGCACGCCCACCACGGGCAGGAGGCCGCTGACCATACCGATATTGACGAACACGTATACAAAGAAGGTCATGGTCAGGCTGCCTGCCAGCAGCTTGCCAAACAGGGTCTGCGCCTGGGCGGTGATCATCAGGCCGCGGCCGATCAGCAGCAGGTACACGATCAGCAGGAGGCAGATGCCAACCAGGCCGAATTCCTCGCCGAGCACGGCGATGATGAAGTCGGTGTGGCTTTCCGGCAGGAAGTCCAGGTGCGACTGGGTGCCCAGCAGCCAGCCCTTGCCGAATACCCCGCCCGAGCCGATTGCCGCTTTGGACTGGATGATGTTCCAGCCAGTGCCCAACGGGTCGCTTTCCGGGTCGAGGAAGGTCAGTACCCGCTGTTTCTGGTAGTCGTGCATGACGAAGAACCACATCGCCACCGCCACCGGCACCGCCGCCGCCAGCACGCTGATGATCCAGCGCCAGCGCAGCCCGCCCATGAACAGCACGAAGGCACCCGAGGCGAGAATCAGCAGCGCCGTGCCCAGGTCGGGCTGGCGCACGATCAGGATGAACGGCACGCCGATCAGCACCAGGCTGATCGCCACGTGCTTCAGGTGCGGCGGCAAGGTGCGCTTGGACAGGTACCAGGCGATGGTCGCCGGCATGATGATCTTCATGAATTCCGAAGGCTGGAAGCGGATCACCCCGGGGATGTTGATCCAGCGTGTGGCGCCCATGGCGTTGTGACCCATCACGTCCACCACCACCAGCAACAGCACCCCGGTCAGGTAGGCCAGCGGCACCCAGCGGGCCATGAAGCGCGGTTCCAGCTGGGCGATGACGAACATCGACACCAGGCCGATGCCGAACGAAGTGGCCTGCTTGAGCAGCAGGTCCCAGTTCTTGCCACTGGCCGAATAGAGCACGAACAGGCTGCCGGCCGCGAGGGTCAGCAAAATGACCAGCAAGGGGCCATCGATATGGACGCGCTGCAGAAAGCTGGCGCGCCGACGCATCACATCCTCGCTGGAGAGCATGCGATCGAAATTGTTCATCACAGGGCCGATTCCTGGGTCACGGTAGCAGGCGCTAGCTCGGGCTTGAGCCGGCCGTTTTCGTCAAGCAGCCAGGCGTCCATGATCTGGCGTACCACCGGTGCGGCGACACCCGAGCCGGACTCACCGTTCTCGACCATCACCGAGACCACGATCTTCGGATCTTCGGCCGGGGCAAAGGCGACGAACAGGGCGTGGTCGCGGTGGCGCTCCTGAAGCTTGTTGCGGTCGTATTTCTCGCCCTGCTTGATCGCCACCACCTGGGCGGTACCGCTCTTGCCGGCAATGCGGTACTGGGCGCCGGCCGCAGCCTTGCGCGCAGTACCGCGGGCGTTGTGCATTACCTGTTCCATGCCATGCGTCACCTTGGCCCAGTCGGACTTGTCACGCAACACGATGTCTTCCATCGGGTTGTCGTCCACCGGCGGCTGGCCTTCGATGGTCTTGGCCAGGTGCGGGCGGTTCCACACACCCTTGTTGGCGATCAGGGCAGTGGCCTGGGCCAGTTGCAACGGCGTGGCCTGCATGTAGCCCTGGCCGATGCCAAGGATCAGGGTTTCGCCGGGGAACCAGGCCTGGCGACGGGTAGCACGCTTCCATTCGCGCGATGGCATCAGCCCGGCAGACTCCTCGAACATGTCGAGGGACACCCGCTGGCCGATGCCGAACTTGTTCATGTAGCTGGACAGCCGATCAATGCCCATCTTGTGCGCAAGGTCGTAGAAGTAGGTGTCGTTGGAGCGCATGATCGCGGTGTCCAGGTCGACCCAGCCATCGCCGGAGCGGTTCCAGTTACGGTATTTGTGGTCGTAGTTGGGCAGCTGGTAGTAGCCCGGGTCGAACACCCGGCTGCTGGCATTGACCACGCCACTGTCCAGGCCGGCGATGGCCACCGCCGGCTTGATGGTCGAACCCGGTGGGTACAGGCCACGCAGTACCCGGTTGAACAGCGGCCGGTCGATCGAATCGCGCAACTCGGCGTAGGCCTTGAAGCTGATGCCGGTGACGAACAGGTTGGGGTCGAAGCTGGGCTGGCTGACCATCGCCAGCACCTCGCCGGTTCGCGGGTCGAGCGCCACCACCGCGCCACGCCGGCCACCCAGGGCGGCCTCGGCGGCTTCCTGCAGCTTGATGTCCAGGCTCAGCACGATGTCCTTGCCCGGTTTCGGGTCGGTGCGCTTGAGCACCCGCAGCACACGGCCACGGGCGTTGGTCTCGACTTCCTCGTAACCCACCTGGCCATGCAGGGCGTCTTCGTAGAAGCGCTCGATGCCGGTCTTGCCGATATGGTGGGTGCCGCTGTAGTTCACCGGGTCGAGCGTTTTCAGCTCTTTCTCGTTGATCCGCCCCACGTAACCGACCGAATGGGCGAAATGCGCGCCTTGCGGGTAGTGGCGCACCAGTTGGGCCACCACTTCCACGCCCGGCAGGCGGAACTGGTTCACCGCCACGCGGGCGATCTGCTCTTCATTGAGTTCGAACAGGATCGGCACCGGCTCGAACGGCCGGCGCCCCTGGCGCATGCGTTTCTCGAACAACGCCCGGTCATCATCCGTCAGCTCCAGAACTTCGACGATGGTATCCAGCACTTCCTGCCAGTTACCCGCACGTTCGCGGGTCATCGACAGGCTGAAGCTGGGCCGGTTGTCGGCAACGATCACGCCGTTGCGGTCGAAGATCAGCCCACGGGTCGGCGGGATCGGCTGCACATGCACCCGGTTGTTCTCCGACAGCGTCGAGTGATAGTCGTACTGGATGATCTGCAGGTAGTACAGCCGGGCGACCAGCACGCAAATAAGCAGCATGACCGCCACTGCGCCGACCACGACGCGGTTGCGCACCAGGCGGGCGTCTTTCTCGTGGTCCTTGAGACGGATCGGCTGCGACATCGGACTGCTTACAGGCTCATTTGTGGTAAGGGTGCCCGGACAACACGGTCCAGGCGCGGTAGATCTGCTCGCCGATGAGTATCCTTACCAACGGGTGCGGCAGGGTCAGCGGCGACAGCGACCAGCGTTGCTCGGCGCGCGCGCATACCTCAGGCGCCAGGCCTTCCGGGCCTCCCACCATCAAATTGACCGTACGCGCATCCAGGCGCCAGCGGTCCAACTCGGTCGCCAGCTGCTCGGTACTCCAGGGCTTGCCATGGACCTCGAGGGTGACGATGCGTTCCCCAGGCTGAACCTTGCTCAGCATGGCTTCGCCCTCCTGACGGATCAGGCGGGCGACGTCGGCATTCTTGCCACGGGTGTTCAGCGGGATTTCCACCAGCTCCAGCGACAGCTCGGCGGGCAGGCGCTTGGCATATTCATGCCAGCCTTCCTCAACCCACTTCGGCATGCGCGAGCCGACCGCGATCAGGCGCAAACGCACAGCGCTTTCCTTATTCGCGGTCTTTGAGCTTGTCGGAGTACTCGTGGGCGTGGTCCGGGCTGTGGTGCTTGCCATCGGCGGCACGGCTTTGCTCGGCACCCTGCCACAGGCGCTCCAGGTCGTAGAACTGGCGGGCAGCGGCGGTCATCATGTGCACGATGACGTCGTTCAGGTCCAGCAGCACCCAGTCGCTGTCGCCCTTGCCTTCTTCACCCAGTGGCTGGGCGCCCTTGGCCTTGACCGCTTCGCGAACCTTTTCGGCCATCGCGTTGATCTGGCGGTTGGAGGTACCGGTGGCAATGATCATGTAGTCGGTCAGGCTGTGCTTCTCGCGCACGTCGATGACCTGGATGTCCTGGGCCTTGACGTCTTCCAGCGCGGCCTTGGTCACTGCGACCAGTTCTTCGCCGTAAATTTTCTGCTTGGTCATATAAAACTCGTTCAACTCGTTGGATGAGGCGCCAGAGGCACCGTCAGTTGGGCGCACGATACAGTTCGTGCGCCTCGATATAGGCCAGTACGGCGTCCGGCACCAGGAACCTCACCGATTTGCCGCTGGCCAGCAGCTGTCGGATCTGTGTAGCCGACACCGCAAGCGGTGTCTGCCAGACGAACGAAATATTTCCCGCCGGGCCGGACATGGCGGTGGGATCGCTCTCCGAGCGCGCAGCCAGCAGGTTGCGCAGCTCGTCAGGGGGTTCTACGTCGGCATCCGGGCGTTGCAGCACCAGGATGTGACAGTGTTGCAGCAATTCTTCCCAGCGGTGCCAGCCGGGCAAGCCACAGAAAGCATCCCAGCCCAGCACCAGGAACAGCTGGTCGCTGCTGGCAAGCTCGGCGCGGATCGACTCCAGCGTATCGATGGTGTACGACGGCTTGTCGCGCTCCAGCTCGCGGGCGTCGACGCTCAGGCAAGCCACGCCCTGCACTGCTTCGCGGACCATGGCCAGGCGGTCTTGCGCAGCCACCTGCGGGGTATCACGGTGTGGCGGCCGGGCATTGGGCAGCAGGCGTAACTCGTCCAGCCCCATGAGCTCGGCGACTTCCAGCGCGCTGCGCAGGTGGCCGATGTGCACGGGGTCGAAGGTGCCGCCTAGAATGCCGATGCGCCGGACTGCCTGGGCCTTGCTCAACTCAGCAGGACCCCTGGCCGCGCAGCTGGCCGTCGCCGATCACCACGTATTTTTCGCAGGTCAGGCCTTCCAGGCCGACCGGGCCGCGGGCATGCAGCTTGTCGGTGGAAATGCCGATTTCCGCACCCAGGCCGTACTCGAAGCCGTCGGCGAAGCAGGTCGGGGTGTTGAGCATGACCGATGCCGAATCGACTTCAGCCATGAACTGACGGGCTTCGCCCTGGTGTTCGCTGATGATCGAGTCGGTGTGGTGCGAGCCATAGTGGTTGATGTGCTCGATGGCCTGGTCCAGGCCATCGACGACGCGGATCGACAGGATCGCGTCGAGGTACTCGGTGTGCCAGTCGTCTTCAGTGGCCGGTTTGGCCTCGATCAGCGCGCGGGTACGCTCGCAGCCACGCAGCTCCACGCCCTTCTCCTGGAAGCGGCGGGCCATCTCCGGCAGGAAGCGCTCGGCCACCTGCTGGTCGACCAGCAGGCTTTCCATCGCGCCGCAGATACCGTAGCGGTAGGTCTTGGCGTTGAAGGCCACGTTCCAGGCCTTGCCCAGGTCGGCGTGCTGGCTGACATAGACGTGGCAGATACCGTCCAGGTGCTTGATGACCGGCACGCGGGCGTCGCGGCTGATGCGCTCGATCAGGCCACGGCCGCCGCGCGGGACGATGACGTCGACGAATTCCGGCATGCTGATCAGCGCGCCTACGGCTTCGCGGTCGGTTGTCTCGACCACTTGCACCACTGCCGCCGGCAGGCCGGCCTCGGCCAAGCCGCGCTGGATGCAAGTGGCGATGGCACGGTTGGAGTGGATAGCCTCGGAGCCGCCACGCAGGATGGTCGCGTTACCCGACTTCAGGCACAGGCTGGCGGCATCGATGGTCACGTTCGGGCGCGATTCGTAGATGATCCCGATCACCCCCAGCGGCGTGCGCATCTTGCCGACCTGGATACCCGATGGGCGGTAGCTCATGTCGCGGATGGCACCGACCGGGTCCGGCAGGCTGGCCACCTGGCGCAGGCCGGTGATCATGCCGTCGATACGCGCCGGGGTAAGCGCCAGGCGGTCGAGCAGCGCCGGCTCCAGGCCGTTGGCACGGCCAGCGGCCAGGTCCAGCTCGTTGGCAGCGGTCAGCTCGGCACGGGCAGCGTCCAGTGCCTCGGCGGCGGCTTGCAGGGCGCGGTTCTTCTGCGCGGTGCTGGCACGGCCGATCACCCGGGAAGCCTCACGGGCAGCGCGACCCAGGCGGGTCATGTAGTCAAGAACGGACTCAGTCATGGGTTCGGTGTCTTGGCGAAAGGGGAAATCGGCTGATTATAACTGCCGCGCAGGTATACGCCCAGCGGCGGGAGGCGGATGGTAGAAAATGGCGGGGGCAATGTGCAGGAAAGATGTAACCAGGGTTATCGAAATTTCTATCTCCTGTTGTGGCCCTTTCGCGGGTGAACCCGCTCCTACAGGGGCTGCACGAGGCCTGAGTGCTGTGCTGTACCTGTGGGAGCGGGTTCACCCGCGAAGACGCCGGCACTGCCAACATCACTCTCGGTTCAGCCTCGATTAAGCCATTCATTGCTATCATCCCCGCCTCCCCAGCCGCGAACCGTCCGCATGCCTGCCCTGCCCGACAGCTTTTTCGACCGCGACGCCCAGACCCTGGCCAAAGCCCTGCTCGGCAAGGTCATTCGCCACCGCCATGGCGACCTGTGGCTGGCCGCGCGCATCATCGAGACCGAGGCCTACTACCTCACCGACAAAGGCAGCCATGCCTCGCTCGGCTACACGGAAAAACGCAAGGCACTGTTCCTCGACGGCGGGCACATCTACATGTACTACGCCCGCGGCGGCGATTCGCTGAACTTCAGCGCCCATGGGCCGGGCAACGCGGTGCTGATCAAGTCCGCCTATCCTTGGCAGGACGCCCTCTCGGGCCCCAACAGCCTGGCACAGATGCAGCTGAACAACCCCGACGCCAGCGGCCAGTTGCGCCCGGCCGAACGCCTGTGTGCCGGGCAAACGCTGCTGTGCCGGGCGCTGGGCCTGAAGGTGCCGCATTGGGACGCCCAGCGCTTCGACGCCGAGCGCCTGTACGTGGAGGATTGCGGCAACGCCGTGCCACGGGTCATCCAGGCCGCCCGCCTGGGCATCCCGCACGGGCGCGACGAACACCTGCCCTACCGCTTCGTCGACGCCGAATACGCGCGCTTCTGCACGCGCAACCCGTTACGCCGCGGCCAACTTGAAGGCCGCGATTTCTTCATTCTCGAACAAGGAAGCTGAACCATGGGCCAATGGCTCGACAGCCTGACCGGCTGGCTCAGCGCCAACCCGCAGTGGCTTGGCCTGGCAATATTCCTGGTGGCCTGCATCGAATGCCTGGCCATTGCCGGCATTATCGTGCCGGGCACGGTACTGCTGTTCGCCGTCGCGGTACTGGCCGGCAGCGGTGCCTTCAGCCTGGGCGAAACGCTGCTGCTGGGCTTTCTCGGCGGCCTGTCGGGCGATGCCTTGTCCTATACGATAGGCAAGTACTTCCACCAGAACATCCGCCGCCTGCCACTGCTACGACACCACCCGGAATGGATTGGCAGCGCCGAAAGCTACTTCCAGCGCTATGGCATCGCCAGCCTGCTGGTGGGGCGCTTCATCGGCCCGCTACGGCCGATGCTGCCGATGGTCGCCGGCATGTTCGACATGCCGCTGCCGCGCTTCATCGCCGTCAGCCTGGTGGCCGGCGCCGGTTGGTCGGTGGCCTACCTGCTGCCCGGCTGGGCCACTGGCGCGGCCATGCGCCTGCCCCTGCCAGAAGGCTTCTGGCTGGATGCCGGGATCATCGCCGGCACCCTGGCAGTGCTACTTGGCCTGAGCCTGAACAGCAGCCTGCGTGACCAGCGCCACGGCACCCGACTGGTGGCAGGCCTGAGCTTTGTCGCCCTGGCCGCGCTGTTCCTCGGCTGGCCGTACCTGAATGAATTCGACCAAGGGATCATGACGCTGGTCCAGGAGCACCGCAGCCAGGCCATCGATGGCACCGTGGTGCTGGTGACCCGGCTGGGCGATTTCCGTACCCAACTGTTCCTTGGCGGTCTGCTGACCGGGCTGCTGCTGCTTGCCCGGCAATGGCGGCATGCCCTGTTCGCAGCGGGCGCACTGATGGGCACCGCAGTTGCCAACGGCACGCTGAAATGGCTGTTCTCCCGGGCCCGACCTGAGGTTTTGAGCGATCCATTGACCAGCTACAGCATGCCTAGCGGGCACAGTTCGGCGTCGTTTGCGTTCTTTCTGGTGATGGCCGTGCTGGCCGGGCGCGGACAGCCGCCGCGCATGCGCCTGACCTGGGTGGCGTTGGGCTGCATTCCGGCGCTGGCGATTGCCCTGTCGCGGGTGTACCTGGGGGCACACTGGCCGACCGACATCCTTGCCGGGGCTTTGCTGGCGTGCTGCGTGTGTGCGCTTAGCCTGACGCTGGTACAACACAAGCAGACGCTGCCGGCACTGCCCCAGCGGGTGTGGTGGCTGGTGTTGCCGGCGTGTATTGCGCTGCTGGCGTTCTTTGCCATGCATGCGTTGCCGCAGGCTTTACTGCGCTATCAGTATTGATGTTGTCTGTGCGGGCCTCTTCGCGGCGGTTCGACGCCTCGATGAACCCGCTCCTACAAGGAATGTACACGCCACGAAACCTGCGCCGCCCCTTGTAGGAGCGGGTTTACCCGCGAAGAGGCCGGCACAGGCAACACAGAACCCTCAGGCAAACAACTCACCCTGAATCCGCTCCAGCAGCTTCTGGATCTCCCCCAGCCGCTGCTGCGGCGAGTCAAGGGTCAGCAAATCCAGCTTGTCCTCTTCCATGAACGGCAGCAGGTACGCCAGCTGGTTGGCCAGCGCCTGGCGCCCGCCCACCGGGCGCGGCATGTCCAGCGCTTCGACCATCGGGTGCTCGCCAAGGGCCACCAGCAGTGCCAGCAGGTCATCGTCCGCCTCAAGCAACGGGCTGTCCGCCTGCTCCGGCAGCCATTGCACCTGGCCCACCAGCAACTGGTCCTTCTGCACCTCGGTGCTGTGCAGGTTGAAGCGCCGCACACCTTCAACCCGGATACCCAGCAAACCGTTGTCCTGCTGCACGAAGTCGCGGATCACCGCCTCGCAACCAATCGAGGCGACCACCGGCGGCGCCTTGCCGACCTGCTCGCCTTCCAGGATGCACACCACACCAAACCCTTCGCCCTGCTTCATGCAGCGGCCGATCATGTCCAGGTAGCGCGCCTCGAAAATCTGCAAATCAAGGAAGCAGCCAGGAAACAGCACGGTATTGAGTGGAAACAGCGGTAGCGTCATCACAATTCCTCAGGCCACCAGGCTGACCGCCAGCGGCAAAAACACCGCCGTGGCCACCCCCATCAGGCTCATTGCCAGCGCGGCAAAGGCGCCGCATTCGTCACTTTCCTGCAAAGCCACCGAAGTGCCCACCGCGTGCGCAGTCACACCCAGCGACATGCCGCGCGCCTCGGGGCTGTGCACGCCGAAGCGGCTCAGCAGCGCCGGGCCGAAGATCGCCCCGATCACCCCGGTGATCAGCACGAACACTGCCGCCAGCGCCGCCACGCCACCAATCTGCTCGGCCACCAGCATGGCGATCGGCGAGGTCACCGACTTCGGTGCCATGGTCATCAGGATCATGTGCTCGGCACCGAACCACCAGCCCAGCAGCAGACAGCACAGCGTGGCGAACAGACCTCCGACTACCAGCGTAGTAAAGATGGGCCAGAACAGCTGGCGGATCCGGCGCAGGTTGAGGTACAGCGGCACAGCCAAGGCCACGGTGGCGGGCCCCAGCAGAATGTTCATGATTTCGGTGCTCTTGCGGTATTCGCTGTAGTTGATGCCGCACAGCAGCAACACGCCGATCACCAGCAACATCGACACCAATACCGGTTGCAGAAAGATCCAGCGGGTCTTCTCGTAGGCTGCCAGCACAACCTGGTAAGCCCCGAGCGTGATGCCGATACCGAACAAAGGATGGTGAACCACCGCATCCAGCGCGCCTTGCCAGTCGAGCATCATGGCTGCCCCTCACGCTTGCCCTGGCGGTGGATGAGCTTTTGCATCAACACGCCGACAAACACCAGCGTCACCAGGCAGGAAATCAGCAAGGCCCCGGCAATGGCCCAGAAGTCGGCGGCAATGTCCTTGGCATACACCATCACTCCCACGGCCGGCGGTACCAGCAACAGCGGCAGGTAGCGCAGCAGGCTGCTGGCGGCCTCGTTCAGCGGTTTGCCTACCTCGCCACGGGCCATGAGGAAGAACAACAGCAGCAACAGGCCGATGATCGGCCCGGGCAGAAACGGCACCAACAGGTGGTTGATTGCCGTACCCAGCAGCTGGAACAGCACCAGCCAGGTCAAACCGCGCAACAGCATAAGCATCTCCCTCGGGCATGGCGGCCATTATAAGCACGTGCGGCTATATACCGATATTCGCCGAAAAGCTGGCAACTTGACTGAAACGGTTGATCGTGCTGATCTTGCACCTTCGTACCAACTTGCAATCTGGAGAGTCCGCGATGCCCTATGTACCGGTTACAGAGCTTTCGCAGTACGTTGGTAAGGAACTGGGCCACTCCGCCTGGCTGAAGATCGACCAGCAACGCATCAACCTGTTCGCCGAGGCGACGGGTGATTTCCAGTTCATCCACGTCGACCCGGAAAAGGCGGCAAAATCCCCGTTTGGCTGCACGATCGCCCATGGTTTCCTGACGTTGTCGCTTATTCCCGTGCTGATGGAGGACATTCTGGTCCTGCCGCAAGGGCTGAAGATGGTAGTGAACTACGGGCTGGACAGTGTGCGCTTCATCCAGCCGGTCAAGGTCAACAGCCAGGTACGGTTGAAGCTGGAACTGGCCCAGGTGACGGAGAAGAAGCCAGGGCAGTGGCTGCTCAAGGCGATTGCCACGTTGGAGATCGAAGGCGAAGATAAGCCTGCTTATATAGCTGAGTCGCTCTCGCTCTGTTTTGTCTGATGGATTTTTGGGGGCGCTGCGCGCCCCGATCGCGACACAAGGCCGCTCCTACAGGGGAATGCGATCATCTGTAGGAGCGGCCTTGTGTCGCGATCGGGCTGCGCAGCAGCCCCCTTCCCAAGCCAATCCACAAATCCCCCGCACTCGCGTAAACTGCCAGCCTTCGCGCAGCCTAGGGCTGCCCCTGTCGATTTACCAAAGGTGCCCGCCATGCCTTGGCTGCAAGTACGCCTGGCCATCAGCCCGGAACAAGCCGAAACCTACGAAGACGCCCTGCTTGAAGTAGGCGCCGTTTCGGTCACGTTCATGGACGCCGAAGATCAACCGATCTTCGAGCCAGACCTCAACACCACCCCGTTGTGGTCGCACACCCACCTGCTGGCGCTGTTCGAGGCCGATGCCGACCCAGAGCAGGTGTTCGCCCACCTGCGCCTGCTGACGGGCGCCGAGCTGCCCGAGCACCAGGCCGAAGTGATCGAGGACCAGGACTGGGAACGCAGCTGGATGGATGGTTTCCAGCCAATGCGCTTCGGCAACCGCCTGTGGATCGTGCCCAGCTGGCACGATGCCCCGGAAAAGGACGCGGTGAACCTGCTGCTCGACCCGGGCCTGGCCTTTGGCACCGGCACCCACCCCACCACCGCCCTGTGCCTGGAATGGCTCGACGGCCAGCAACTCGACGGCGCCCAGGTGCTGGACTTCGGCTGCGGCTCGGGCATCCTGGCCATCGCCGCGCTGCTGCTGGGCGCGCGTGAAGCGGTCGGCACCGACATCGACGTGCAGGCCATCGAGGCGTCGCGCGACAACGCCCAGCGCAACGGCATCGCCAATGAAAAGCTGGCGCTGTACCTGCCCGAGCACATGCCGGCCATGCAGGCCGACGTGCTGGTCGCCAACATCCTGGCCGGCCCACTGGTGTCGCTGGCGCCGCAGTTGTCTGGCCTGGTCCGCCCAGGTGGTTTGCTGGCGCTGTCGGGCATCCTCGCCGAGCAGGGTGAGGAAGTGGCCGCCGCCTACGCCGCCGACTTCGAGCTGGACCCGATCGTCGTGCGCGACGGTTGGGTGCGCATCAGTGGTCGCCGCCGTTAAGCGGGCCTAGAATACCTTTCTGCACAGCTCCCGGATTGCCGCATGACCGACAGTTTCGTCACTCAGTGCCCGCATTGCCAGACCAGCTTTCGCGTCACCCACCACCAGCTGAGTGTGGCGCGCGGTGTGGTGCGCTGCGGCCACTGCTTGCAGGTGTTCAACGCCGCCAAGCAGTTGCTGGAGCAGAACCGTAGCGGTACTGCCAGTGCACCCATGGTGCCTGCGCCGGTACCTGCTGCGCCGGCCGAACCGGTGGTCGAGCCGGCGATTGCCCCCGAGCCGGCCGTCAGTGCGCACAACAGCACACCTGACGAGGACTGGGCACTCACCGCCCAGGCGCTGGATGAGCTCGACCTCGACAAGGAACTGGAGCGCCTGGAGCGTCGTGGCCAACCCGCCTCGGCACGCCCGGCCAACCTGGACGACGGGCTGCAGGCGCGGCGCGACGAGCTGCAGCCGGACGAACATGTCGACGACCTGTTCGGTACGGCCACCGACGAACCCTTCGAGCCGCAACCGGCAGCAGAGCCTGAGCCAGTGTTGCTGGCACCGGAGCCCCTGGAGCTGGAACCGGAGCCGGACCCTGGCGAGCGCACCGAACCGACCTTGGGCGGCAACCTGGACCTGGACATCGACGACGAGCCGCCGGTAAACCGCGCCGCCGAAATCGATGACCACGTCGAATTCAGCGAGCCGCTGCGCGCCAACGACGATGAATTCCCGGAGCAGGGCCTGAGTGCCCGTGACGATGAGCCACTGCCACTGCACCTGTCGGCGCGTGACGACGACCCTGTCGAAGCGCTGCCAGGCGAGCGCCAGGAACCGAGTTTTACCGACAAGCCCGAGCGCGCAGCGCGCAAGGAGCCGCTGGTCGATGTGGTCGACGACCCGCTGCAGCTGGGCTGGGAAAAGCCTGCGCCCAACTGGGGAAAACGCTTGCTGTGGGGCTTGCTGACTTTGCTGGCCGCTGGCCTGCTGGCGTTCCAGTACGTGTGGTTCCACTTCGACGAAATGGCCCGCCAGGACCAATACCGGCCGATCTTCCAGCAAATTTGCCCGATGATCGGCTGCCAGGTACCGACTCGCGTCGATATCGCACGGATCAAAAGCAGCAACCTGGTGGTACGCAGCCACCCCGACTTCAAAGGCGCACTGATCGTCGATGCGATCATCTACAACCGGGCGCCATTCGCCCAGCCGTTCCCACTGCTGGAGCTGCGCTTCGCTGACCTCAATGGCCAGCTGATCGCCAGCCGTCGCTTCAAACCCAGCGAGTACCTGTCCGGTGAACTGGCCGGGCGTGGCGAAATGCCCAGCCAGACCCCGATCCATATTGCCCTGGACATCCTCGACCCGGGACCGAAGGCGGTCAATTACAGCCTGAGCTTCCGTTCGCCGGAATAACCGAAATAACTGCCGGAGGTGCTTTGCGCCCCATTCGCGGCACAAGGCCGCTCCCACACACCCTGTGGGAGCGGCCTTGTGCCGCGAATGGGCTGCAAAGCAGCCCCAGACCCTCGCCCATACCAAATGTCATAAGCCGACAACTGTTCAGATTTTATCCAAATCCATCTTTATCCAGGCACCGAGAGCGGGTATCATGCCCACCCTTTTTCGAACTCCAAGATTCGGCCCCACAACAGGGATCACCTATGTCGGCGGTACGCATCGGCCCATACACACTACGTAACAACCTGATCCTCGCGCCCATGGCCGGGGTCACGGACCAGCCTTTCCGTACACTTTGCCAGCGCCTGGGCGCGGGCATGGTGGTGTCGGAAATGGTCAGCAGCGACATGAGCCTGTGGAACAGCCGCAAGTCGAGCCTGCGCCGCATCCATGAAGGTGATCCCGAGCCACGCTCGGTGCAGATCGCCGGTGGTGATGCGCAGATGATGGCAGCGGCGGCGCAGGCCAACGTCGAAGCGGGAGCCCAGATCATCGATATCAACATGGGCTGCCCGGCAAAAAAAGTCTGCAACAAAGCTGCAGGCTCTGCTTTATTGAGAGATGAAGCCTTGGTCAGCGAAATCCTCCACGCCGTGGTCGGCGCCGTGGATGTACCGGTGACCCTGAAGATCCGCACCGGTTGGGACCGGGCGAACAAGAACGGCCTGAACGTGGCGAAGATCGCCGAACAGGCCGGCATCCAGGCGCTGGCGGTGCATGGTCGCACACGCGCCGACCTGTACACAGGCGAAGCCGAATACGACACCATCGCTGCCATCAAACAGGCGGTGTCCATCCCGGTTTTTGCCAACGGCGATATCACTTCGCCAGAAAAGGCCCGGGCGGTGCTGGACGCCACCGGGGTCGATGGCCTGTTGATTGGCCGGGCTGCCCAGGGGCGGCCATGGATCTTTCGCGAGATCGAGCATTACCTGCGCACCGGCGAACACCTGCCGGCACCGCAACTGGACGAAGTGGAACGCATCCTGCTGGAGCACCTGGCCGCGCTGCATGCCTTCTATGGCGATGTGATGGGCGTACGTATTGCCCGCAAGCACGTTGGCTGGTACCTGGCAACACGACCCGGCGGCAAGGAGTTTCGCTCCCGGTTCAACGCTTTGGAAGACACACAAGCGCAGTGCGCCAACGTTCGCGCGTTTTTCAGTGAACGTCGACAGAGCCTTGAGACAGAGGACGGACAAGGGGTGGCCGCATGACGATGATGACCGAGAATTTTGTGAGTGGAACAACGCCCGTGAGCGACAACGCCAACCTGAAACAGCACCTCAACACGCCGAGCGAAGAGGGCCAGACCCTTCGCGACAGCGTCGAGAAGGCGCTGCACAACTACTTCGCCCACCTGGAAGGCGCGACCGTGACGGACGTGTACAACCTGGTGCTCTCCGAAGTCGAGGCGCCCCTGCTCGAAAGCGTGATGAACTACGTGAAGGGCAACCAGACCAAGGCCAGCGAGATGCTCGGGCTGAACCGAGGCACCCTGCGCAAGAAGCTCAAGCAGTACGACTTGTTGTAAGCCAGAATCCCAACCAGAAAAGGCGGCTCCCTGAACAGAGACGCCTTTTTTGCTGACTCCACCGCGTTATTGGAACCCGAAATGACCGACCAGACTACCCGCCTGCCAGTCCGCCGCGCCCTGATCAGCGTCTCCGACAAGACCGGTATCCTCGAATTCGCCCGTGAGCTGCAGCAGCTCGGTGTCGAGATCCTGTCCACCGGCGGCACCTACAAGCTGCTCAAGGACAACGGCGTGAACGCGGTGGAAGTGGCCGATTACACCGGCTTCGCCGAAATGATGGATGGCCGGGTCAAGACCCTGCACCCGAAGATCCACGGTGGCATCCTCGGCCGCCGTGGTACCGACGACGCCATCATGAACGAGCACGGCATCAAGCCGATCGACCTGGTTGCAGTCAACCTGTACCCGTTCGAAGCCACCATTTCCAAGCCTGGCTGTGACCTGCCGACCGCCATCGAGAACATCGACATCGGCGGCCCGACCATGGTCCGTTCGGCTGCCAAGAACCACAAAGACGTCGCCATCGTGGTCAACGCCAGCGATTACGCCGGCATCGTCGAAGGCCTCAAGGCCGGCGGACTGACCTACGCCCAGCGCTTCGACCTGATGCTCAAGGCGTTCGAGCACACTGCCGCCTACGACGGCATGATCGCCAACTACATGGGCACCATCGACCAGGCCAAAGAGACCCTTTCGACCTCCGCACGCAGCGAGTTCCCGCGCACCTTCAACAGCCAGTTCGTCAAGGCCCAGGAAATGCGCTACGGCGAGAACCCGCACCAGAGCGCGGCGTTCTACGTAGAAGCCAAAAAGGGCGAAGCCAGCATTTCCACTGCCGTGCAGCTGCAGGGCAAGGAACTGTCGTTCAACAACGTGGCCGACACCGACGCCGCGCTGGAGTGCGTGAAGAGCTTCGTCAAGCCGGCCTGCGTCATCGTCAAGCACGCCAACCCATGCGGCGTGGCTGTGGTGCCTGAAGAAGAAGGCGGCATCCGCAAGGCCTACGACCTGGCCTACGCCACCGACACCGAGTCGGCATTTGGCGGCATCATCGCCTTCAACCGTGAACTGGACGGCGAAACCGCCAAGGCCATCGTCGACCGCCAGTTCGTCGAAGTGATCATCGCCCCGAAAATCTCCCAGGCTGCCCGCGACGTGGTTGCCGCCAAGCAGAACGTACGCCTGCTGGAATGCGGCGAGTGGCCAGCCGAGCGCGCTGCCGGTTGGGACTTCAAGCGTGTCAACGGTGGCCTGCTGGTGCAAAGCCGCGATATCGGCATGATCACCGCCGATGACCTGAAGATCGTCACCAAGCGTGCCCCGACCGAGCAAGAAATCCACGACTTGGTATTCGCCTGGAAAGTGGCCAAGTTCGTCAAGTCCAACGCCATTGTCTACGCCAAGCAGCGCCAGACCATCGGCGTTGGTGCCGGCCAGATGAGCCGCGTCAACTCCGCTCGCATTGCTGCAATCAAGGCAGAGCATGCTGGCCTGCAAGTGCAGGGCGCGGTCATGGCGTCGGATGCGTTCTTCCCGTTCCGTGACGGCATCGACAATGCGGCTAAAGTGGGTATCAGCGCCGTGATCCAGCCGGGTGGTTCGATGCGTGATGCCGAGGTGATTGCTGCTGCTGACGAAGCCGGCATTGCGATGGTCTTCACCGGAATGCGCCACTTCCGCCACTGATTTACGGCAATCGGCCGCACTGAAGCAGGCATCTGCTGCGTTGGGGCCGGTTCCGCTGATGCTCATTGCCAGAAGGCAACTCCGCTCATCGGAACCGGCCCCGCCTTGCATCTACCTGCTTCATTGCGACCTCGTACAGCGTGAGGCTTTGCCTCCCGTCCGAAAGAATTCGAGGTTTTGACATGAAAGTTTTGATCATCGGCAGCGGCGGCCGTGAGCACGCCCTGGCCTGGAAAGTTGCCCAGGACCCACGCGTCGAGAAAGTCTTCGTTGCCCCAGGCAACGCCGGCACCGCTACCGAAGCCAAGTGCGAGAACGTCGCCATCGACGTGTGCGCCCTTGAGCAACTGGCCGACTTCGCCGAGAAGAACGTCGACCTGACCATCGTCGGCCCGGAAGCACCGCTGGTCATCGGCGTGGTCGACTTGTTCCGCAGCCGCGGCCTGGACTGCTTTGGCCCAACCAAGGGCGCGGCCCAGCTGGAAGGTTCCAAGGCCTTTACCAAGGACTTCCTGGCGCGTCACAAGATCCCGACCGCCGACTACCAGAACTTCACCGAAATCGAGCCGGCACTGGCCTACCTGCAGGAAAAAGGCGCGCCGATCGTGATCAAGGCCGACGGCCTGGCTGCGGGCAAGGGCGTGATCGTCGCCATGACCCTGGCAGAAGCCGAAGCCGCCGTACGTGACATGCTGGCAGGCAACGCCTTCGGTGAAGCCGGCTCGCGCGTGGTGATCGAAGAGTTCCTCGACGGCGAGGAAGCCAGCTTCATCGTCATGGTCGACGGCCACAACGTGCTGCCCATGGCCACCAGCCAGGACCACAAGCGCGTCGGCGACCAGGACACCGGCCCGAACACCGGCGGCATGGGTGCCTACTCCCCTGCCCCAGTGGTCACCGCCGAGGTGCACCAGCGCGTGATGGACCAGGTGATCTGGCCGACCGTGCGCGGCATGGCCGAGGAAGGCAATGTCTACACTGGCTTCCTCTACGCCGGGCTGATGATCGACAAGGCGGGCAACCCCAAGGTCATCGAGTTCAACTGCCGCTTCGGCGACCCGGAAACCCAGCCAGTCATGCTGCGCCTGGAGTCGAGCCTGGTGCTGCTGATCGAAGCTGCATTCGCCAAGGCGCTGGACAAGGTCGAAGCGCAGTGGGACCCGCGCCCGAGCCTGGGCGTGGTACTGGCAGCTGGCGGTTACCCGGGCGACTACGCCAAGGGCGACGTGATCAGCGGCCTGGACGCTGCGGCCAAGATCGAAGGCAAGGTGTTCCATGCCGGTACTTCGCTCAAGGATGGCCAAGTGGCCACCAACGGCGGCCGCGTCCTGTGTGCCACCGCCATGGGCAGCACCGTTGCCGATGCGCAGCAGCAGGCTTACCGCCTGGCCAAGGAAGTGAGCTGGAACGGCAGCTTCTACCGTACCGACATCGGCTACCGGGCCATCGCCCGCGAGCGCGGTGAGCACCAGCAGTAAGTACTACCGGAGCGCCGTGGTGCCTTGCGCACACGGCACCCGGCTCGTCGACAGGGCCCGGCCTGGGCCTTGCCTTCGACTTGGCGCGCCGCGCATAGTTAGTACCCGGCACATCGGCTAAGAAGGGATTTCGTAGTGCGTCGGCTTCGGATTGCCTCAGCTCTGATCGTCAGCTTGCTGACCCTGCTCTGCATGTTCCCCGCTGCGGCCGAACATGACGGAGGCTGGACCGTTCTGCTCGACGAACAGGCCAACCTGCAACTAAGCGACGTACGCTCCGAGCGTTACCGCAACCAGTTCAGCCCACTGATCCTCGCCGACCTGGATGCCGCCCCGGCGGAACAGGCCTTATGGCTGCACTACCACCTGCAACCGGGCGACCAGGAACAACTGCTGCGGGTATTCGCCCCAGACTTGTCTGCCCTGGACTTCTACGCCCTCGACGGCGACAAACTTCTGCGTCAGCTGCACCACGGGCGCCTGGCCGGCAATGCCAGCCCCACCCTGCGTGGCAGCGACCATGTATTGCCCCTGCCCAACAGCAAGCAACCCCTGGACATCTACCTGCGGCTGGTCTCCGAGCATCAGCTGCGCCCGGCCATCAGCCTGGAGCCAGCGGCCGTAGCCGCCGCCGAACAAGGCCAGCCGCTGCTGTTCGGCATGCTGTTCGGCGGTTTGGTGATGCTGATCATGCACAACCTGATCCGCTTCCTCTACAGCCGCTCCAGCACCACCCTGATCCTGGCGCTGTACCACGGCCTGATGCTGCTCAGCGGCCTGATCCTGCTGAACCTCAGCGGCCCCTGGTGGCACGTGTGGCACAGCGCGCAAACGCCCGCCGCCTACCTGACCCTGGTACTGGCTGGCCTGGCCGGGCTGTATTTCACCCAGCACTTCTTCTCGCCGTGCAATTCGCCACGGCTGAACCGCCTGCTGCAAGGCGAAATGCTGGTGGTCGGGGTCAGCGGCCTGGTGCTGTTGTTCGTCGACACCCTGCCCCTCAACCTGATGACCTACGCCTTGCTGGCCCTGGGCAGCGTGAGCATGCTGCTGGTCAGCAGCTACCACTGGTACAAGGGCTATGCGCCTGGGCGCCTGTTCAGCCTGGGCATGGTGGTGTTCAACCTGGGTGGCCTGGTGCTGCTGCCGGCCCTGCTCGGCCTGACCCGCACCTCGACGCCTTGGCTGCTGTGCATCCTGCTGGGGCTGACCGTGGCCAGCGGCCTGCTGCTCAACCTGGCGGTCAGCGAACGCCTGCGGCGCATGAGCGAAGAGCGCTTCAGCGCCAGCCGTGCGCTGGCCGCCAGCGATGCTGAAATCAACGCCAAGGCCGAGTTCCTGGCCAAGATCAGCCACGAAATCCGCACCCCCATGAACGGCGTGCTGGGCATGACCGAGCTGCTGCTGGGCACGCCGCTGTCGGTCAAGCAGCGCGACTACGTGCAGACCATCCACAGCGCCGGCAATGAGCTGCTCACACTGATCAACGAAATTCTCGACATTTCCAAACTGGAGTCGCGCCAGATCGAGCTGGATGACGTGCAGTTCGACCTCAACGCGCTGATCGAGGATTGCCTGAACATCTTCCGCGCCAAGGCCGAGCAGCAGAACATCGAGTTGATCAGCTTCACCCAGCCGCAGGTACCGCGGGTGATCAGCGGTGACCCGACGCGGCTGCGCCAGGCCTTGTCGAGCTTGCTGGACAACGCCCTGAAAAACACCGACCAGGGCGAGATCCTGCTGGTGGTGGCGCTAGACCAACGGGGCGAAGTGCCACGCCTGCGCATTGCCGTGCAAGACAGTGGCGAGCCGCTGCCTGCCGCTGACCGCGAAGCCTTGCTACAGGCCGAGCTGCACAGCCACCACTTCCTTTCCAGCAACAAGCTGGGCGGCCATCTCGGGCTGGTCATCGCCAAGCAGTTGATCGGCCTGATGCAGGGCGAATTCGGCATCAAGAGCAGCACCGGCATGGGCAATACCCTGTGGCTGACACTGCCGCTGGACCCTTCGCGCCTGGAGCAACCACCGGCCGACCTCGACGGTCCGCTGCGCGATGCCCGCGTGCTGGTGGTGGACGACAACGACACCTGCCGCAAGGTGCTGGTGCAACAGTGCAGCGCCTGGGGCATGAACGTCAGTGCGGTGCCATCGGGCAAAGAGGCGCTGGCCCTGCTGCGCACCAAGGCGCACCTGCGCGACTACTTCGACGCCGTGCTGCTGGACCAGAACATGCCTGGCATGACCGGCATGCAGCTGGCCGCCAAGATCAAGGAAGACCCGAGCCTGAACCACGACATCCTGGTGGTGATGCTCACCGGCATCAGCAACGCACCGAGCAAGGTCATTGCGCGCAACGCCGGGGTCAAACGGATACTCGCCAAGCCGGTGGCCGGCTACACGCTGAAGACCACCCTCGCCGAGGAGCTGGCCCAGCGCGGCCGCGAGCAAGCGGTGCCTGCCAGCCTGCCTGGCATCCCGCAGGCGCTGGACCTGCCTGGTGATTTCCGCGTGCTGGTCGCCGAGGACAACAGCATTTCCACCAAAGTGATCCGCGGCATGCTCGGCAAGCTCAACCTCGAGCCAGACACCGCCTGCAATGGCGAAGAAGCCTTGCAGGCAATGAAAGCGCAGCGCTATGACTTGGTGCTGATGGATTGCGAAATGCCGATCCTGGACGGCTTCTCGGCCACTCAGCAACTGCGTGCCTGGGAAACCGCCAACCAGCGCCAACGCACCCCGGTGGTGGCGCTGACCGCGCACATTCTTGCCGAACACAAGGAACGCGCGCGGCTGGCGGGCATGGACGGGCACATGGCCAAGCCGGTAGAGCTGTCGCAGTTGCGCGAGCTGATCCAGTACTGGGCCAACCACCGCGAAGCCCAGGTAGACCCGGCGCATACTTCCTGATCTGTAGCGCTTGTGCCGGCCTATTCGCGGGTAAACCCGCTCCCGCAGGATAGCGCCGCCCTCAGGTCTGATGCAGTACCTGTGGGAGCGGGTTTACCCGCGAATAGGCCCGCACAGGATAGCAACTGAATCTGCTGATAAACTCTGCCCAGCCCTAACTGCCTGGACTGCCCCCATGCTCCATGAGTTGTTCAGCGTCTACCTGAAAATGCTCGTGCTCTACAGCCCGTTCTTCGTGCTGTCGTGCTTCATCAGCCTGACCCGTGGCCACTCCAGCAAGGAGCGCAAGCAACTGGCCTGGAAGGTGGCCTTTGCCGCGCTCATCGCCAGTGTGCTGCTGTACCTGTTCGGGCGGGCGATCTTCGGTATTTTCGGCATCACCGCCGACGCCTTTCGTATCGGCGCCGGCAGTGTGCTGTTCATTTCCGCGCTGGGCATGGCCCAAGGCAAATCTGCCGTACAGGCCGATAACGTGCAGCAGGACGTCACCATCGTACCGCTGACCATCCCGCTCACCGTCGGGCCTGGCACCATCGGCGCCTTGCTGGTGATGGGGGTGAGCCAACCGCACTGGGATGACAAGTTGCTGGCAATCATCAGCATTGCCTTGGCCAGCTTTACCGTGGGTTTGGTGCTGTATCTGTCGCACCGTATCGAGCGCCTGCTCGGTGACCAGGGCCTGCAGATTGTCAGCCGGCTGATGGGGCTGTTCGTCTGTGCCCTGGCCGCGCAGATCATCTTTACCGGGATCCGCGGCTACCTGTTGCCCTGACGTTCTCTGGCCAGCCGGCCGGGTGCCTACAACTGCAGCTCATGTATGGCCTTGCCATTTTGCTTGTCGACACTGGCCTGTGCCCGCTTGCGGTAGTCTTCGCGGAACCCCTGCAAGTTGAAGTGAATCACTTCGACGCGTATGTCCTCGACCTTTACTTCACTGTTCGACTGCATGAACAGGAATTCCTTGAACGTCTTTTTCATCGACACTTCCATGTGAACCATCACCATGTCGATAGCGCCGCTCGACTGCTGGGCGCACGGCACCAACTGAAAACGCCCAATGGTTTTGGTAACGGCCCTGGATTCAAACGCGGTCAATGCCTGGCTGTTTTTTCGCAGCGCCTGCAAAGAAAGCTCGGCAGTTTTGGCATGGTCGGCTAATCCTGCCTGACGAATCTGGGCCAGCGCTTGGTCGGCCAGGCTAGTCCTGTCGCGCCCTGGTCGACGCTCGTCAGGCGAATGTTTGCCATCGAAACCCATAAAAGCTAGATTGCGCCAGTAATTCTTGAACCAGTCCTTTTGAAAGTTTTCGTCAAATTCCGACCAAGCAACTTGCTGGGCAAAGGCAGTGGCCAACAAGATATCTTCGCGCGCTTCGCGACTCACACCTGGCAGGAATGACAGCAGCCCGCTGTGGACAAGCTTGCCACTGGCCGCCTTTTGATTGAATTCACTCATTTTGGGCTCCTGAAGATACAAAAGTTCTGACCCTGCTGCGGTACTGCATTTGTTTGAGCTTTATGGAGTCGTGCAGGCCCGCGCTTATCGAATGGATCACCTTTTCATGGGTTTGATAATTGCCATCGAACTGCCGGGTTGCGTGGCCGCTCGCAAGGCTCAGCGGCTGCCTCAGCCAATCCGCAGTCAGTTTCTCTGCAGTGCTGAAGCCTAACTCGGTACTGATGACGCTTGAGTCGGCCAGTATCAGGCGCAACTCCACACGGACATGACTGATGCCTTTGTCATCTGGCGGCCGAACGCATTCCACCCATAACAACTGCTCAATGGCAGCGTCTGGTTGGGCGGAGTAAGCATCGAGGCATTCGGCTACCGGCTCGCGCAAGGTGCCGAGCACACCTGCCAGGAGCCTGTCCCGCAGGATCTGCCACGGTTCGCTGGCGGATGCCTGTGTCGCAACTGGAGTGCCGCAATGCAGGGTGGCGATATTGCAACCGAAGCCGCCCTGTACTCGTAGATATTCCTTGTGCCACGCAGCATCCTGAATGGCATGGCCTTTTTTGGCGGTCAGGTAGGCAGCCAGTTGAACATCCAGCAGTGCTTCCGCTCGTGAAGCGCTGACGGAATTATCGATCAATACCAAGCTGTTGCCGTTTAACCACAAAGTGTAATTGGCTTGCATCTGCATGCCCTCCAGGCCTGCCGAAAACATGCCGACAGGCCCACTTCATAGTTAGAGTTCCAGTGCCAGCAGGACCTGCAGGGCATTGTCGTCAAGCTTGGTTTCTACCAGGGCACGAACTTTGTCATATTGGCGTTGATCGAAATTCAACACCGCACCACAGGCAAAGTTGGAGGTACCGCTGCTTTCCCACTTGGCCAGCAGATAGTTGGCCGTCTTGTCGGGCTTGGCGTCGGTCTGGATCGCACTGACAAGCATCGCCACCTGGCCGGCGGCCGTCTCCTCGCATTTGGTAAGGCTCAGCCCGGTTCGGTCATCTTCCACCGACTTGCGGTCGAGCAGCTCGACGTTCTTGGTACTCGCGGCCAACGCTGCAATAACCGTTTTCCCGAGATTTTCCAGGGCAGTTGCCACATCACCACTGAAAACGCCGTAGGCCGCCTGCAGGCCCTTGCCCAGCAGGTTGCTGATCTCAAGTTGCATGTTGCTTTGGGTAATCTGCTGTACGTCGACGTTGGTCGGCGCCCAGCCCATCTTGGACATCAGGAAAATGTATTGCTTGAACCAGAGCTGAGTTTCAAGGATGGGGTCGTGTTGTTTATTGGCACCCTGCGTTGCCAGGGCGTGGCAAGCCTTTGCGGCATCGCGGTTTTGTTCACCCATTTGGTCGGGGAAGACGAACAGGTTCTTGTCAGGCAGGACCTGAAGTTGCAGCTTCTCGTTATCGGTCGTCATATCAAAGGTCTCCAAGAAGGTTACGGTTGAAGCCAAATGGCTCCAGCCGCAAACCTACCTGTGACCTGCGCATCAAACTGCCCCGAAGCAATTCCTCATCCCCCCGGGCTGCCACTGCTTACGGTTTGGTACCGTACCAGCGTGGGGTATAGACCCAGACCCCGCCAGCTGCGCGGTCGAACGCGCAGGTGGTGGAAGACCCCACCAGCACCATGGTGCGCATGTCGACCATTTCTGGCAGCAGTTCGGCCAAGGTGACTACCTTCAGCGTCTGCCCCGGCCTACCGATGTCACGGCCAAGGACTACAGGCGTGTTCCCCTCACGATGCCGCCGTACCACTTCCAGCGCCACGCCAAGCTGATGTGGCCTGGACCTGGAAATCGGGTTGTAGAACGCCAGCACCAGGTCGGCCTGCGCGGCCAGGTCCAGGCGCTTTTCAATGATCGACCAAGGCTTGAGGTTGTCCGACAGCGACATCACGCAGAAGTCATGGCCCAGGGGCGCGCCTGCCTGTGCGGCGGTCGCCAGCGAGGCCGACACCCCAGGCAGGATCTCGAGGTCGACGCGATGCCACGCCGGGTCACTCGACTCGTGCAACGCTTCAAGTACCGCCGCCGCCATGGCGAACACGCCTGGGTCGCCTGACGACACCACCACCACCGAACGGCCCTGAGCGGCCAGTTCGAAGGCATGCCGGGCACGCTGCATCTCTTCACGGTTGTCGGTGCAATGCAGGATCTGCTCGTCACGGAACGGGCCGGCCATGCGCACATAGGTTTCGTAGCCAAGCACATCCTCGGCGCGCGCCAGCTCGGCCTTGACCGCCGGCACCATCAGTTCGGCGGCACCCGGGCCCAGGCCGATCACCGCTAGGCGGCCGCGACGGCGACCGATCTGCGTCACTTCGACCGGGGCAGGCGCCACCGCGATGACCACTTCTGCCTGCTCGATCAACTGGGCATCAGGCAAGGCCGCCGCTACCATGCCAGCCACATCGTGCGGCTTGGCAGCAAAGCGCAAGGCAACGCCCAGGGCCTGTGTTGCCTCGTGCAAGGCGTTATCGCCCATGGCTTGTTCGTCCGCCAGTACGCAGGCCACAGCGGGCTCGGCGATGCCGGCTTGCTGCAAGGCAGCACGAATGCTGGCCAGGTTGCCGCCGGCAACGCCCACTACCACCGAACGCGGGTGGATCAGCAGTTCATCACGGCTGGCCGGGCGCGCCTGATGCCCCACATGGATGGTGCGCTGGGCCGCGTCGCTGGCAGGCAACTGCGCCTGCTGCAACCACGGTGCGTCGCCTTCGATGCGCACCGACTCGCCAGCCAGCAGGTCGGAGACAAAGCGCTTGCCTTGCTCGATATCCGCCAGGGCATAGCCCTGCGGCGGGTTCAACAGGCAGGTGCCGAAGCGCAGCTCACCACTGGTGGTGATGGCGGCGGCAACGCCCAGCGCTTCGGCAATTTCACGCGCCATCACGTTCACACCGCCCAGGCCACCGAGCAACGGCACTACCGCGCTGCCATCCTCGGCCACGGCCAACACCGGTGGCTCGCTGCCCTTCTCGTTGAGCAGGCTGGCCAGGCTGCGGATAACGATACCTGCTGCGCACAGGGCGATGATCGGCGTGTCCTGCTGGTACAGCGCGCGCAGGGTATCGCCGAAGGCGCTGTAATAGCAGTCGGCGCCTTCGACCCGGCCTTCCAGGCCATGGATCGTAGCCTGTGGATAACACTGCTGGATCCGCTGCGCCGTGGCCAGGCTGCCCGGGCCAAGAATGACGATTGCCGGTACCTTGTGCATGTTCAGCCCTGCCATTTTTCCCCCGGCACGATGATCAGCGAGAAGTACGGCGACGACTGCGGGTCGACCTGGTCCAGCGGTACGATCTTCTGGTTGGCCATAGTCGCCCGCTCTACATACAGCGCGCGCCCGTCCAGGCCCAGTTCGGCCAGCACGTCGCGCACCTTGGGGAAGTTGCGCCCCAGCTTCATGATCACCGCCGCATCGGCGTCGGCCAGACGGCGCTTGAGCTCCTCGGCCGGCAATACGCCAGACAGTACCGACAGGCTCTGGTTGCGGTAAACCAGCGGCGCACCCAGCACCGAAGCGCCACCCAGCATCGAGCAGACACCAGGGATTACCTCGGCTTCGTAACGCTGTGCCAAGCGGTCGTGCAGGTACATGTAGGAGCCGTAGAAGAACGGGTCGCCTTCGCAGATCACCGCCACGTCACGGCCGGCATCCAGGTGCTCGGCCACCTGCAGGCTGGCTTCGTCGTAGAAGTCGCTGATGACCTGTTCATAGGACAGCGGCGCCGGCAGCGCTTCGGTGGTTACCGGGTACACCAGCGGCAGCAAGGTCTGCTCGGGCTGCAGGTGCGCCTCGATGATGCCAAAGGCATTGCCACGCTTGCCCTTGGCCACGAAGTAGCCGACCACGGGCGCCTCGCGCAGCAGGCGCAGGGCCTTGAGGGTAATCAGTTCAGGGTCGCCAGGGCCCACGCCCAGGCCCAGCAGACGTCCACGCGGCACCATCATTCCACCTCCGTGGCCAGGGCGTTGACCGCGGCGGCGGCCATCGCGCTGCCGCCCAGGCGGCCCTGCATGATCACGAACGGCACGCCACGGCTGTCGGCGGCGAGCATGGCCTTGGACTCGGCAGCACCGACGAAGCCGACCGGGAAGCCGAGGATTAGCGCCGGCTTGGGGGCGCCGGCGTCGAGCATTTCCAGCAAGTAGAACAACGCGGTAGGGGCGTTGCCGATCACCACCACGCTGCCTTCCAGGTGCGGGCGCCACAGTTCCAGGGCCACGGCGGAGCGGGTGTTGCCAGCGTCCTTGGCCAGGCCCGGCACGCTAGGGTCGCGCAGGGTGCAGATAACCTTGTTGTCCGCCGGCAGGCGGGCACGGGTGATGCCTTCGGCAACCATGTGCGCATCGCACAGGATCGGCGCGCCGTTCAGCAGCGCCTCGCGCCCGGCCCGGCCGGCGCCATCGGAGAACTGCAGGCCATCGATGGCGTCGACCATGCCACAGGCGTGGATCACCCGTACGGCGAGCTTTTCGAGGTCTGCGGGGATCCGCTCGAGTCGGGCTTCCTCACGGATGATCCGGAAGGAATTGCGATAGATCTCCTGACCATCGCGGATGTAGTCAATCATCAAGGTGCTCCGTCGGCAGGTCGAGCATGGCGCCTGCTTCGTTCAAGGTAAGGTCGCTGGCGCGCAAGGTGCCGAAGCCCGGCTGGCGCGCATCACGCAGGTACAGGTCGTAACGGCCCGGCGAGCGGGCCAGCAGGGTGGCCGGGGCAACATGGGCCACGGCACAGGATCGGGGGCAGCCGGACAGGTGCACGCTGGCGGGGGCACCAGGGCCCAGCAGTGTGGCCAGGGTCACGGCGTCGGCCTTGGTCTCGCCCAGGGCCTTGGCGCAACCGCTGGCGCCGGTGCAGGCGCTGATGCGTGCCAGCGGCTCATGGTCGTGGCATAGCAGGCCGGTTGCGGATAATTCGGCCTTGGCCTGTTCGATGTGTTGCGCTTGCAGGTTGGTCAGCACCAGGCTTTGCCAGGGGCTCAGGCGCAGGCTGCCATCGCCCAGTTCACGGGCAATACGGGCGGCGCCACGCAGCATGGCCGGGGTCAGGCGGCCCTGGGGCGGGGCAACGCCGAGGGCCAGGCCTTGCGCCTGGGGCAATACGCCCAGCCATGAGGCGTATTGTGCTTCACGGCGCCAGTCGAGCACGGCAGAGTCGCGGCGGATATCCAGGCCGAGGCCGTCGACAAAATCGGTTACCGGGCACACCTCCAGCAACTGGCGCATGCGCGACTGCGCCGGGGTTGCCAGGTCGAGGAAGCGCTCCAGCACGGCACGCACCAGCGCCAGGCCCTGTTCCACCGGTACGGCGCCGAGTACTCGGCCGTCGGCCGGGCAACCCGCCAGGCCAAACGCCAGCCAGGTCTGCTGTTCCAGGCGCAGGGCCGACAGCCACAGGTCGTGGGGGTGTTCGAGCATGGCCAGGCTTTCGCCGGCATCCAGCTGCACGGCGAACTTGGCCGACAACTGATGGAAACGCGGGGTGCCTTCCAGCAGGTCGAGGATCTGCCCGGCCAGCGGCCGGGCGTCCAGCAGCATTGCCGGGTCATGCCCGGCCAGCGGGCTGAGCATCAGGTTGCGCACATCGTCACCGGCCGCCTCGCGCGGGCCCAGGCCGGCAGCGAGCAAGGTCTCGACCAGGGCACGGTGCTCGCTGCCAATGCCGCGAATCTGCAGGTTGCCACGGTTGGTGGCTTCGATCACGCCACCCGCGAAACGCTCGGCCGCCGCTGCCACCGCCTCGGCCTGGTCGGCCAGCAGCAGCCCACCCGGCAACTTGATACGGCAGATACCGCCATCACGGGCACTGACGATGCGCCACAACCCCGGGCAGGCCGAGGGGCGGGGCGTAACAATGGGGGCATGGTCCTGCGTCAAAGGGGCGTCCGGCAATCTGTGAAAATGCGCTTGAGTGTAGAAGGCGCGGTATTATGCCTGCTTTGTCCGGCGGCATGAAAAGCCGGTGGTCGAGCATCCTCGGCTATTGAGTAGAAATTCAGGACCGCGTCGCCCTCTTCGCGGGTAAACCCGCTCCCACAGGATCACCGTTGCCCCAAACGGCTGCGCAGTCCCCTGTAGGAGCGGGTTCACCCGCGAAGGGGCGCAAAGCGCCCCCAAAATTGGCGGATTTGAAACACATGACCCCCTGGCTGACAGTAATAGGCATCGGCGAAGACGGCTTCCCTGGCCTGGGCAAACAAGCCCGGCGCGCCCTGCTGAGCGCTGCGAAGATCGTCGGCAGCCCACGCCAGCTGGCCTTGCTGCCACGCTGCATAACCGCTGAACAGCTGGCCTGGCCCAGCCCGTTCTCGCTAACCCCGGTACTGGCCCTGCGTGGCGAACCGGTGTGCGTGCTGGCCAGCGGCGACCCGATGTTCTACGGCGTTGGCGCCAGCCTGGCGCGCCAGGTGCCTGCGCAGGAAATGCGCGTGCTGTCGATGCCCTCCTCCTGCGCCCTGGCCGCTGCCCGCCTGGGCTGGCCGCTGCAGGACGTGCAGGTGGTGTCGCTGGTGGCCCGCCCCTTGGCAGCGCTCAATGCACACCTGTACAGCGGCATACGCCTGCTGGTGCTGAGCAACGATGGCGACAGCCCGGCGGCAATTGCCGCGCTACTGCGCGAACGAGGCTTCGGGCCAAGCCGCCTGCGGGTATTGGAACACCTGGGTGGCGAAGAGGAGCGTGAGTTGGCCGGCACCGCCCAGGACTGGCCGCACGCCGATATCGCCGCACTCAATCTGGTAGCCATCGAATGCCTGGCCGCGCTCGACGCCCCACGCCTGCACCGGCTCGCCGGCCTGCCAGACAGCGCCTTGCGCCACGACGGCCAGCTGACCAAGCGCGATGTCCGCGCCATCACCTTGGCGCGTCTGGCACCACAACCTGGCGAGCTGCTGTGGGACGTGGGCGCCGGCTGCGGCTCGATCGGCATCGAGTGGATGCGCGCCCACCCAGCCTGCCGCGCCCTGGCCATTGAAGCTGACGAAGGCCGCCAGGGCTTCATCGAACATAACCGCGATGCGCTGGGTGTACCTGGCCTGCAACTGGTCCGCGGCAAGGCACCGGCAGCGCTGGAAGGCCTGGAGCAACCCGATGCAATCTTCATCGGCGGCGGCGTCACCCGCGAAGGCGTGCTCGACCGGTGCTGGGCAAACCTGCGCCCCGGCGGCCGGCTGGTAGCCAACGCGGTGACCCTGCAAAGCGAACTGGCCTTGGCGCATTTTCGCGAGCAGCACGGTGGCGAGCTGACCCGCATCCATGTCGCCCATGCCCAGCCCTTGGGCGCGTTCGACACCTGGCGCCAGGCGCTGCCGATCACCCTGCTGGAAGTGGTGAAGCCCGCCGATGCGTGAAGAAACCCACGAACAACCCGCGCCCCTGCGCAGCGGCCTGACCACCGGCAGCTGCGCCACCGCCACCAGCCTGGCGGCGGCCAAACTGCTGCTCACCGGGCAGCGTGACGATGCCGTGGATATCACCCTGCCCAAGGGCAAGGTGGTGCAGATGCGCCTGGAGTTCTGTCGCCTGGCTGGCGCAAGCGCCGAAGCCGGCACGCTCAAGGACGCCGGTGACGACCCGGACGTGACCCACGGCGCCCTGCTCTACAGTCAGGTACGCCTGCAGGGCGAGCCCGGTATCCGCTTCGTCGCCGGCCAGGGTGTCGGCACCGTTACACGCCCAGGTCTGGTGCTGGCCGTGGGTGAACCGGCCATCAACCCGGTACCACGGCGCATGATCAGCGAGCACCTGCAACGCCTGGCCGGCGAGTGCGGCTACGCCGGCGGCTTCGAGGTCACGGTCAATGTGCAGGGTGGCGAGCAGCTGGCGCTGAAGACCATGAACCCGCGCCTGGGCATCCTTGGCGGGCTGTCGATCCTCGGCACCAGCGGCATCGTGCGGCCGTTTTCCTGCGCGGCCTATATCGCCTCGATCCACCAAGGCATCGACGTGGCCCATACCAACGGCTACATGCACATTGCCGCGTGCACCGGCAACGCCAGCGAGGACACCATGCGCCGGGTCTACGGCCTGCCGGAAATCGCCCTGATCGAAATGGGTGATTTCGTCGGCGCGGTGCTCAAGCACCTGCGCAAGGTGCCGGTGCCGCGCCTGAGCCTGTGCGGCGGCTTCGGCAAGATCAGCAAACTGGCCGCCGGGCACATGGACCTGCACAGCCGCCACTCCAGCATCGACCTGCCGCAACTGGCCGGCTGGGGGGCAGACATCGGCGCCGACGAAGCCCTGCAGGCCGCCATCATCGGCGCCAACACCAGCCAGCAGGCCCTGGCCCTGGCGCATGCAGCCGGCATCGCCCTGGGCGACGCGGTATGTGCCCACGCCCTGGCCTTTGCCCGCAGCGTAGTGCCCGCGCAAGTGCAGGTGGAAGTGTTCGCCATCGACCGCCAAGGCGGCATCGTCGGCAAGGCAGGCGTGCAATGACTGCCCGTATCCTGCTGTTGGGTGGCGTCACCGAAGCCCTGGCCATCGCCCGCCGCCTTGGCCCGCAACATGTCTACAGCCTGGCCGGTATCGGCCGCGTGCCGCAGGACCTGCAATGCCAGGTACGGGTCGGCGGTTTTGGTGGCGCCGAGGGCCTGGCCAGCTACCTGCGCGAGGCGGGCATCACCCTGCTGGTCGACGCGACCCATCCGTATGCCGCACAAATCAGCCGCAATGCTGCCAGCGCTGCACGGATTGCTGGTATTCCGTGCTGGGCCTTGCGCCGCCCGGCCTGGCAGGCGCAAGCGGGGGACGACTGGCGCGAAGTCGAGGACTGGGCGAGGTTGGTCGACGCGCTCAAGCCGTTCCACAGGCCGCTGTTCACGCTGGGACGAGAGCCGCTGCAACATCTGGACGAGATTCCGCCGGAGCAGTTCTGGACCTTGCGGGCGCTGGAGGCATACGCTGGCAACTCACGCTGTGAAATTATCGGGGCTCGCGGCCCATTCAATATTGAAGATGAGCGCAGCCTTTTTGTTCAGCGGGGTATTGATGTGCTGATCAGCAAGAACAGCGGTAGCGTGGCGACCGAACCGAAACTGGAAGTGGCTCGGGAGCTTGAAATTCCGGTACTGATATTGAAACGTCCGACTTTACCGGATGTAGACCGCGAGTTCGATTCTCCGGTGTTACTGACGGCGGTACTAAAGACTTTCAATGACAAAGCCAGCTCTGATTTCATGATGGCTCGCGATCAACCCAAAGACCAACAACGGGAAGATCTGTAGGCCATTGGAACCTCCGCCCAGTACGCCGGAGTTATTGCATCGGCTTCAAGATCGAGCGCCGCCCGCGCGGCGCTTCGCGGGACAAGCCCGCTCCCACATCTGTTTCGGGCCAATTATTCCTGCACAAGATGGGTTGCAGCCCTGGTGCATGACTGGAGATAGATAAAGAGCAGTTGCCCACCCTCGATATCGAATAGAACAAACAAGGCGGACAGCGATGACCTCACAGGAGTGACTGGCCCGAAACAGATGTGGGAGCGGGCTTGTCCCGCGAAGCGCCGCGCGGGCGGCGCTCGATCTCATAGGCGCCGCATACCTATCGACAGGCTCCCCTGCGCCACAAGCCGTCCCTGTGGAATGCACCGCCAATATCAGAACACTCCTACAGCCCGCTCGGCCTCAGCTTAATAGCCTTAGCCCACACCGCTGCATTAAGCTTTACCCCACCTCCCCCGGAAGGTTTCACCCATATGGAAATGCAATGGTGGATCTGGCTGGTGTTCGGCATCGCGCTGATCCTGCTCGAACTGTTCCTGCCGACGTTCTTCATCCTCTGGTTCGGCATCGGTGCCGTGCTGGTCTCGCTTATCTCGCTGGCCGCCCCCAGCCTGCAACTGGACATGCAGGTGCTGCTGTGGGTGCTGCTGTCGTCGGCCACTACAGCGCTGTGGTTCAAGCTGTTCCGGCGCAAGCAGCCGGATGTGCGCTGGACCGCCGACAGCGTGATCGGCGAAGTGGGCTTGCTGACCTCGGGCGTTTCGGAGTTCCAGAAAGGCCGTGTGCGTTTCCAGAAGCCGATCCTCGGCAACGAAGAATGGACCTGCGTCGCCGATAGCGAAATCCCGACCGGCGAACGGGTGCGCCTGACCGCCATCGAGGGGAACACCGCCCGCGTCATCCGGGCCTGAAACCGCACTAAAAGGAATTTTGCATCATGACCAGCCTCATCGTCGTCGGCGCCATCGCCCTGTTCGTCCTGATCACAGTGTTCAAGGGGGTACGTATCGTGCCTCAGGGCGAAGAATGGATCGTGGAACGCCTGGGCCGTTACAACACCACGCTCAAGCCCGGCTTGAACATTGTCATTCCTTACGTGGACGTGGTTGCCTATCGCCTGCCGACCAAGGACATCATCCTCGATGTGCAGCAGCAGGAAATCATCACCAAGGATAACGCGGTGATCGTCGCCAACGCGCTGTGCTTCGCCAAAGTGGTCGACCCGCAGAAAGCCTCGTATGGCGTGCAGAACTTCTCGTTCGCCGTCACCAGCCTGACCATGACCTCGCTGCGTGCCATCGTCGGCGCCATGGACCTGGACGAAGCGCTGTCCAGCCGCGAACAGATCAAGGCGCGCCTGCGTGAGGCGATGTCCGAGCAGACCGAAGACTGGGGCGTGACCGTACGCTCGGTGGAAATCCAGGACATCAAGCCATCGGAAAACATGCAACTGGCCATGGAGCGCCAGGCCGCCGCCGAGCGTGAGCGCAAGGCCGATGTGACCCGTGCCGAAGGGGCCAAGCAGGCGGCAATCCTTGAAGCAGAGGCGCGCCTGCAGGCGGCCAGGCTGGATGCCGAGGCGCAGATCAGCCTGGCCGAGGCTTCGGCGCGGGCGATTTCGCTGGTGAAGGAAGCGGTGGGCAACGAGACCGTGCCGGCGATGTATCTGCTGGGTGAGCGCTATGTCGGGGCGATGGAGAACCTGGCCGGGAGCAACAATGCCAAGGTGGTGGTGTTGCCGGCGGATTTGCAGGAGACCGTGCGTGGGCTGATGGGGCGTAACAAGGCTTGAGAATGCCGGGGGCGCTTCGCGCCCCTATCGCGACACAAGGCCGCTCCTACAAGGACCGCGCATGCTGGCCATGGCGCGATCCCCTGTAGGAGCGGCCTTGTGTCGCGATAGGGCTGCAAAGCAGCCCCCAAAGCCACCCCGACCTGCGTCACTTCACCGCACCCCGCCATTTTTACCTATACTCGGCCTTACAATACCCACCACGATTCCTGACCGGATCTCTCCATGCCCCCACGTCGGCACATTGCCTGGATAGCCTGCCTAGCAGTGCTGTTCAACCTGCTGGCCATGCCGCTGTCTTCTGCCGCGCCCAAGGGCCCGGCCGAGCAGCTGCTGTGGGGGGCTTTCTGTTCCAGCATGGCCAACAAGGCCAAGGTCGATGTGCAGGCCCTGGCCAAGATCGACCTCGGCCCGCAAAGTGACGACAGCGCCGGCATGACGAACTGCTGGTGCTGCTCCGGCACCGCACCACTGCTGGCCCTGCCCGTCTACCCGCCGCAGTTGCACAACCCACCGACACTGCTTGCCGGGCTGTTGCCGCCACCTGCTGATTACCAACCCACGCCGCGCCAACTCTGGCCTGCGTTAAACCCCCGTGCCTCTCCGCTGGCCTGAGTTCATCACGCTGTCTGCCTGAACCTGAACAGAAACGGAGATTCACCATGCTCAAGCACGCCCTCGTCATGGCCGCCCTGCTGCTGCCCGGCGCCTTTGCCAATGCCCACGAATACAGCGTGGGTGACCTGCATATAGCCCACCCCTGGTCGCTGCAGCTGCCACCCAACGCGCCCAACGTGGCGGCGTATTTCGTGGTGCACAACAACGGCCAGGCCGATGACCGCCTGCTCAGCGTCGACAGCCCCATCACTGACGATGCACAACTGCACGAGCACGCCATGAGTGCCAGCGGCGCCATGAAGATGCAGCAGGTGCCCAGCGCGGTGGTGCCCGCCGGCAAGGACCTGACCTTCGCCCCCAGCGCCTACCACGTGATGCTGATGCAGCCCAAGGACCGCAGCCTGCTCGTCGACGGCAAGCGCTTCCCGTTGACCCTGCACTTCGAAAAGGCCGGCGACGTTACCGTCGAAGTGGCCGTGCAGAAGCAGCCGCCAACGGACCAGCCGCAAGCCCACGAACACGCGCACTGACACCTGCTGACAGGCACTCGCCATGAGCCTGCCGCGCAACAGCCTCAGCCGTACTACCCGCCCTGACCGCAGGCGCGCCGGTGGCGGATGGCTGAGCCTGTTCGCCATGTGGATGATCTTCATCGGCCCGCTGATTTCCCAGTCGATGCCGATGGACCACCACGCCGGCATGAGCATGCCGATGGACATGCCGATGGCGGCTCCCCATCAGCATGGCAACGACGCACATCACGGCCACGGCGGCGATGGCCAGTTGCATGTGATGTGGGAAAAGTGCGGTTACTGCAGCCTGTTGTTCAACTGCCCCGCCCTGCCCCAGGCCCTCAGCCCGCTCAGCGTCGGCAGCGTCATCCCCACCACCCACCTGCTTGCGTCAACGCACCAGGGCCATGCCCGGCAGGCTGTATTCCCCGGTGCCCGCAGCCGCGCCCCGCCGTCCTCGATCAACGTCTGAACCCACATTTTGCGCACGGAGCCAGGAGGCTTCGCGCTTACTCATGACTGATCGACTGGAATCACTATGTCCAGCTGCACCCCTGTTTCTGCCCTGTCCCTGCGTGGGACCCTCGCCGCCGTCTGCGGCTCGCTGTTCGCGCCCGTGGCCCTGGCCGCCGACCCTGGCCATGAAGGCCATGCGCACGCTGCACCCGAGCTGAGCCCGACGGTGATTACCGCCGTGGCCCCGAGTTCGCCACTGACCGTGGTCACCAACCCGAAAGACCCGCGCCAGCCAGTGCCGGCCAGCGACGGCGCCGACTACCTGAAGACCATTCCCGGCTTTTCGGCGATCCGCGCCGGCGGCACCAATGGCGACCCGGTCCTGCGCGGCATGTTTGGCTCGCGCCTGAACATCCTCACCAACGGCGGCCTGATGCTCGGCGCCTGCCCCAACCGCATGGACGCCCCTACGTCCTACATTTCGCCGGAAACCTACGACCGCCTGACCGTGATCAAGGGCCCGCAAAGCGTGATCTGGGGCCCTGGCGGCTCGGCAGGCACCATCCTCTTCGAGCGCGAACCGGAAAAGTTCGGCACCCTCGGCAGCCGGGTCAACGCCAGCCTGCTGGCCGGTTCCAACGGCCGTTTCGACAAGGTGCTGGACGCCGCTGCCGGCAACAGCCAGGCCTATGCCCGCTTCGTCGGCAACCAGTCACGCTCGGATGACTACCACGACGGCAACAACGACACCGTGCCGTCGCGCTGGGACAAGTGGAACGGCGACGTTGCCCTGGGCTGGACGCCCGATCAAGACACCCTGCTGGAGCTCACCGCCGGCAAGGGTGATGGCGAGGCCCGCTATGCCGGGCGCGGCATGGACGGCTCGCAGTTCAAGCGCGAAAGCCTGGGCCTGCGCTTTGAAAAGTCCAACCTAGGCGAGGTGCTGGACAAGGTCGAGGCGCAGGTCTACTACAACTACGCCGACCATGTGATGGACAACTACAGCCTGCGCACGCCGTCGGGCAGCGGCATGATGGGCATGCCGATGGTCAGCAACGTCGACCGCCGCACCTTGGGCGCACGCATCAAGGCCACCTGGCGCTGGGCCGACGTGCAGCTGATCAGCGGCATCGACGCGCAAACCAACGAACATCGCCAGCGTGGCGGCATGGGCGTGGACGCGCACAAGGGCCAGGCCTGGACCAAGGATGCCGACTTCCACAACTACGGCGCCTTCAGCGAACTGACCTGGTACATGAGTGGCGAAGACCGGCTGATTACCGGCGCCCGCCTGGACCGCGCTTCGGCCCGCGACTTCCGCCAGGGCAGCGCCACCGAAGGCGACACCCGCGCCGACACCCTGCCCAGCGGCTTCGTGCGCTACGAGCACGACCTGGCAGCCATCCCGGCCACTACCTACATTGGCCTCGGCCATGCCCAGCGCTTCCCCGACTACTGGGAGCTGTTCTCGCCCAAGCTGGCACCACCCAGTGCGGCCAATGCCTTTGACGGCATCAAGCCAGAGAAGACCACCCAGCTCGACTTCGGCATCCAGTACCGCACCGAGCGCCTGGAAGCCTGGGCCTCGGGCTATGTCGGGCAGATCCGCGACTACATCCTGTTCGACTACCGCACCGGCATGATGGGCATGAGCACCTCGCAGGCGCAGAACATCGACGCCCGCATCATGGGTGGCGAACTGGGCGCCGCCTACTTGCTGACTGAAAACTGGAAGGCCGACGCAACGCTGGCCTACGCTTGGGGCAAGAACAGCAGTGATGGCAAAGCGCTACCGCAAATGCCACCCCTGGAAAGCCGCCTGGGCCTGACCTACAGCCGCGACGTGTGGAGCGTCGGCGCCCTGTGGCGGCTGGTGGCGGCGCAGAACCGCATTGCCGAGAACCAGGGCAACGTGGTTGGCAAGGACTACGCCAAGAGCGCCGGCTTCGGCGTGTTCTCGCTTAACGGTGCCTACAAGGTGAACAACAACCTCAAGCTCAGCGCAGGGGTCGACAACCTGTTCGACAAAACCTACGCCGAGCACTTGAACCTGGCCGGGAACGCCGGGTTCGGTTACCCGGCAAGCGATCCACAGCCGGTCAACGAGCCAGGCAGGACCTTCTGGACCAAGGTCGATTTCAGCTTCTGACAACAACAACGGGCGCAGCTGCGGTTGCGCCCATCAGCTGGTCAAACAGGAGGTTCCCATGAGAGGAACACGCATCAACTTCTACAACCTGGCCTGGCGTTGGCACTTCTATGCGGGGCTGTTCGTGGCCCCGTTCATGATCCTGCTGGCAATCACCGGGATCATCTACCTGTTCAAGCCGCAGCTCGACCCGCTGCTGTACCGCGACCTGATGGTGGTCGAAGCGGGCCACCATCGACAGGGCGCGGATGCGCTGCTGGCAGAAGTAAGGCAGGCCTACCCCAAGGGGCACGTCGGCCAGTACCTGCCGCCGCTGAACGCCGAGCGCAGCGCGCAGTTCGTGGTGCATGACGGCGGGCGCGAACTGAACGTGTTCGTCGACCCGTACAGCGGCAAGGTGCTGGGCGCGCAGGACGGCAAGCAGAACCTGCAGGCCATCGCCCGTGCCCTGCATGGCGAACTGATGGTTGGCACGGTGGGTGACCGCCTGGTGGAACTGGCTGCGGGCTGGGGCATCGTACTGGTGGTGTCGGGCCTGTACTTGTGGTGGCCACGCGGGCGCAATGGCGCGGGTGTGTTGTGGCCACGGCTGTCGGCACGCGGCCGGCTGATGTGGCGCGACCTGCACGCGGTAACCGGCTTCTGGGGTTCGGCCTTGCTGTTGCTGATGCTGGTCAGCGGCATGACCTGGACCGGCATGTGGGGCAAGCAGTACGCCGATTTGTGGAACCGCTTCCCGGCGGCCATGTGGAACGACGTGCCCAAGTCGGACCAGCAGGCGGGCGAGCTGAACAGCGCACACCGCCAGACCGTACCCTGGGCGCTGGAAAACACGCCGATGCCGCAGTCCGGCGCACACGCCGAACATGCCGGGCACCACATGATGTCGGCCGCGCCCGCAGCGCCGCAGGTGAGCGTGCAGCAGGTCGAAGACATCGCCACCGCGCGCCAGGTCGAGCCGGGCTACAGCATCACCCTGCCCACCACCGCAGACGGGGTGTTCACCATTGCCGTGTTCGCCGACGACCCGCGCAACGACGCCACCCTGCATGTCGACCAGTACACCGGCAAGGTGCTGGCCGATGTGCGTTGGCAGGACTACAGCCCGGTCGCCCGCGCCACCGAGCTGGGGGTGATGCTGCATGAAGGCAAGATGTTCGGCGCGTTCAACCAGATCATCATCCTGCTGGTGTGCCTGATGATTCTGCTGGGCTCGGTGAGCGGGCTGGTGATGTGGTGGAAGCGCCGGCCTGAGGGTGGGCTGGGCGTGCCGCCGCTGCGCCATGACTTGCCGCGCTGGAAGACGGCGGTAGGGGTGATGCTGGTGCTGGGGGTGATGTTCCCGCTGGTGGGGGTGTCGATGGTGGTGATGTGGGTGGTGGATAGTTTGGTGGTGAGACGGCGACGGGTGCTGGCAAGCGCCTAAGGTTTGACCTGTACCGGCCTCTTCGCGGGTGAACCCGCTCCTACAAAGGCCGCGCAACCACAGGTTATGCGCGGTCGGTGTAGGAGCGGGTTCACCCGCGAAGAGGCCGGTACAGGCAAAACACTGCTACCCAAATGTAGAGTCGATCTGTCGCGCCCCGAACCGGAACGCGCGTGTTAGCCTAGCCGGCTACCTCAGACAAGAAGACCGACCTTACAAGGGAATGCAGCCTATGACGCAAACCTCACCCACACCACCTGATGAGCAGCACCTGCAACGCAACCTGACCAACCGCCACATCCAGCTGATCGCCATCGGCGGCGCGATCGGCACCGGCCTGTTCATGGGCTCGGGCAAGACCATCAGCCTGGCCGGGCCGTCGATCATCTTCGTCTACATGGTCATCGGCTTCATGCTGTTCTTCGTCATGCGCGCCATGGGCGAGCTGCTGCTGTCCAACCTCAACTACAAGTCATTCATCGACTTCTCCGCCGACCTGCTCGGCCCCTGGGCCGGCTACTTCACCGGCTGGACCTACTGGTTCTGCTGGGTGGTCACCGGCATCGCCGACGTGGTCGCCATCGCCGCCTACACGCAGTTCTGGTTCCCCGACCTGCCGCAGTGGATACCGGCGCTGACTTGCGTAGGCCTGCTGCTGTCGCTGAACCTGGTGACGGTGAAAATGTTTGGCGAGCTGGAGTTCTGGTTTGCCCTGGTGAAGATCGTCGCCATCCTCGGCCTGGTCGCCACCGGCCTGTACATGGTCATCACCGGCTTCACCTCGCCCAGCGGGCGCACTGCGCAACTGGCCAACCTGTGGAATGACGGCGGCATGTTCCCCAACGGCCTGATGGGCTTCTTCGCAGGCTTCCAGATTGCCGTGTTCGCCTTCGTCGGCATCGAGCTGGTGGGCACTACTGCAGCTGAAGCAAAGAACCCGGAGCGCACCCTGCCGCGGGCGATCAACTCGATCCCGGTGCGCATCATCGTGTTCTATGTACTGGCGTTGATCGCCATCATGGCGGTAACCCCATGGCGCGACGTCGTACCGGGCAAGAGCCCGTTCGTCGAGCTGTTCGTGCTGGCGGGCCTGCCGGCAGCGGCGAGCATCATCAACTTCGTGGTGCTGACTTCGGCAGCCTCGTCGGCCAATAGCGGCGTGTTTTCTACCAGCCGCATGCTCTACGGCCTGAGCCAGGAAGGTGATGCTCCAAGTGCTTTCGAAAAACTGTCGAGCCGCTCGGTACCGGCCAACGGCCTGTATTTCTCCTGTATCTGCCTGCTGCTGGGTGCAGTGCTGATCTACCTGGTGCCGAACGTGGTCGAGGCGTTCACCCTGGTCACCACCGTTTCGGCGGTGCTGTTCATGTTCGTCTGGACGCTGATCTTGCTGTCGTACCTGAAGTACCGCACGCACCGCGCGGCACTGCACCAGGCGTCGAAGTACAAGATGCCGGGCGGGCGCTTCATGTGCTACGTGTGTTTGGTGTTCTTCGCCTTCATCCTGGTGTTGCTGAGCCTGGAGGCGGATACCCGCTCGGCGCTGGTGGTGACGCCAATCTGGTTCCTGTTGCTGGCGGTGACCTATCAGTTCGTGCGTAGCCGCCGTCATCCGCGCTCGGCGGTGCGTAACGGCTGATGGCCTCGGGGGCTGCTCTGCAGCCCATCGCGACACAAGGCCGCTCCTACAAGGGAACGCGATCTCCTGTAGGAGCGGCCTTGTGTCGCGATGGGCCGCAAAGCGGCCCCAATCCTGTGCACACAAATCCCACAGGCACCAACCTGGCCCGCACAAACGCCCCAACACCTCGCACAACCCCTCTATTCCGCCGCTTTCGCCACTAGGCACACCCCTTGCAACACCCCTCCCCGCTTGCCCAACACATAAAAACTCAGCGGAGAGAGCACATGAAGCGTCGCAGTCTGATCAAGGCCTTTACCCTTAGCGCATCGATTGCCGCAATGGGCCTGAGCTGGAGCATCCAGGCGGCCGAGACCATCAAGGTCGGCATCCTGCATTCGCTGTCAGGGACCATGGCCATTTCCGAGACTTCGCTCAAGGACATGGCGCTGATGACCATCGAGCAGATCAACGCCAAGGGCGGGGTTAACGGCAAGATGCTCGAACCGGTGGTGGTCGACCCGGCCTCCAACTGGCCACTGTTCGCTGAAAAGAGCCGCCAACTGCTGACCCAGGACAAGGTCGCAGTGGTGTTCGGCTGCTGGACTTCGGTGTCGCGCAAGTCGGTACTGCCGGTGTTCGAGGAGCTCAACGGCCTGCTGTTCTACCCGGTGCAGTACGAGGGTGAAGAGATGTCGCCGAACGTGTTCTACACCGGCGCCGCGCCCAACCAGCAGGCCATCCCGGCCGTCGAGTACCTGATGAGCGAGGACGGCGGCAGCGCCAAACGCTTCTTCCTGCTGGGTACCGACTACGTCTACCCACGCACTACCAACAAGATTTTGCGTGCCTTCCTGCACAGCAAAGGCGTGGCCGACAAGGACATCGAAGAGGTGTACACGCCGTTCGGTCACGCCGATTACCAGACCATCGTCGCCAACATCAAGAAGTTCTCCGCGGGCGGCAAGACGGCGGTCATCTCCACGGTCAACGGCGACTCCAACGTGCCGTTCTACAAGGAGCTGGCCAACCAGGGCCTGAAGGCCACCGACGTGCCGGTGGTGGCGTTCTCGGTGGGCGAAGAAGAGCTGCGCGGTATCGACACCAAGCCGCTGGTGGGCCACCTGGCGGCGTGGAACTACTTCGAGTCGGTGGATAACCCGGTCAACCAGAAGTTCGTCGCCGACTGGAAGGCCTACGCCAAGGCCAAGGGCCTGCCGGGCGCCGACAAGGCGGTGACCAACGACCCGATGGAAGCCACCTACGTAGGCATCCACATGTGGGCGCAGGCGGCGAAAAAAGCCAAGTCCACTGATGTGGACAAGGTGCGTGAGGCGCTGGCCGGGCAGAGTTTCAAGGCGCCTTCGGGCTTTACCCTGACCATGGACAAGACCAACCACCACCTGCACAAGCCGGTGATGATCGGCGAGATCCAGGATGACGGGCAGTTCAGTGTGGTGTGGGAAACCGAGCAACCGCTGCGGGCGCAGCCTTGGAGCCCGTTCATTCCGGGGAATGACAAGCGGCCTGATTACGCCGTGAAAGGTAACTGAGTACGGGGGCCGCTTTGCGGCCCATTCGCGGGTAAACCCGCGAAGAATCCAACCCCGATTTCCAGGATTGCCCGCATGCTCAGACTGCTGCTCACCCTGTTCCTGTTAATCCCCCTGGCAACCCAAGCCAGCGAGGGCGAATTCTTCCTCACCGCCAAGCCCGCCGAGCAGGCCCAACTGCTCGAAGGCTGGGCGGCACAACCCGATGCCGCGCGCCTGCCGCTGCTGGACAACCTGCGCCAAGGCCGCATCGCCGCCGACGACACCCGCAAGCTGCGCCTGAACAACCGCCTGCGCGGGCTGATCGACAACGCCCTGGCCAGCCACCAGCTGCTCAGCCACAACAGCGCAACCCGCCTGGCAGCTGCCCAACAGCTGCAGAAGAGCGCACAACCGGCGCAGATGGCCTTCCTCGACCGGCGCTTCGCCAGCGAGCCGGACCCTGCCGTACACGCCGCCCTCGGCCTCGCCCTGGCCAACCTGCAACTGGGCGCCAGCGAGCCGGCCGTACGCCTGGCCGCCGTACGCCTGCTAGGCGAGACCGGCGACCCACTGGCCCGCACCCGCCTCGAAGCCCTGCTGCAACCCGACGCAGAAACCGATGCCGGTGTGCGCACCGCTGCCGAAACCAGCCTGGCCCAGGTGCAGCGCAAACTGCTGGTCGGCGAGCTGCTCGGCCAGGCCTTCAGCGGCCTGTCGCTTGGCTCGATCCTGTTACTGGCCGCACTCGGCCTGGCAATCACCTTCGGCCTGCTCGGGGTGATCAACATGGCCCATGGCGAGATGCTGATGCTCGGCGCCTACAGCACCTACATGGTCCAGGTGCTGCTGCAGCGCTACGCCCCCGGTGCCATCGAGTTCTACCCGCTGATCGCCCTGCCGGTGGCCTTCGCCGTCAGTGCCGGGGTCGGCATGGCGCTGGAACGCACGGTGATCCGCCACCTGTACGGCCGCCCGCTGGAAACCCTGCTGGCCACCTGGGGCATCAGCCTGATCCTGATCCAGGCCATCCGCCTGCTGTTTGGCGCGCAGAACGTCGAGGTCAGCAACCCGGCGTGGCTGTCCGGTGGTATCCAGCTGCTGCCCAACCTGGTGCTGCCGTACAACCGCCTGGTCATCATCGGCTTCGCCTTGGCCGTGGTGCTGCTGACCTGGCTGCTGCTCAACCGCACGCGGCTGGGCCTGAACGTGCGGGCCGTTACCCAGAACCGCAACATGGCCGCTTGCTGCGGTGTATCCACCGGGCGTGTCGACATGCTCGCCTTCGGCCTCGGCTCGGGCATCGCCGGGCTGGGTGGCGTGGCCCTGAGCCAGGTCGGCAACGTGGGCCCGGACCTGGGCCAGAGCTACATCATCGACTCGTTCCTGGTGGTGGTGCTCGGTGGTGTCGGCCAGTTGGCCGGCAGCCTTTGGGCGGCATTCGGCCTTGGCATCGCCAACAAACTGCTGGAGCCGCAGATCGGCGCCGTGCTCGGCAAGATCCTCATCCTTGCGTTGATCATTCTGTTCATCCAGAAGCGCCCGCAAGGCCTGTTCGCCCTCAAGGGACGGGTAATCGACTGATGAACCAGCCACTGCTTGTCACTGCTACGCAAAAGGCCGGGCCACGCCTGTCGCTGGCGATCGGCGCCGTCGTCGTCCTGCTGCTGGTGGCCCTGCCACTGCTGTCACTGCTACCGGCGGACCATGCCCTGCAAGTGTCGGCCTATACCCTGACCTTGGTCGGCAAGATCCTTTGCTACGCCATTGTCGCCCTGGCCCTGGACCTGGTCTGGGGCTATGCCGGGCTGCTGTCGCTGGGCCACGGGCTGTTCTTCGCCCTGGGCGGTTACGCCATGGGCATGTACCTGATGCGCCAGGCGGCCGGTGACGGCCTGCCGGGGTTCATGACCTTCCTGTCGTGGACCGAGCTGCCGTGGTACTGGGCCGGTACCCAGCACTTTGCCTGGGCCTTGTGCCTGGTGGTGCTGGCGCCCGGGCTGTTGGCCCTGGTGTTCGGCTGGTTCGCCTTCCGTTCGCGGATCAAGGGCGTGTACTTCTCGATCATGACCCAGGCCCTGACCTTCGCCGGCATGCTGCTGTTCTTCCGTAACGAAACCGGCTTTGGCGGCAACAACGGCTTCACCAACTTCCGCACCATCCTTGGCTTCGACATTACTGCGCAAGGCACCCGGGCGGTGCTGTTCCTGCTCACCGTCGGCCTGCTGTTGGCCAGCCTGTACCTGTGCTGGCGCCTGACCCGCAGCAAGTTCGGCCGCCTGTTGACGGCGGTGCGCGACGCCGAGAACCGCCTGATGTTCTGCGGCTACGACCCGCGCGGCTTCAAGCTGCTGGTGTGGGTGCTCAGCGCCGTGCTGTGCGGCCTGGCCGGGGCGCTGTACGTGCCGCAGGTGGGCATCATCAACCCCAGCGAAATGTCGCCGACCAACTCCATCGAAGCCGCGGTGTGGGTGGCCCTGGGCGGGCGCGGCACACTGATCGGCCCGCTGCTCGGTGCCGGCCTGGTCAATGGCATGAAAAGCTGGTTCACCGTGGCCTTCCCGGAGTTCTGGCTGTTCTTCCTTGGCGCGCTGTTCATCCTCGTGACCCTGTACCTGCCCAAGGGCGTGGTCGGCCTGTTGAAGAAAAGGAGCCAGCCATGAGAGGCGTGCCCCCGGTACACCCTGAATTCATGCTGGAACCGGTGTTCGACCAGCTCGGCGCCGGCCGCGATGCCATCGGCCTGGGCCACAGCCGCAAGGCTGGCCTGGACACCCGCCACGGCACGGTGCTGAGCCTGGAAGACATCAGCGTCAGTTTCGATGGTTTCAAGGCGCTGAACGCGCTGAACCTGTACATCGGCGTGGGCGAGTTGCGCTGCATCATCGGCCCCAACGGTGCCGGCAAGACCACCCTGATGGACGTGATCACCGGCAAGACCCGGCCCGACAGCGGTGCCGCGTACTTTGGCGACACCCTCGACCTCACCCGCATGAGTGAATACCAGATCGCCCAGGCCGGCATCGGCCGCAAGTTCCAGAAGCCCACAGTGTTCGAGGCGCTGACAGTATTCGAGAACCTGGAGCTGGCACTGAAGACCGACAAGTCTGTGTGGGCCAGCCTGGCAGCACGGCTGGGCGGTGAGCAGCGCCAACGTATCGAGGAAGTGCTGACCACCTTGCGCCTGCTACCCCTGGCCCAGCGCCCGGCCGGGCTGCTGTCGCACGGGCAGAAGCAGTTTCTGGAGATCGGCATGCTGCTGGTGCAAGAGCCGCAATTGCTGTTGCTGGATGAGCCAGTGGCGGGCATGACCGATGCCGAGACCGAGTTCACCGCCGAGCTGTTCAAGGGCCTGGCCGGCAAGCATTCGCTGATGGTGGTGGAGCATGACATGGGCTTTGTCGGCAGCATTGCCGACCATGTGACGGTGCTGCACCAGGGCAGCGTGCTGGCGGAGGGGTCGCTGGAGCAGGTGCAGGCGGATGAGCGGGTGGTCGAGGTTTATCTGGGCCGCTAGATCTTTAAACCTGTGCCGGCCTCTTCTCGCGGGTGAACCCGCTCCTACAAAGGAAACCGCCAGCCGTGGCATTACGCGGTCCATGTAGGAGCGGGTTTACCCGCGAAGAGGCCGGCACAGGCACAGCAAAACCTTCAGGAACACCAACATGCTCAAGATCGACACCCTGCACCAATACTACGGCGGCAGCCACATCCTCCGGGGCCTGTCCTTCGAAGCCAAGGTCGGCGAAGTCACCTGCCTGCTCGGCCGCAACGGCGTGGGCAAGACCACCCTGCTGCGCTGCCTGATGGGCCTGGTACCGGCCCGCGACGGCAGCATCGAATGGGAAGGCAAGCCGATCACCGCGCTCAAGCCCCAGCAACGCGTCCACGCTGGCATCGCCTACGTACCCCAGGGCCGCGAGATCTTCCCGCGCCTGACCGTTGAAGAAAACCTGCTGATGGGCCTGTCGCGCTTCCCGGCCCGTGAAGCCCGCGAAGTACCAGCGTTCATCTACGAACTGTTCCCGGTACTGGAGCAGATGAAGCAGCGCCGCGGCGGCGACCTGTCCGGTGGCCAGCAGCAACAACTGGCCATCGGCCGCGCCCTGGCCAGCCGCCCGCGCCTGCTGATCCTCGACGAACCGACCGAAGGCATCCAGCCCTCGGTCATCAAGGAAATCGGCGCAGTCATCCGCCGCCTGGCCGAGCGCGGCGACATGGCCATCCTGCTGGTAGAGCAGTTCTACGATTTTGCCGAAGAACTGGCCGACCAGTACCTGGTCATGGCCCGTGGTGAGATTGTCCAGCGCGGCCGCGGTGAAAACATGCAAGCCGAAGGTGTGCGCGACCTGGTAACCATTTAATCTGCAAACAACCACCCTGCGAGACGCTGTCATGAGTTACGAAATCCGCGACGCCCTGCCCACCGACGTGCCGGGCATTCTCGACATCTACAACGACGCCGTGCGCAACACCACGGCGATCTGGAACGAAACCCCGGTGGACCTGGGCAACCGCCAGGCCTGGTTCGAAGCACGGGCGCAGCAGGGCTATCCGATTTTGGTGGCCGTGGATGAGACCGGTGTGCTGGGCTATGCCTCGTTTGGCGACTGGCGGCCATTTGAGGGCTTTCGCCTGACCGTGGAGCATTCGGTGTATGTGCGGGGTGACCAGCGTGGCAAGGGGCTGGGGCCGGTGTTGATGGCGAAGCTGATAGAGCGGGCGCGGGCGTGTGGCAAGCATGTGATGGTGGCGGCCATCGAGAGTGGCAATGCGGCGTCGGTGCGCATTCATGAGCGCCTGGGCTTTGTGGTGACCGGGCAGATGCCACAGGTGGGGGTGAAGTTTGGCCGCTGGCTGGACCTGACCTTCATGCAGCTGGTGTTGAACCCGGGGGCTGAACCAAGCTGAGTTATATATTTGCAGGCCCGGCCTCTTCGCGGGTAAACCCGCTCCTACAAGGACCGCACATTCCGGAAACCTGTGCTGAACCTGTAGGAGCGGGTTTACCCGCGAAGAGGCCGGGCCTGCAACCCTCACATCTGGGTAAACCTGCCCAACCGCTGCTTCAGCATGCTGTTCTCGCTGCGCAACTGCTGCACTTCCTGCAGCAACTCCAGCGCCAGCGCCACCCCTTCCCACTCCAGTTCCAGTTCCTGATGCAGCTTCGCCGCACGCTTGGCCAATAACGGCGCCTGATCGTCAAACAGCCAGTCCTCCGGCGTTCGCCCGGAAGGTTCGACAATGCCGTGCTCGACGATTTCGATCACGCAGTCCGCCGTCACATCGGCTTCCTGACACAAGGTACGCATGTCCAGTTGAACGATCAGGGTGCTGCTCATGGTCACTTACTCCATTGTGTCCTCGGGTTGAACGCAGCCTTCTCGGAAAGCTTTGTCCACAGTTCGCGGGCAGACTCGTCGGATGCAGGCGGCATCACCACTTTCAGCTGCGCGTACAGGTTGCCGCGCTCGCCGTTCTTGTTGGCCAGGCCCATGCCCGGTACGCGCAGGCGCTGGCCGCTCTGGCTGTCGGGGCGGATGGTCAGGTTGATCTTGCCGGTCAGGGTCGGCACGGCCACCTTGGTGCCAAGCGCAGCCTCCCACGGTGCCAGTGGCACGGTGATGATCAGGTCATGACCTTCGACATCGAACAGCGGGTGCGGTGCCATGCGAATGGTCAGGAATAGGTCGCCATTGGCCCCGCCACCACTGCCCGGCGCGCCCTGGCCCTTGAGGCGGATGCGCTCGCCGTCGGTCACCCCGGCCGGAATCTTCACGTTCAGGGTCTTGGTGGTGAAGCCGGTGCGCTGGCCCATGGCATTGGTTTGCGGCACCTGGAAGCTGATTTGCTTGGACTCCTTGCTCAGGGTCTCTTCAAGGAATACCGCCAGTTCAAGCTCCACGTCCTGCCCCCGCCTGCCGGCACTGCGTTGCTGCTGCCGGGCGCCACCAAAGGGGTTGCCACCGCGGTTACCAAAGATCGAGCTGAAGAAGTCGGAGAAATCGCCGCCCTCGAAACCGCCGCCCGCACCGCCACGGCTCTCCCAGCCCGGTGGCGCCTGGAATGGCCGGCCATGCTGGCCGCCATACTTGCGAATCTCGTCGAATTCGGCACGTTTCTGCGTGTCGCCCAGCACTTCGTAGGCCTCGTTGGCCTCTTTGAACTTGTCCTCGGCGTCGCGCTCCTTGCTGACATCGGGGTGATACTTGCGCGCCAGCTTGCGGTACGCGGCCTTGATCGCCTTGTCGTCCGCCGTGGGCTCTACGCCGAGTATCTTGTAATAGTCTTTGAAGTCCATCTGTGGATCACCAATGTGAAAGTGCGTGTTGCAACTGAAGATGCAACTAAAGATAGGGGTCAAGCATAGCCTTTCAAGACCGCCTTGGGTTTGCTCCATCGCAGACGACTGGTCTTGATTCTGTAGCCAACTGGCATACACTGCGCGGCCGTTTTGCCTCCGGAAGCTTTTTCCCCATGTCTGACGTATCCCCGGCCCGCGCCTTGGGCATCGACTTTGGCACCTCCAACTCCACGGTCGGCTGGCACCGCCCTGGCGTCGAGTCGCTGATTGCCCTGGAAGACGGCAAGATCACCTTGCCTTCGGTGGTGTTCTTCAACATCGAGGAGCGGCGCCCGGTGTATGGCCGCCTGGCCCTGCACGAATACCTGGAAGGCTACGAAGGCCGGCTGATGCGCTCGCTGAAAAGCCTGCTGGGTTCGAAACTGATCAAGCACGACACCAGCGTGCTGGGCAGCGCCCTGCCGTTCAAGGACCTGCTGGGCATGTTCATCGGCGAGCTGAAAAAGCGTGCCGAGGCCGCCGCGGGTCGTGAATTCGACCAGGTGGTGCTGGGCCGCCCGGTGTTCTTCGTCGATGAAGACCCGGCCGCCGACCAGGAGGCCGAGGACACCCTGGCCGACGTGGCGCGCAAGATCGGCTTCAAGGACGTGTCGTTCCAGTACGAGCCGATTGCCGCAGCCTTCGACTATGAATCGGGCATCAGCCGCGAAGAGCTGGTGCTGATCGTCGACATCGGCGGTGGTACCTCGGACTTCACCCTGATCCGCCTGTCGCCCGAGCGCCACCTGGTTGCCGAGCGGCAGAGCGACATCCTCGCCACCGGTGGCGTGCACATCGGCGGGACCGACTTCGACAAGCAACTGAGCCTGCAGGGCGTGATGCCGCTGTTCGGCTACGGCAGCCGCATGAAGAGCGGCGCGCTGATGCCGACCAGCTATCACCTCAACCTGGCCACCTGGCACACCATCAACGCCCTGTACTCGCAGAAGTCGCAACTGGCCTTGGGCAGCATGCGCTATGACATTGAGGACAGCTTCGGCATCGACCGCCTGTTCAAGCTGATCGAGCAGCGCGCAGGGCACTGGTTGGCGATGGAAGTGGAAGCCAGCAAGATCGAGCTGACCGAGCACGACAGCCGCCGCATCGACCTGCGTCGGGTCGAGCCTGAGCTGACGGCGGAATTGACCCGCGTGCTGTTCGAAGAGGCGATCGAAGGGTTGCTGGAGCGGGTGCGTGGCAGCGTGACCGAGTTGCTGGCCAAGGCTGGGGTGAGCGAAGGGCAGGTGGACACGGTGTTCTTCACCGGCGGTTCCAGCGGGATTCCGGCGCTGCGCAACAGTGTGGCGGCGATGCTGCCGAATGCGCGGCATGTGGAAGGCAATATCTTTGGCAGCATTGGCAGCGGGTTGGCCATCGAGGCGCGCAAGCGGTATGGCGTAGCCTGATCCATCTCTATTAGCCTGTCCCGGCCTCTTCGCGGGTAAACCCGCTCCTACACAGCCACCACATCCTTGTAGGAGCGGGTTTACCCGCGAAGAGGCCAGCACAGGTCAACACACAATCAAACCAGCTCCGCCCGCTTCAGCTCACTCTTCAGGTAGGCATAGTAGACCGGCCCCGCCACCACCCCAGGCAGCCCGAACGCCGCCTCGAACACCAGCATCGCCAACAACAGTTCCCACGCCTTGGCACTGATCTGCCCGCCCACGATCTTCGCGTTGAGGAAGTACTCGACCTTGTGGATGACGATCAGGTAACCCAGCGCCGCCGCCGCCACCCAGATCGACAGCGACAAACCGACGATGGTGATCAGCGTGTTGGACATCAGGTTGCCGATCACCGGCAGCAGGCCCAGCAGGAAGGTCAGCACGATCAGCGTCTTGGTCAGCGGCAGGTGCACGTCGAACAGCGGCAATACCACGGCCAGGAAGATGCCGGTGAAAGCGGTGTTGAGCAGCGAAATCTTGATCTGCGCGAAGACGATATTGCGAAACGCATTAACCAGCAGGTTGAGACGCTCGAACAGTGCAGCCGCCAGTGGTTTGCGTCGGGAAATGTCGGGGATGCGCTGCAGGGCGATGATGGCGCCGAGAATCATGCCGATCAGCAGCGTCACGAACATGTGCGCCATGCCCTTGCCCACCAGTTGCAGGTCGCTGAGGTGGCTCTTGATCCAGTCACCGATGGCGACCTTGAACTCGGCAGCACTGGCTGGCAGATAGCCTTCGATGAATGGCGGCAGCTGGCCACGGGCGCGCTCCACCAGGGCCATGAACTTGTCCAGCGAGGCCCCGGGGTTTTCCGCCTCGTGCAGCAGGAAGCTAAAGGCACCGGCAATCAGCAGGGCCAAGGTGGTCACCACCAGCGTGCCCAGCAGCGCCACGGCCAGCCAGCGGGCGCGTTGCCCGGCTATCAAAGGTTGCAGGCGCGGGGTCAGCATGTTGACCAGTTCGAACACCAGCAGGCCGGCCAGCAGGCTGGGCAGCAACTTCAGGGGCAAAGCCAGCAGCAGCCCGGCCATGACGATGATCAGACTGGCCAGGGTGATCTGACGGGGGGTGAAAGTCATACAGCCTCGACGGCAGACAGCGGGAATGCCCGCAGTCTGCCAGCCTTGACGGCGCAGGCATAGGCGCAGGTCATTTCTTCTTCAGGCAGTCACTCATGAACGCCTTGCGCTCGTCACCCTTCAGGGCTTTGGTGGTGGCGTCAGCATTGCAGGTTTTCATCTTGTCCTGCTGGGATTGCGGCACGTCCTTCTTCAGGCAGGTGCTCATGAAGGCTTTGCGCTCATCACCCTTCAGTGCCTTGGTGGTGGCGTCGGCGTTGCAGGTTTTCATCTTTTCCTGCTGCGCGGTATTGGCGGCGAAACCTTGGGCGCTGAACAACACCGCCAGCACCAGCAATGGGATTTGCAGCACTTTCATGGAGTGGTCTCCTTGGCTCCGCGCCCGATGCACGGGGGTCGAGCTGAGTGTAGCCAAGAATTCTCAGCGCCCCGCCCGCGCCTGGCGGCGGTATTGCTCGGGCGTGCACTGGGCCTGGCGCTGGAACATGGCAATGAACGCCGAGGCGCTGCTGTAGCCCAGGTCGAAAGCAATGGCCTGAATCGGCAGGCCGGCTTCCAGCGCTTCGATGGCGCGCAGAAAACGCAGACGCAGGCGCCATTCGCCAAAACTGATGCCCAACTCACGCAGGAACTGGCGAGCCAGGGTGCGTTCGCTGACATGCACACGGGCGGCCCACTCGGCCAGCGGGCGGTTGTCACCCGGCTCGGCGCTGAGCGCGTCGAGCACCTGGCGCAGGCCATCGCTTTGGGCAAACGGCAAGTAGCAGGCCTGGGTGGGCGCCAGCAGCAACTGGTCGAGCAGTACCTGCACCAGGCGCTGGTCGCGCTCGCTATCGGCCACCTTGAGGTCACGGCGGGCGAAGTCGGCGAGGATGGCCTTGAGGATGTCGCTGATCATCAGGCTGCACGGTTGCTGCGCCAGCGCTGCGCACAAGCTGCGGTCCAGGTACACCGAGCGGTAGACGATGGCCTGGGGGTTGTAGCAGCCATGCGCGGTGTCGGGCGGTACCCACACGGCGTAGTGCGGCGGCGACAGAAAGCGCTGGCCGGCAACCTCCAGGTGCATCACGCCATGGGCGGTGTAGTTGAGCTGGCCCCAGGCGTGTTGGTGCAGGGCACTGTGGGTGTCGGCGCCGAACTCGTCGTGGCGGAAGTACACCGGGGCCGGGAGCTCGGTGAACTGGGGGATGTCGAGGTATTTGCGTTGCATGCTGACTGTTTGGCGGGGTGGGTTGTCTGGATAGGAGTATAGGCTTGTGGACGGACAACCGATAATACAGGCCTATCGAGGGCCTGCTTTGCAGGCCTTCGCGGGTAAACCCGCTCCTACAACGGTCAGCGTTGCCATGGGAAAGATCCGCGTTCCATCGGGCTTGCGCGGTCCTTTGTAGGAGCGGGTTTACCCGCGAAGGGCTGCAAAGCAGCCCCAATCAGCCCAAAACGAGTACCCCGCTACATGAACTACCTGTTCCCCCTCACCGCCATCCTCATCTGGGCCGGCAACACAGTGGTCACCAAGATGTCCGCCGGTGCCATCCACCCCGCCGAGATCGGCTTCTACCGCTGGCTGCTGGCCGCGCTGCTGTTCACCCCGTTCCTGCTGCCCACGGTGTGGCGCAACCGTGCAGCCATCCGCCCGCACCTGGCCAAGGTGTTCGTGCTTGGCGTGCTGGGCATGGCGCTGTACCAGAGCCTGGCCTACTTCGCCGCCAGCATCACCAGCGCCACCAACATGGGCATCATCCTCTCGCTGATGCCGCTGATGTCGCTGGCGCTGTCCATCGCCTGGCTGGGCCAGCGCCTGAGCTACGGCGCCCTGCTGGGCGCTGTAGTGTCGTTCTTCGGCGTGCTCGAAGTGGTCAGCGCCGGCCACCCCGCCAGCCTCCTGCAGCAAGGCCTGAACAGCGGCGACCTGCTGATGCTGGTGGCCACCCTGGCCTACGCGCTGTACAGCTTCCTGCTGAAGAAATGGCAGCTGCGCCTGCCACCGATGCAGCTGCTGTACCTGCAGGTGCTGGTGGCCATCATCGTCTTGCTGCCGTTGTTCCTGCTTTCGGACAAGACCGGCCTGAACAGCCACAACATCGGCCTGGTGCTGTACGCCTGCGTGCTGGCCTCGATGATCGCACCGTTGGTATGGATGCAGGCCGTGCACCGCCTGGGGCCAAGCCGCACCACGCTGTTCTTCAACCTGCTGCCGCTGGTTACGGCGCTGATCGCTGCCGTGGTGCTTGACGAGCAACTGGCCAGCTACCACCTGGTCGGCGGCCTGCTGACCCTGGCGGGCGTGGTGCTGGCCGAGCGCTGGACCACGCCGATCCGTCGCTAGAGCCCTGAGGCCTTGAGCCGCGCGGCGTGTTCAGTGAACAGCCGCACCGGCTCGGCGCCTTTGCCCACGGCGCCGAGCGACTGGTTGACGATGTCCAGGTGATCGAGTGGGTAGTCATCACCGATCACTTGCCCCAAGTGCGAACTGAAGCGCCCGACCATGCCGTCGCAATGGCCCTTTTCCTTGACGAAGCTGCGCGCGAACAGCCGACAGAAGCGGCTACTGCCATCGAAACGGTTGCGCCCCTGGTCGGTCAGGCCGGGCTGCAAGGTGCCAGACCAGGAGTAATAGCGCACGCCATTGACCTCATAGGCCCCTTCGCCACCCCAGGTGCTAGGCAGTCCCTGTGGATAAGCCTGGTTGAACAACGCTACCCCGGCGCTGGTCAGCGACTGGTGCGAGGCATGCACATCCACCGGCAGCGGGTCGCGGCGCCAGCCGGTTTCCAGCCACACCAGCAGCACGGCAAAGCCATGTAGCAGCGCCTTGAGGATGCGCCCCTGAGGGGAGTTGCCCGGTGCCGTACGCTCCAGGTGGTCGGCCAGTTCCGAGCCATGGTTGGGCCCTGCCACCGACGTGACCGACGCCACCCGATCGGGCCGCTTGGCCGCTGCGTAGCGTGCGCTCAAGGCGCCCTGGCTATGGCCGATGAGGTTGACCTTTTCTGCGCCGGTGCGCTGGCAGATGTCTTCGATGATCTGCAGCAACTGCTCGCCGCGCACCTCGCTGGAGTGCAACGGCGAAACCTGCACCGGAAACACCTGCGCCCCGCCTTTGCGCAAGGCCGGCACGATGCCGAACCAGTAGGGGTAGAGCACCATCCGGACAAACCCGAACATGCCCGGCACCAGCACCAACGGGTATCGCGTGGCCAATTCCTGCTGCATTGCCCCCAGCCCCTTTCCGTGGACGACTGGCCAACACTACAGCGGCCATCATGACCATCGCAATCGAACTCCCGGCGCGCGCAGCGGTTCCAAACCACACAGACCCTTTGCAAGGAGCGGGACCATGTACAAGCAGACCCTGGCAATCCTTCTGGCAGGCGCCACCCTGGCTGCCTGCAGCAGCCACCCGGAAAACCCCGTGGACCACGTCACCTATCGTGAAGAACCGCTGGTCAGGCAGGTGGAGAACGGCATGACCATGCAGAAGGTCATTGCCATTGGCGGCAGTCCATCGAACGTGATCGACCTGCCGCACGGGGGCACCTGCAACGACTACATCCTCAACCGCGACGGCCACCAGCAGCCCTACTACGTGCGTTTCGACGCCACTGGCCACGTTGATGCCAAGGGCTTCAAAACCTGCAAACAACGCGAAAAAGACAGCGACGCCACTCACGGCGCGTGAGTCTTTCAGGACCTGCCATGACCACCCTGAAGCTTACGGAGATGAACATGAATGCGACTGAACTGACCGATGTGCAAACCCTGCGCGAACGTGCCCGCCAGCACGTCGAGCAAGGCGCGGTGACCGAGGGTTACCACGCAGACCGCCAACAGATCCTGCGCCTGCTGAATGAATCGCTGGCCACGGAGCTGGTTTGCGTGTTGCGCTACAAGCGCCACTACTTCATGGCCAGCGGTATCAAAGCCAGTGTGGCTGCTAGCGAGTTTCTCGAACATGCCAACCAGGAAGCCGAACATGCCGACAAGTTGGCCGAACGCATCGTGCAGTTGGGCGGCGAGCCGGATTTCAATCCGGACAACCTGACCAAGAACTCGCACGCGCAGTATGTGGCGGGCACTTCGCTGAAGGAGATGGTGCTGGAGGACCTGGTGGCGGAGCGGATTGCGATTGATAGCTACCGCGAGATCATTCAGTACATTGGTGATAAAGACCCGACTACCCGGCGTATCTTTGAAGACATCCTGGCGCAGGAAGAAGAGCACGCGGACGACATGTCCGACCTGTTGCAAGGGCTGTAATCGCTGGGGCTGCTTTGCAGCCCATTCGCGGCACAAGGCCGCTCCTACAAGGGTTGTGGGAGCGGCCTTGTGCCGCGAATGGGCCGCAACGCGGCCCCCTTCATTTCTTGCCTTTCACCGCCGCCGGCGCCTTGCCCGCCTTCATCTGCTGCAACAACGGCGTGCACTGGTTCGGGTCATCCCCACTGCTAGGCGCAATCAACGCCAGCAACCCCGCCGCCGGCCCGGCAACCACCCCCAGCGCCAGCATCCCGGCCCCGCGCAACGCCAGCGGTACTGCCTGTACACCCGCACTAGGCTTGGCAAACGGCCCGCGTACATACAGCGGCGATCGCAGCGAGAACAGCCGCAGCCCTTTCGATTCCGGGGTGATCTTCAGGTCCAGTTGTTCGCTGGCGAAATTGGCCGTGCCGTTGATGTAGATGATCGCGTTCTCGGTATCGAAGATGAACAGCCGGGTAGTCGCCAAGCCATCCTTGATCCCCAGATCGGCCGCCGCGCAGTTGATCTTCACATCCTCATCACCAAACAGTTTGCCAACCACATAGTTGCCCACGTTCAAGCCGGCAATTTCCATCAGGCTGCGGCTGATGGCGCCATCGTTGATGAGCATGCGCAGGTCGCCATTGGCCGTGCCCAGCAAGGCGGCCACCGAGTTGCCGCGGCCGGTGATATCGGCATCGCCGTTCAACTCACCAAAGCTGGTCTGCATCGGCGCGAAGGAAGGGAACAACTGCTTGAGCTTGAACCCACGCGCCGTCAACTGGGCACGGCCCTGCAGCGGCACGCTGCGCCCGTCCAGGCGGATTTTGGAGGCCAGGTTGCCGCCGGCCACGCCAAAGCGCAGAGGTTCCAGGCGCAACAGGCCATCTTCCAGAATCACATGGGCCGACAGGTCAGTGAACGGCAGTTGCGCGCTATGCACGATGCGCTTGCCGGCAAAGGTGACGTCGGCGTCCATCGCGCGCCAGCGCTCGGTGCGGAACTCCTCCACCGGCAACACCTTGCCGGCCGGCTGTTTGCTGGCGCCGCCACGGGCCTTCTGCTCGGCGTTGGAATCGGCGCCGATCAGCGGCGCCAGGTCCTTGAACAGCAACTGGTTTGACACCAGGTTGCCCGACAGCTTGGGCCGTGGCTGGCTGGCGACGAAGGTCAGGTCGCCATGGATATCACTGTCGCCGATCTTGCCGTTGAAGCCCTGGTAATTGAACGTCGCCCCTTGCGCTGCATGCAGGTTGGCGCTGAGGCGGCCGTCGGTGGAATAGGCCGGGGTGTCGGGCAAGGTAACGCCGGTTAGCGGGTAAAGGTTGCCCAGGCTGGCACCCGACAGGCGCAGGCGCAGGTCAAGGGCGCCGAGGTTGCGCGGGTCGGTCAGGGTACCGGCTAGCACCACATGGGTGTCGGCAATGCGCACGTCGGCCTGCAGCGGGAACGGCTGACTGGCGTCCTGCAGGGCCAGCAGGCCGCCGATCTTGCCGGTGCCAGACACTGGCTGGCCTTTGTAGCGGCCCTGGGCCTTGAAGCCAAAGGCGTAGTCCTGCGCGCCGCCGGCCTTCTCGGCGCTGGCCTTGCCGACAATGTCACTGAACGGGATCGGCTTGCCCAGCGGGTCGATCTGCACTTTCATGCTGGTTTTCAAGGTTTGGTCGTCAAAACTGACGTTGCCCTGGTCGAAACCGATGGCGCCAATGTCCAACTGCCATTTCGAGGGCTCTGCGTTTTCATCCTTGGGGCCGAAATCGAAGGCCCAGTTGGCGCGGCCATCTGCCAGGCGGGTAAGGCTGGCGGTGGGCCTGGTCAGGTCGATGCGCGGGATGCTGATCTGCTGGAACAGCAGCGGCAGCGGCGCCAGGCGGAACTCCACGCGCTCCAGGCCGACCATCTTCGGCTCCTTGAGCCATTCCGGGTTGCCCAGGGTCAGGTCTTCGGCAATGAAATGCGGCCACGGCAGCCAGGCACGCCAGCCACCCTCTTCCGGCTCGGTGCGCCATTGCACTGCCAGGTTGCCGTTGATCGCGAACGGCCGGTGCAGGGCCTCGGAAACCTTGTCGTTGAGCAGCGGCTTGACGCGGTTCCAGTCGAAGGTGGCGATTACCACCATCAGGATCGCCAGTAGGGTCAGCAGGCTGGTGAGGGTCCAGACGAGGATTCTGGCGGGACGCGTCATTGCGTGATTCTCCTTGCGGTATGACACAAAACGGGCGCAGCGATGGCACTCAATATCTCGGACTCGTGAAAACCCGTGGGGTTTTATCGATGGCGCCATGATAGCGAAGTTTTTCCTGGCCCCTGGCTCAACAATTCGTCGCGCCAGGCCGCAGGTGTTACTCGCGAAGCGCACAGGCAAGTTGCCACCATCAAGCCAGAAAAGCGCTGACTAGAGCTGTTGCGAACCTCTATCAATACGGTCGATTGTTACCATTACCCGTATGAACTTCTCTCTGGCGTTACCCGGCGTAGCATTGGCTTCGTACCCACTTTCCAGCCCCCGAGAGGAGCACCGAAATCATGAAACGCCACCTGCTGACCCTGACCCTGTCCCTTCTGGCTGCCAATGCTTTTGCCCTGCCAGCCGCCGAACAACACCTGACCGCCGAATCGCGCTCCAGCGCTGCTGAAATCGCCCAGCCGTTGAAAGCCGTTGCTGAAGGTGGCTCGGACCGCCTGATCGAACGCACTGGCCGCGTTGCCGAGGGTGGCTCGGATCGCCTGATCGAACAATCTGGCCGCGTTGCCGAAGGTGGTTCTGATCGCCTGATCGAACAGTCTGGCCGCGTTGCCGAAGGTGGCTCGGACCGCCTGATCGAACAATCTGGTCGCGTTGCCGAAGGTGGCTCGGACCGCCTGATCGAACAATCTGGCCGCGTTGCCGAAGGTGGCTCGGATCGCCTGATCGAACAATCTGGCCGCGTTGCCGAAGGTGGCTCGGATCGCCTGATCGAACAGTCTGGCCGCGTCGCCGAGAGTGGCTCGGATCGCCTGATCGAACGTACTGGCCGCGTAGCTGAAGGTGGCTCTGATCGTCTGGTTGAAATCAGCCATGTGAGCTGATCGCCATGGCCGAAAAGAACAACCTCTGTCACAACGCTTGCTCCCCTCCAGGCCCGGTCCATTGACCGGGCTTTGTTTTTTTAACTAGAGTGCCCAGCCTTACCGTCACAGAAGCCCGCACCATGCTGCCGCGCGCCGAACAGAAGCTACAGACCCGCCAGGCCCTGCTCGATGCCGCCTGCCTGCTCATGGAGAGTGGCCGTGGTTTCGGCAGTATCAGCCTGCGCGAAGTGGCAAAGACGGCCGGCATCGTGCCTACTGGCTTCTACCGGCACTTTTCCGACATGGACGCCCTGGGCTTGGCCCTGGTGGCCGAAATCGACACCACCTTCCGCCAGACCATCCGCCTGGTGCGCCAAAACGAATTCGAACTGGGCGGCATTACCGACGCTTCGGTGCGTATCTTCCTCGATGTAGTGGCCGCTCACCGCGCGCAATTCCTGTTCCTCGCTCGCGAACAGTACGGTGGCTCGCAGGCCGTGCGCCAGGCCATTGCCCGCCTGCGCCAGGACATCAGCGACGACCTGGCCACCGACCTTGCGCGCATGAAACGCTGGCAGCACCTGGACAGCGCCGCGCTGGCAGTGATGGCCGACCTGGTGGTGAAAACCGTGTTCGCCACCCTGCCCGAGCTTATCGACAGCCCGGAAGCGGGTTATCCACAGACGCTGACACCGCAGGAAAAGATCACCCAGCAGTTGCGCTTCATCTTTGTCGGGGCGCGGCATTGGCAAGGGTTAGGCAACCCGGGTTGATCTGTAGCCTGTACTGGCCTCTTCGCGGGTAAACCCGCTCCTACAGGGTTTTGTGGTCCATTGTAGGAGCGGGTTCACCCGCGAAGAGGCCCGCACAGGCTATCGAAACCCCCAGTTCTGCTACCATGGCGCCCTGCCCGACAGCGACGAGCGCCGAAATGTCCGACCCCCGCCCCACCCTGCCCGAACTGGCCCGCTTCAACCAGCACTTCGCCGAGCGCATCGTGCCAATGTGGCAAGGCCCGGGCTGGAACGCCGACATGGCCCTGCCCTACGAGGCCCTGGACACCCAGCACCAGCCATTGCCGGTGCAACGCTACCGGGCCATGGCCTGCGCGCGTCAGCTGTACCTGTTCAGCAGCCGCATCGGGCAACCGGGCGCAGCCGAGCGTGCGGCCGCCCTGTTCCGCTCGCTGCAAAAGCACTTCCACGACGCCGAGCACGGTGGCTGGTTCTACAGCATCGATGCCCAGGGCAAACCACTGGACCGGCGCAAGGACCTGTACACCCACGCCTTTATCGTCTTCGCTTGCGCGCACTACTGGGGCAAGGTGCGCGAAAGCCTGGTGGAGTCCACCCTGAATGCCGCGCTGGACATCATCGACCAGCAGTTCGCCCGTGACGACGACCTGTACGAGGCCAGCCTGGGCGAAGACTGGGCCGACCTGGGCAGTGGCCCGCTGCAGAACCCGCAGATGCACCTGGCCGAGGCGTTCCTGCAGGTACTGGCGGTACGTGACGACGAACATGCCCGGCAGTCGCTGCTGCAACTGTGCGAAGCACTGCAGGCACACTTCATCGAACCGGCCCATGGCCTGATGCTGGAAAAACCACGCGGTGCTGTGGATAACTGGTTCGAGCCGGGGCACCAGTTCGAGTGGTTCTACCTGCTACACACCTCGCCGCTGCTGCGTGATACGCCGCTCCACGCGTCTATCGAGCGGGCGTTCGGCTTTGCCGAGCAACATGGAGTGAAGGATGGGGCAGTGCTGGCGATGCTTGATGTGGATGGCCAGGTGCTGGATGCCACGCAACGGGTCTGGGCACAGGCGGAGTACCTGCGGGCGCTGGTGTTGCGGGCTGGGGGCGAGGCGAAGCTGCCTGGGCAGTTGCAGGTGCTGGAGGCGCGGTTCCTGCGTGAGGCGGGCTGGTATGAGTGCCGGGATGGGGAAGGCAATGTCAGCCGGCATGATATGCCTTCGACTACGCCCTACCACCTTGCGACTTGCCTGGAAGGGTTGCAGCGCCTGAGCTGACGCATTCGCGGGGCAAGCCCGCTCCCACAGATGTTGTGCAGTACATGTGGGAGCGGGCTTGCCCCGCGAATAGGCCCTGAAACCTAGCCCTTGACCGAACGGTCGATCGAGAACCCTGCCCAATCCTGGCTCACCGGCATCAACTCCAGGCTGTTGATGTTGATGTGCGCCGGCTGGTTGAGGATCCAGAAGATGGTCTCGGCAATGTCCTGCGGCTGGATCGGCTCGGCGCCCGCGTAGGTGGCGTCGTACTTGGCCTGGTCACCGCCGAAGCGCACCAGCGAGAACTCGCTCTCGCACAGGCCCGGCTCGATGTTGCTCACCCGCACGCCAGTGCCGCGCAGGTCGCAGCGCAGGCTCAGCGAGAACTGGCCGACGAAGGCCTTGGTGCCGCCATACACGTTGCTGCCCGGGTACGGGTAGTTGCCCGCCACGGAGCCGACGTTGAGGATCGACGCCCCACGGCCGTGGGCGATCAAGCGTGGCAGCAGCAGGCGGGTGGTGTACATCAGGCCCTTGATGTTGGTGTCGACCATGGTTTCCCAGTCGTCCAGGCTGCAGTTCTGCGCCGCATCCACACCCAGCGCGAGGCCGGCGTTGTTGACCAGGCCACGAATCTTTTCGAAGCCGGCCGGCAAGCTGGCGATGGCCTGCTCCATGGCCTTGCGGTCACGCACGTCGAGCACCAGGCCGTGCACTTCGGTCTTGGCCGACAGCTCGGCGCACAGGGCGTCCAGGCGCTCCTTGCGGCGGCCGGTGAGTACCAGCTTCCAGCCGGCTTCGGCGAAGCGGCGGGCGGTGGCTTCGCCGAAACCGGAAGTTGCGCCAGTGATGAATACGGTGGACGTCATGCTCTGTTCCTCACGGTAGGTTGTCATGGCAGCTTTGCAGCATGCCCGCGCCGGGCGCTGTCAGCAAGCCGTACAGGGCGCTGTTCATTTTTTGTTCATATGCGCCAAACCCTTGCAGCAGAGGGCTCGGCGCCAGCTATGCGCATGTTATCCACAGGGCTTTCCCCACGGATTGGGGGCAACTTGCCCACCGTGCGGAACCCTTTCAGCGACGCGTGGTCGGTGGATATCTTTTCGGTGATGGCGCAAGGCTTTCAAGCATGCCGCCTGTAGCGGTCTGTCCAAGGTTTTTACACAGAGTTATCCACAGGAAATGCGCTAGCCTTCAAGTGCATGCAGTGTACTGAAAAGCTTGAGAAAATCATCCACAAGGGGGACGTGATCAAAAAATGATCGCAACTCTGCAGGGCTTGATACCAAAGGGCTTGAGAGAGATGCCACCATGTTTTCCACAGGCGGTTCCACATTATCCGTGGAAAAGATCTGGCCTGTGGAAACAAGGGCTTGTGTGGGGATGGTGATGTGTATGGAGATAGGTGCGCGACAAGTTGTCCACATTGGGAATGGGGCTGCTTTGCAGCCCCGACTACAACTCAGTGCCCGCCAAGATAGGCGTTACGCACTTCCTCGTTGACCAACAACTCCTGCCCGGTCCCGGTCATGCGAATCTGCCCGTTGACCATCACATAGGCCCGGTCCGACAGCTTCAGCGCATGGTTGGCGTTCTGCTCCACCAAAAAGATGGTCATGCCGGTCTTGGCCAGCTCACGCAGGGTCGAGAAGATCTGCTTCACCACAATCGGCGCCAGCCCCAGCGATGGCTCGTCCAGCAACAGCAACTTCGGCCGGCTCATCAGCGCCCGGGCAATAGCCAGCATTTGCTGCTCGCCACCGGACATGGTCATGGCCCGCTGGTTACGCCGCTCCTTCAAGCGCGGGAACAGCTCGTACATTCGCTGCATGTCTTCGTCGGCATGCTTGTCGCCGATGGGGATGGTGCCCATCATCAGGTTTTCCTCGACGGTCATGTCGGGGAACACCCGGCGCCCTTCCGGCGACTGGGCGATGCCGTTGGAAGCGATGTAGTGCGACGACTTGCGGGTGATGTCGGTGCCGCGGTACACGATGTGCCCGGAGGCCGCCCGCGGCTGGCCGAAGATCGACATCAGCAGGGTCGACTTGCCGGCACCGTTGGCGCCGATCAGGCTGACCGTCTCGCCTTCGTTGATGTGCATCGAAACCTTTTTCAGCGCCTGGATCGGGCCGTAGAACACGTCCAGGTCCTTCAGTTCGAGAATGGGTGCACTCATACCAGTTCCTCTTCGTCTGCACCCAGGTAGGCAGCGATCACCGTCGGGTTGTGGCGGATGTCCTGCGGCGCGCCTTCGGCAATCACGTTGCCGTGGTCCAGCACCACGATATGGTCGGAAATGCTCATGACCATGCCCATGTCGTGCTCGATCAGCACCACGGTGATGTCGTGCTCGTCACGCAGCACGCGGATCATGCGGCTAAGCGCCTCGGTTTCCTGCGGGTTCAGGCCCGCCGCCGGTTCGTCCAGGCAGATGATCTTCGGCCGCGTGCACATGGCCCGGGCTATTTCCAGGCGGCGCTGCTGGCCGTACGACAGCTCACCGGCCAGGCGGTTGGCGCAGTCGACCAGGTCGACCACTTCCAGCCAGTAGAAGGCGTGGTCCAGCGCATCGCTTTCGGCCTTGCGGTAGGCCTTGGTGTTGAGCACCCCGGCCAGCAGGTTGCGGTTGACCCACATGTGCTGGGCCACCAGCAGGTTCTCCACCACCGACATTTCCTTGAACAGGCGAATGTTCTGGAAGGTGCGCGCCAGGCCGGCGCGGTTGACCAGGTGGGTACCGCCGAACATCTTGTAGTACATGCGGTTGGCAAAGCGCGCCGGCGACACGAAGTCGGCGGCCTGGAAGCGTTCGCCGAGCAGCTGGATAACGTTGGTGTGGCTGCCGCGCACGTTCAGTTCAATGCGCCCGCCGCTGGCCTTGTAGAAGCCGGTCAGGCAGTTGAACACGGTGGTTTTGCCGGCGCCGTTGGGGCCGATCAGGGCGAAGATCTGGTTACGCCGGACCTTCAGGCTGACATCGCTGAGCGCCTTGATGCCACCAAACTGCATCATCAGGTTGTCGACCGAGAGAATGATATCGTCGCTCATGGCGCCACTCCTTTACGCGGGGTCACACCGGTACGGCTGATGCGGATCAGCCCACGCGGTCGCCAGATCATCATCAGCACCATCAGCACGCCGAACAGCAGCACCCGGTATTCGGAGAAGCTGCGCAGCAGCTCTGGCGCCACGGTCAGCACGAATGCGGCGATGACCACGCCCACGGTCGAACCCATGCCACCCAATACGACGATGGCGAGGATCAGCGCCGACTCGAAGAAGGTGAACGACGACGGGTTGACGAAGCCTTGGTAGGTGGCAAAGAACACCCCGGCCAGGCCGGCAGTGGAGGCACCCAGGGTGAACGCTGAAAGCTTGACCAGCACGTGGTTCAGGCCCATCGAGCGGCAAGCGATTTCGTCTTCGCGCAGTGCTTCCCAGGCCCGGCCGACCGGCATGCGGGTCAGGCGGTGCTTGATGTACAGCACGGCCAGCACAACGATGAACAGCACCGCGTAGATGAACACGAACTTGAGGTTGGCGTTGTAATCGAAGCCGAAGAACTCGTGGATCGGCACCCCGCCATCCTTGGCCCGGCGGCCGAATTCAAGGCCGAAGAAGGTGGGCGACGGCGCCGGCATGCCATTGGGGCCGCCAGTGAACGACAGCCAGTTGTTCAGCACCAGGCGGATGATTTCACCAAAGCCCAGGGTCACGATCGCCAGGTAGTCACCGTGCATCCGTAGCACCGGGAAACCGAGGATGCACCCCGCCAGCGCCGCGGCGATGGCCGCCAGTGGCAGCACGCTCCAGAAGCCCAGGCCGAGGTATTGGTAACCCAGCGCCAGGCCATAGGCACCGATGGCGTAGAACGCCACGTAGCCCAGGTCGAGCAGGCCAGCCAGGCCAACCACAATGTTCAGGCCCAGGCCCAGCAGCACGTAGATCAGGCCGAGGATAACCACGGTCAGCAGGTACTTGTTGGCGAAGATCGGGAAAACAATGGCAATAACCACCAGCGCCGGAATGATGTAGCGCAGGCGCGACACGTAGTTCGGCGCACGCACATGCACGCCCGAGCCACCACTGTCGAAACCTTCGAGCATGCGCCGCCCGGCAGCGGTCTGCAGGTAGAGGCTGAGCAGGAAACGCCCAAGCATTACCCCACCCACCAGCCAGGCAACCCGGCGCGGTTCGGCGTTGAAGGTGTAGCCGTCGAGCACCACGCCGACGACCGGGCCAAACACAATGAGGGCCAGCAGGCCGGCGACGATGGTCTCCAGCAGGCTGCGTTTAAGGTCGAAACCCTTGTTGGTTTCGCTTACAGCGGCAGTTTTGGCAACGGACATGTTCACACCTTAGCCACGAGCGGGCGACCCAGCAGGCCTTGTGGGCGGAAGATAAGGATCATCACCAGCAGCGAGAAGCTGAACACGTCCTTGTAGTCGGAGTTGATCAGGCCAGAGAACAGCGACTCGGAAATGCCCAGGATGATCCCGCCGAGCATGGCGCCAGGCAGCGAGCCGATACCACCCAGCACCGCGGCGGTGAACGCCTTGATGCCGATGATGAAGCCAGCGTAGAAGTCGAAAGTGCCGTAGTTCATGGTAATCAGCACGCCGGCCAGCGCTGCCATCACCGCACCGATGACGAACACGTAGGAGATCACCCGGTCGGTGTTGATACCCAGGATCGAGGCCATCTTGCGGTCTTGCTGGGTAGCACGGCACATGCGGCCGAGCTTGGTGTACTTGATCACGTAGGTGAGCAGGCCCATGCCGACAAAGGCTGCCACCAGGATGAAGATCTTGGTGTAGGTCAGTTGCACGAAGCCGGTGCCGACTTCGACGCGCATGGCGCCTTCAAGCAGGGTGGGTACGCCTTGCTGGCGTGCGCCCTGGCTGATCTGCGCGTAGTTCTGCAGGATCAGCGAAATGCCGATGGCGCTGATCAGCGGTGCCAGGCGGGTGGAGTTGCGCAGGGGTTTGTAGGCGATGCGCTCGATGGTGAAGCCGTACACACCGGTGACGACGATGGTGAACAACAGAGTGCCCAGCATCAGCAGGGGGAACGACTCGACACCGAAGTAAGCCAGCAATGCCAGGCTGATCGCCGCGAGGTACGCGGAGATCATGTACACCTCGCCGTGCGCGAAGTTGATCATGCCGATAATGCCATAGACCATTGTGTAGCCGATGGCGATCAGGCCATAGACCGACCCGAGGGTCAGGCCGTTGACCAGTTGCTGCAGGAAAATACCATCCATAACGCAATCTCACCTGAGCGAGACTGCACGAATGCCGACCACGAAAGACCACGGATGAAGCGGCCCCAGCAGCGCAGCCGTGCAGATCTCCGAATAAAGACAGGTACCGCGGGGCGTTGGCCCGGAAGCATGTGCACCCGGGCTGGCGGCCGTTATTATTTTTGTTTATCCAGCTGGTGGTACTTGCCGGTCTTGTCCCACTGGTAGACCACGTAGTCGGACACGGTCAGGTCACCCTTGCTGTCCCACTTCTTCTCGCCCATGACGGTCTTGACCGGGTTGGCCTTGAGCCACTTGGCGGCGTCTTCGCCCTTGTTCGTCTTGGCGCCGTTGAACGCGGCGGCCAAGGCCTGCAGCGAGGCGTAGGCGTACAGGGTGTAGCCTTCAGGTTCGGTACCGGCCTTGCGGAACTCCTCTACCACCGCCTTGCTGTCTGGCAGCAGGCGCGGGTCGGCACCGAAGGTCATGTAAACGCCATCGACGTACTGCGCGCCGCCAGCGGTGGACACCAGTTCGTCGGTAACGATGCCGTCATCGGACATGAACTTGACGTCCTTCAGGCCCTGCTCGCGCAGCTGGCGTACCAGCGGGCCGGCTTCCGGGTGCAGGCCGCCGAAGTAGACCACGTCGGCACCGGTGGAGCGGATCTTGGTGACCACGGCGCTGAAGTCTTTCTCGCCACGGGTCAGGCCTTCGTACAGCACCGGCTTGACGCCACGCTTCTCCAGCTGTGCCTTGGTCGCATCAGCCAGGCCTTGGCCATAGGTGTCTTTGTCGTGCAGCACGGCAACTTTCTTGCCCTTTAGCACGTCGACGATGTAGTCGCCGGCAACGATGCCCTGTTGGTCGTCACGGCCGCACATGCGGAACATGGCGCTCAGGCCGCGCTCGGTAACCTGCGGGTTGGTGGAGCCTGGGGTAATGGCGATCACGCCAGCCTCGTCATACACCTCGGAGGCCGGGATGGTGTTGGAGGAACAGAAGTGGCCGACCACACCGATCACCTTGTCCTGGTCGACCAGGCGGTTGGCCACGGCCACGGCCTGCTTTGGCTCGCACGCGTCATCGCCTTTGACCAGGACGATTTTCTCGCCGTTGACGCCACCGGCGGCGTTGATCTTGTCGGCCGCTGCCTGCGCACCTTTCATGTACTGCTCGCCAAACGCTGCGTTTGCCCCGGTCATGGGGCCCGCTACACCGATCTTGACGTCGGCCTGAACATACGAAGAAACACCCAGTGCCGTAGCTACGGCCAGAGCCAGGAAACCTTTCTTGTAAAACGTCTGCGACATGAGGTGGTGCTCCTAGAGTTTTTTTTTGGTTGGCACTACAACTTCTCAGCCCTGTGCTCAGAGCAAGGGCCGTGCCATAGGTTTTGTCTTCCGGGAAAACACACGGTGAGGGGTGCCTGCAGGCGACCGACGGCCTTTTCTTTATTGAGCGTGCAACCGTCTGCCATGCGGCAGGCGCCACCACACGTACAGACAAGGAGCAACCGCCAAGTGCCATCATTGCAACCCTGACAAGTGTTTACGTGCAACCGCCCTGTAACAGCCGACGTCACCGAAGTGCACACCGCTGGTGCGCGACTGCTACAGGCGGCACCGTTTCAAGGCTAGCTGGTGCACGGAAAAACACGCGGTTTTGGCAGTTACGCGGTCTCTGTGGGAGCGGGTTCACCCGCGAAGAGGCCAACCCAGACACAACAAGGCCGAAAAGGCTGGCACAATATCGGCCATTCGCCGCTTCCGGAGCCCCATTGATGAGCGAGAGCGCATTCGCCGAGCGCATCGTGCACAACCTGCTCGACACCGACTTCTACAAACTCACCATGATGCAGGGCGTGCTGCACAACTACCCGGACGCCGACGTCGAATGGGAATTCCGCTGCCGCAATGGCGAGGACCTGCGCCCCTACCTCGGCGAGATCCGCAACCAGCTCGAACTGCTCAGCGACCTCACCCTGGATGATGGCCAGCTGGCCTTCCTCGAACGCATCAGCTTCCTCAAGCCCGACTTCCTGCGCTTTCTGCGCCTGTTCCGCTTCAACCTGCGCTACGTGCGCATCGGCATTGAAAACGACCAGCTGTTCCTGCGCCTGAAAGGCCCGTGGCTGCATGTGATCCTGTTCGAAGTGCCGTTGCTGGCCATCATCAGCGAAGTGCGCAACCGCCACCTGCACCCACGCATGCGCCTGGCCGAAGCGCGCGACCAGCTGTACCGCAAGTTCGACTGGCTGCGCGCGCATGCCAGCGACGACGAACTGGCCGAACTGCAGGTAGCCGACTTCGGCACCCGCCGGCGCTTCTCCAGCCGCGTGCAGGAAGAGGTTGTGCAGGTGCTGCGCGACGACTTCCCGGGCCGTTTTGTCGGCACCAGCAACGTTGACCTGGCATGGAAACTGGATATCAAGCCGCTGGGCACCATGGCCCACGAGTGGATCATGGCCCACCAGCAGCTCGGCCCGCGCTTGATCGACAGCCAGATCGCCGCGCTGGACTGCTGGGTGCGCGAGTACCGCGGCCTGCTCGGCATCGCCCTGACCGACTGCATCACCATGGATGCCTTCCTCAGCGATTTCGACCTGTACTTCGCCAAGCTGTTCGACGGCCTGCGCCATGACTCGGGCGAGCCAGTAGCCTGGGCGGAAAAGGCCATTGCCCACTACCAGAAACTGGGTATCGATCCGATGACCAAGACCCTGGTGTTTTCCGACGGCCTCAACCTGACCCGCTCGCTGGAAATCTTCCGTGCCCTGCGCGGTCGCATCAACGTCAGTTTTGGCATTGGCACCAACCTGACCTGTGACATCCTGGGCGTGGCGCCGATGAGCATCGTGCTTAAAATGACCGACTGCAACGGCGCGCCAGTGGCCAAGATCTCCGATGAAGCCGCCAAGACCCAATGCCGCGACGAGAACTTCGTCGCCTACATGCGCCACGTATTCAAAGTCCCCAGCAAGGAGTAACCCATGCAAGCGGTTCAGCAAGAGATTGCCCAGGCGCTGAAGGTACAGCCGCCGTTCGCCGACGCTGCAGCGCTTGAGGCCGAAGTTGCCCGACGCGTGGCGTTCATCAAGGACTGCCTGGCCAATGCCCGGCTCAAGACCCTGGTGCTGGGCATCAGCGGCGGCGTCGACTCGCTGACCGCCGCCCTGCTCGCCCAGCGCGCCGTCAACGAGTTGCGCGCCGAAACCGGCGACAAGGCCTACACCTTCATCGCCGTGCGCCTGCCTTATCAGGTGCAGCATGACGAGCATGACGCCCAGGCGTGCCTGGACGTGATCAAGGCCGATGAAGTGCATACCGTGGATATCGCCCCGGCAGTGCGGGCCTTGGCGGCTGAAGTGGTGGAGCTGAAGAACGGCTCGCCAACGCTGGTGGACTTCGTGGTTGGCAACGTCAAGGCACGTACCCGCATGGTCGCCCAGTACACCATCGCCGGCGCCCGCGCGGGCCTGGTGATCGGTACCGACCACGCCGCCGAGGCGGTGATGGGCTTCTTTACCAAGTTTGGCGATGGTGCCTGCGACCTGGCGCCGCTGAGCGGGCTGGTGAAAAACCAGGTACGGGCGATTGCGCGCAGCTTTGGTGCGCCGGAGTCACTGGTGGAGAAGGTGCCGACTGCGGACCTGGAAGACCTGGAGCCGGGCAAGCCGGACGAAGCGTCGCATGGCGTGACTTACCAGCAGATCGATGCCTTCCTGCATGGGCAGGCGGTTGACCAGGCAGCGTTCGACATCATCGTCGCCACCTACCGCAAGACCCAGCACAAGCGCGAACTGCCGTTCGCCCCTTGATCAGGCTGTAGAAAGACCTGTAGGAGCGGGTTTACCCGCGAATGCGATGGTGAATCTACCACCGCATTCGCGGGTAAACCCGCTCCTACAGGGTTCGGCGTCAGGCTTTGATTATTTGACGATGACCTTGCCCTTCATCATCGAGATGTGGCCCGGGAAGGTGCAGAAGAAGCTGTAGTCGCCACCGGCTTCCAGCTTGGAAGTGTCGAACTTCACCTCGGTTTCTTTTTCCGGTGCACCGATCATCGCGGTATGGGCGATGATGTTGGGGTTATCTTCCTTCAGGTAGCCCTTATCGATGCCCTGGCTCATGCCTTCGGTGGCAATGCCTTGCATGTCGGCGGTCTTGCTGATCACCAGGTTGTGGCCCATGACATTCTTCGGCAGGTTGCCGGAGTGGGTCAGTTTGACGGTGAACTCCTTGCAGCTCTTGTCGACCGTGAATTCTTTCGTGGTGTACGACATCTGATCGGTCGACTCGACAGTCACCGAGCACTCGGCGGCGAAGACAGAAGCGCTGGCGAGGGTCAGCAGGGATACCGCTACAGCTTTCGCAAACATCATGAATCTCCTTGGCAGGGTTTTATCAATTGCGAGACTGCCTGAAACCGTTCAGCCCCTTGCTGATATGGGTCAAGGGGGTGTCAAGAGGCCAGCCAGTAGAATTGTTCAATGGATTGTATACAACCAATCTAAGGGCACATCATGCCCTTTTATTGGACGATGGGACAACCTCTCATTTAGGAGCAATACCAAATGCCCATCTCCAGTTTCCTGAACAGCCTGCTTGCTGCTTATGCCCAAGGTGCCACGGGCGCTATCTGCGAATTCTCCCGCCCGGAGTGAAGCCCGTCTTGGAACTGTAGGCCACGGGCCTTACCCTATCTGCCTGAGTCACAGGAGATGAGCAATGCCCGTACGTTCCGTTTGTGTGTTCTGTGGTGCCAGCATCGGCGCCAACCCTGCCTACCGTGAAGCGGCCATCGCGCTCGGCCAGGCCATCGCCCGCCGTGGTTTGACCCTGGTGTATGGCGGTGGCGCGGTCGGCTTGATGGGTGTGGTAGCCGACGCGGCCATGGCGGCTGGTGGCGAAGTGGTCGGGATCATTCCGCAGAGCCTGCTGGACGCTGAAGTCGGCCACAAAGGCCTGACGCGGCTGGAAGTGGTGGATGGCATGCATGCGCGCAAGGCCCGCATGGCCGAGCTGAGCGATGCCTTCATCGCCTTGCCGGGTGGGCTGGGTACGCTGGAGGAGTTGTTCGAGGTGTGGACCTGGGGGCAGCTGGGCTATCACGCCAAGCCGCTGGGGCTGCTCGATGTGAATGGTTTCTACGACAAGCTGGGCGGGTTCCTCGACCATATCGTCGAAGAAGGCTTTGTGCGCCCGCAGCACCGGGCGATGTTGCTGCTGGGGCAGCAGCCGGATCAGCTGCTGGACGGGATGGACAACTTTGTCGCGCCAGTGGCGCCGAAGTGGGTCGACAAGAAACCCGACTGACCTCGGTTGATCTCGTTTGATTGGCCTGACACCTAACCTGTGGGAGCGGGTTCACCCGCGAATGCGATGGTAGGTCTACTGACGCATTCGCGGGTAAACCCGCTCCCACAGGGTTCTGTGCAAGGCCTGGATTAACGCGGAATAACTGGCTGACGTGGCTTCTTGCCCTTGCCGCCACCACCCTTGGCCGCTTCCTTGCGCTCCTTGGCCGCCTGCTGGTTACGCGCAAACGCATCCGCCTTGGCCTTCTCACGCTTGTCCCACGGCTTGCTGCCATCGCTTGCACGCGGCGGCAGGCCGGTGTGCTGGGTCAGGATCTTCTGCTCCTTGCCCACCTTGTGGCTACCCGCCGGTGTCGAGTTCTTGCGACGCGCGCTCTGGTAGGTATCGGTCTGCGGCTGGTGCAGCGGGATCAGCTGGTGCTTGCCCGGCCCGATCAGGTCGGCACGGCCCATGCGCTCCAGCGCTTCACGCAGCATCGGCCAGCCCTTCGGGTCGTGGTAACGCAAGAACGCCTTGTGCAGGCGGCGCTGCTCTTCGCTCTTGACGATCTCCACCCCTTCGCTCTTGTAGGTCACCTTGCGCAGCGGGTTCTTGCCCGAGTGGTACATGGCCGTGGCCGAGGCCATTGGCGACGGGTAGAACGCCTGCACCTGGTCGGCACGGAAGCCGTTGCCCTTCAGCCAGAGGGCCAGGTTCATCATGTCTTCGTCGGTGGTGCCCGGGTGCGCAGCGATGAAGTACGGGATCAGGTACTGCTCCTTGCCCGCCTCTTTCGAGAACTTCTCGAACATGCGCTTGAAGCGGTCGTAGGTGCCGATACCCGGCTTCATCATCTTGTCCAGCGGGCCACGCTCGGTGTGCTCCGGGGCAATCTTCAGGTAGCCGCCAACGTGGTGGGTGACCAGCTCCTTGACGTACTCCGGTGATTCCACGGCCAGGTCGTAGCGCAGGCCCGAGGCAATCAGGATCTTCTTCACACCCGGCAAGGCACGGGCCTTGCGGTACAACTCGATCAGCGAGCTGTGGTCGGTGTTGAGGTTTTCACAGATACCCGGGAACACGCACGACGGCTTGCGGCAGTGCTTCTCGATTTCGTGGCTCTTGCAGGCGATGCGGTACATGTTGGCGGTTGGCCCGCCAAGGTCGGAAACCACGCCGGTGAAGCCCGGCACCTTGTCACGCATCTCTTCGATTTCGTGCAGGATCGACTCGTGCGAGCGGTTCTGGATGATGCGGCCTTCGTGCTCGGTGATCGAGCAGAAGGTGCAGCCACCGAAGCAGCCACGCATGATGTTCACAGAGAAACGGATCATCTCGTAGGCCGGGATGCGCTCCTTGCCATACGCCGGGTGCGGAATACGCGCGTAGGGCATGCCGAACACGTAGTCCATTTCCTCGGTGGTCATCGGGATGGGTGGCGGGTTGAACCACACGTCCACTTCGCCGTGCTTCTGCACCAGCGCGCGGGCGTTGCCCGGGTTGGTTTCCAGGTGCAGCACGCGGTTGGCGTGAGCGTAGAGCACCGGGTCGTTACGCACCTTTTCGAACGACGGCAAGCGGATGACCGACTTGTCGCGGGTCATGCGCGGGCTGTCGAGAATCTGCACGACCTTGGCTTCGTTCGGGTCTTCCTGGTCGCCCTTGGCTTGCTCGATGGCGCAGGCCTGGGTGTCCTGGGTGTTCACGTACGGGTTGATGATCTTGTCGACGCGGCCCGGGCGGTCGATGCGGGTGGAGTCGATCTCGAACCAGTCCGCTGGCGTGTCACGGCGAATGAACGCGGTGCCACGCACATCGGTGATGTGCTCGATTTTCTCGCCCTGGGACATGCGCTGCGCGACCTCGACGATGGCCCGCTCGGCGTTGCCGTACAGCAGGATATCGGCGCTGGCGTCGATCAGGATCGAGTGACGGACCTTGTCCTGCCAGTAATCGTAGTGAGCGATACGGCGCAGCGAAGCCTCGATGCCACCCAGCACGATCGGCACGTGCTTGTAGGCTTCCTTGCAGCGCTGGCTGTACACCAGGCTGGCACGGTCCGGGCGCTTGCCGGCCAAGCCACCCGGGGTATAGGCGTCGTCGGAACGGATCTTCTTGTCCGCGGTGTAGCGGTTGATCATCGAGTCCATGTTGCCCGCGGCCACACCGAAGAACAGGTTCGGCTCGCCGAGCTTCATGAAGTCGTCTTTGGACTGCCAGTTCGGCTGGGCGATGATGCCCACGCGGAAGCCCTGGGCTTCCAGCAAACGGCCGATGATGGCCATGCCGAACGACGCGTGGTCGACGTAGGCGTCCCCGGTCACGATGATGATGTCGCAGGAATCCCAGCCGAGCAGATCCATCTCCTCCCTGCTCATTGGCAGGAAAGGTGCTGGCCCGAAGCATTCGGCCCAGTACTTGGGATAGTCGTAGAGTGGTTTGGCTGCTTGCATGTCAGTGACCGGTTCTGGTGTACAGGGAAATCGCGGGCGCGGAATATAGCACAAATTTTGACCAAATCCGACTGGATTCGTGGGGATTGGTGGGTGGGGCGACGGTTGGGTGGGCGGGGGTGCCGGATGGCTGGCTTGGGGGTTGTGGTGGGGTTGCGGTGGGGTTGCGGTGGGGTTGCGGTGGGGTTGCGGTGGGGTTGCCAGGTGTTCACCGCAACATTTTCAGCGCCTATGAGATCGAGCGCCGCCCGCGCGGCGCTTCGCGGCTAAAGCCGCTCCTACGTTTGTTTCGGGCCAGTATTGCCTGTGCCGGACGCGCGCGACCGCCTTGTTTTTACGACGCGATATCGTGGCGGGCGCCAAGACGTTCGCGCGCAAAACCCACAGGAATAATTGGCCCGAAACAAACGTAGGAGCGGCTTTAGCCGCGAAGCGCCGCGCGGGCGGCGCTCGATCTCGCAGGCGCTGTATGTGTCGAGGCGAACGCTTCGGCGCTCGATTTCACAGGCGCAGAAACTGCTGCGGCGAACACCTGGCAGCCTTCATGCAACCTGAAGCCAACCCCTCACTGCTTCATCCCCAACTCAGCATCATCCATCAGCGCCTTGGCCATCGCACTCAGGTAATGGGCAGCCCAGATGATCATCGGCTTCTCATCCATCAACCCGGTTATGGTCAATTCGCGCACATACCCCATCAACTCCGAAGACTGCTCGCGGGCGTCCCGGCACGGGATACCGGGCTCGATGCGGAACAACGGGTGGGTGCAATTTTCGCCTTGATAGAACGTGGTCTTGCCGACGGCGAACTGGGTGTCTTCTGTTGTCATTGTTCAATCCCCTCGAATTTCTCGACTGCCTGGGCCGGCCTCTTCGCGGGTAAACCCGCTCCTACAACGACCACCGCTGGCCCTGCCATGTGATGACCGTGTGTAGGAGCGGGTTTACCCGCGAAAGGGCCCGCCCAGGCGACATATCAACGAAGCCTTACAACAGGCATCTGCCCCTGCATCGGGTTGTCTTCAAGAAAAGGGGGATCGTGGGGTGGATCGGGGACAATTTTCAGCATGCTTTAGCTCTCTGTAGGTTCAAAAGAGCCGCACTCATGACTTGCAGTGTGATGGGTGGCGGTCACGTACGGGTCTGCAAGACCGGATAGAGAACGAAAACCGGCAGGTTCGAAAACCTCCCGCACGCAGCCACCATCAAGCGAGCCCAATGGCGTGCCATTGGCTTACGGTGAACAACATTCGTTTCCTGATCGGACTTACAGGCCCGGTCGCTGCTTGGGCAACGACAGAGCCAGACTAGGCCGCCCGGAAAACCAACGCAATGGCGCAAAGGCGGTTGGAAGCTATTTCAGAAACGGCCTACGCGCAACGGGAGAAAACTGATTATTTCTTGGAGAAATAGGCAAGCATAGGCCTTGTAGGAGCGGGGGGGGGGGGGGGGGGGGGGGGGGGGGGGGGGGGGGGGGGGGGGGGGGGGGGGGGGGGGGGGGGGGGGGGGGGGGGGGGGGGG